>CAJLUE010000191.1 GCA_905209765.1 uncultured Collinsella sp. | reverse complement strand
ATCGACATGTCCGAGTACATGGAGAAGTTCAGCGTCCAGCGTCTGATCGGTGCGCCTCCGGGATACGTGGGCTACGACGAGGGCGGCCAGCTCACCGAGGCCGTGCGCCGTCGTCCGTACTCCGTGATTTTGCTCGACGAGATGGAGAAGGCTCATCCGGATGTCTTCAACGTGCTGCTGCAGGTGCTCGACGACGGCCGTCTGACCGATGGCCAGGGTCGCCAGGTGTCCTTCAAGAACACGATTATCATCATGACGTCCAACGTGGGCTCCAAGGCCATCGCCGATCTGTCCGGTAAGGACGAGGAGGAGATGCGCCATCAGGTCGACGCCGCCATGGCTCAGACCTTCCGCCCCGAGTTCCTCAACCGTATTGACGATATCGTGGTGTTCCATCCGCTCGGCATGGCGCAGATCGAGAAGATTGTCGATATCCAGCTCGCCGACGTCCGCGCGCGTCTGGCCAAGGAGCGCATGACGCTTGCCATCACCCCAGCGGCCAAGCAGATGCTCGCCGTGGGTGGCCTGGACCCCGTGTTCGGTGCCCGTCCGCTCAAGCGCCTGGTCCAGCGCGAGGTCGTGGACGCCATCGCCGCCGCCATCATCGACGGCACGGTGCGCGAGGGCGATCAGGTGACGGTCGATGTCGACAAGGACGGCGGCTTTACCGTCGTGTGCGACAACACGCCGGCGGCCACCTATGAGGTCCCCGACGCCGAGTAGATTTTGGGCCATGCCTTAAAATCTGCCGGTCGTCTCTAAACGCCAAGGGCGGCGGATCCAATTGGGTCCGCCGCCCTTTTTCGTGCGACAATCGATGGTGTTGAACGTGAGCACATGGCAAGGAGTTATGCAGATGAAAGACGAGAACAAGACGAATGCACCGATGGCTGAGGCAGCGCCCGCTGCGCCCGTCGCACCGAAGGCTTCTCACAAACCGGCACCCAAGCCGCGCGACCCCTACATCCGTGCCGAGAACGAGGACGACGACGGCTACGATCCCTACAGCGATCGCCGCCCCGAGCGCGAGCC
>CAJLUE010000190.1 GCA_905209765.1 uncultured Collinsella sp. | reverse complement strand
CGATGCGCGCCTATGGCTACGCCGGCATTGTGTGTACGGGCCCCATGCTGCTGGGTGTGCTGCTGCAGGTGGGTATCTTGGTGCTGTGCGGTCTGTGGGGCGTGAGCCGCGCCAACCAGGACTTGCTGGTGTGCATGGTGACCTATACGCTGCTGGCGTCGCTTACGCTCACGAGCTTTTTCTCCATGCCGGTCACGCGCTTTTTGGCCGATATGCTCTTTGCCGAGCGCGAAGAAGAGGTCTTGCCCTCGTTTTGGGGCTCCAACGCTATCATGCTCGTAGCGGGCACGGTGCTCTACGGCATCTTTTTGCTGTTCTCGGGTGCTACGCTGCTTCAGGGGCTGCTGTGCCTGTGGCTGTTCAGCATTATGATCGTTAACTGGAACGGCATGAGCTACCTCACGGCCATTAAGGACTACCGGGGTATTCTGTGCAGCTTTGCCGCGGCCATTGGCGTGGCATGCCTGTGCGCCCTGGCCGCGCTGGCGCTGGGGTTGCCGCCGGTCGAGGGGCTTCTGGCCTCGATTGCCCTGGGCTACGGTGTGATGCTCGCCTGGGACGTGGTGCTGCTGTACCGGTATTTTCCTCAGAGCGATCGCAGCCCCTGGCTCTTTTTGCGCTGGCTCGACCAGTTTATGCCGCTCGCGCTTACGGGCCTGTTTACCAATTTGGGACTATTTGCGCACCTGGTGATTATTTGGGCAGGGCCCATTGGCGTGCAGGTCAAGGGCTTGTTTTATGGCGCACCCTACCACGATGTGCCGGCGCTCATCGCGTTTTTGACGATCCTTGTCACGACCGTCAACTTTGTGGTGTCGGTCGAGGTCAACTTCTATCCGCGCTACCGCGACTACTACAGCCTGTTTAACGACGGCGGCGTGGTGGGCGACATCGTGGTGGCCGAGGAGGAAATGCTCGCCACGCTCAACCGGGAGCTGCGGTTTTGCGCGCTCAAGCAGCTGTTTGTGACGGCAGCGGTCATCTCGCTCGAGACCACGGTGCTCTCGGCCCTGCCGCTGGGCTTCAATAACCTGATGCACGGGTATTTTCGCACGCTGTGCGTGGGCTATGGCCTGTATGCCGTGGGCAA
>CAJLUE010000189.1 GCA_905209765.1 uncultured Collinsella sp. | reverse complement strand
ATGTGCATAATAATCAACAAGTCGCGGCGTTACCTCAGCTGGATAGAGGGTCTGACTACGAATCAGAACGTCATAGGTTCGAATCCTATACGCCGCACCATTTGAGATTAAAGCTCCCGGCAACGGGGGCTTTTCTTTTAGGCGGACGCCGCATGGATTCGAACCTCGGTCGAGGCGCGGGCGTCAAGAAAACGCGGAGCGTTTTTAGCCCGCGGGCGAGCGCGCCGGCAGGCGGGCGAAGCCGGTGCGGATCCGCGCAGCGGATCCGTGGAATCCTATACGCCGCACCATTTGAGATTAAGGCTCCCGGCAACGGGGGCTTTTCTTTTGCGTAAACACCGCATGGATTCGAACCTCGGTCAAAGGGGACTATTTCTCATCGACTCGTGTAAGATTTCGAGTATGCGCCTCGGTGAGCCCATGGCGCGCTCTTTCTTTAGACGACCGATCAGGGTGATATTTCGTGGCAGAGCGTCCGACATACAAGCTCAGGTTTCTCGATTCCAAAAAGCGCTTTCCGGCCATGCCCGAGCAGCCTGCGGGACGCTCGTATGGCGTGGTTTGGAAGCTCTTTGGCGAGGACGTGCATGAATCATGCTATGTCGTCGAATTCGTCGGCAAAAGCCATGTGTCGCTTTTGGGCTACGTGAGCGTTTCGGGTGAGGTCTATAAGGTGGACCGTCCCGTTAACGAGGTATCGCTGCCCGACGATCCCGACATGCAACTGATTCTTGACGAGCCCGATTCCAGCATCGGTGAGATTGCGGTCAGGGGCGCCGATGGGACGATGCGTTCCCGGGCGCGAGTCATCGGCTCTCCCGAAGGCTCCATGCGCGAACAATCCGATCGCGAGACGTGGAATTCGACGCGCAGCCTTCGCTACGGCGAGTTCATGGCCTCGATGTTCTTGCGTTACGTAATATTTGCCGATTCCGAAAACGCCGTCGCAACCAAGGCAGACGGTGACGGCCTCGACGAGGGCATGAAAAATGCCGTCGACAAGATCAAACTTGTAAAACTCCCCGAGCCGGTTGAGGTACTGCTGGGTTTTGATTCCACGCCGCTGCCCGATGCAATCGAAACGTTGCTCTACCGCATTGACCATAC
>CAJLUE010000188.1 GCA_905209765.1 uncultured Collinsella sp. | reverse complement strand
AGCGGCGTCTCGTCGCTCAGGCGCTCGGCATCCTCGACCTCGCCGATAAACAGTAGATGCGTACCCACATCCACAGTGTCGATCAAACGGCAGCTCAACAGGGCCGCCGCGTGCTCGGGCACATAGGGCATGCCCAGAGCCGTCTCGCGGGTCTCGTATTTGGCAAACTTGTCATAATCGCTGCTGGTGCGGAACCCAAAGTTACCGATGTAGAGCATGTCGGCAGTCTGATCGATCACGGTCAGCGCGAACGCCTTGGCCGCGGCAATGACGCCCGAGGTGACGTTGTCTTTGTTCACGGCAACCGAAATTCGCGGCGGCGCGGACGTCACCTGCACCGCAGTATTGATGACGCAGCCGGCGCGCAGCCCGTCTGCCGCGGCGCTCACCACGTACAGACCGCTCGGCATGGTAAAGAACGCAGTTTTGTCCATAACAATCACTCCCCTAACCCGGGTTGGAACCTCATGGATGTATGTACCCACAAAAAAGGCGGCGCCCATAACGGACGCCGCCCCATACACATATGTGCCAAGATTGCAGGTCAGCCATGTCCCTCCACCAAGTTGCGGTGAAATAGTTCCTGCTTGTCGGCTATTTGGGGGTGCGGACGATTTCTTGGACCGCGCCTAGGCGTATCCAAGCTTCCTGCGGTACTCCATCGGGCTCAGCCACCCGAGGGACTTCTTGATCCGCTCCTCACGATAGTACACGAGGTAGGCCTCGAGCCTTCCCATGAACTCCTCGGCCGTCACGCCCTCCCAGTCCCTGTAGTGGAAGAACTCGTTCTTGAGGCGCCCGAAGAAGCCCTCGCAGGCCGAGTTGTCCGGGCTGCAGCCCTTCGCGGACATGCTCCTGACCAGGCCGTTCTCCTCGCAGATCCCGATCCACTCCGGCCAGCGGTAGTGGCCGCCCCGGTCCGAGTGGATCGTCGTGCGCGCGCCCGCCGGCCTCGCCGCGCAGGCCTTGAGCAGGCTCGAGTTCGCGAGGCGCTTGTCGGGGTGCAGCCCGATCGACCAGGCGACGGGCATCCCGTCGAAGCAGTCGACGATCGGGCTCAGGTAGACCTTCTCGCCGCCCGGGAGCCTGAACTCGGTGATGTCGGTGAGCCACAGCCGGTTGGGCTCGTCGGCGCGGAACTGTTAGCGCTAATCTAAAAATGACCACTTTCGCAAACGTATCTCGCCGAATGCG
>CAJLUE010000187.1 GCA_905209765.1 uncultured Collinsella sp. | reverse complement strand
ACGGCTTCGTCGCCGGCGTATATGAGGGTGTTGCCGTCGGGGATGATCGTTTGGCCGTCGCGCTTGAGCATTACCACGATAAACGGGTGCTTGCCCTGCGGCACGTCGCGCAGGCGCTGTCCTGCCAGGCGACCGTGGGGTGTCACGGTGACCTCGCGCAGCGTAACCTCGGCACGCTCTTCAAACGTTGGTGCGGCCATAACCAGAAGGTCGCCTTCTTCAATTACGGTATCACCATTGGGCAGCACGGGGTGTGCGCCGTCGCGCAGCACCAGGACCACCAGCATATCCGTCGCGCTGCCAATATCGGCGAGCGAGCGACCGGCAAACGGATGGCCCGCGCCTACCTTGAGTTTGACGAACGACATACCGTCCTCGTCACGGTAATCGTTAAACGTACGGCGAACGTCGCCTTCCGCATCGATCATGTCGAGCTTCTTTGCCACTGCTGGTAGCAGCGAGCCCTGCACCACAATGCTCGACACGGCAATTACAAACACAAGGTCAAATAGGTCGTGGCCACCGGGAACGCCGGCTACCACGGCAAAGAGGCTAAAGACGACCGAAGCCGCGCCGCGCAGGCCCGCCCAGCTTACGAGCGCCACCTGGCGAGGGTTCGTCTTAAAGGGCGCCAACAGCAGGCAGACGGCGATGGGGCGGCTCACAAAGAGCATAAACGCCATGAGTGCCAGGCCCGGCAGCAGCATTTGCGGCAGACGGGCGGGCGTCACGAGCAGGCCGAGCAAAAAGAAGATGGTCATCTCGGCCATCTCGGTGAGGGTGTCGAAGAAGTGCGCCAGCTCGACTTTGCCGGTGATGTCGCTCGCGCCTAGCACGATGCCGGCCAGGTACACGGCCAAAAAGCCGTTGCCGCCCAGATAGCTCGGCAGCGCGTAGGCGACGATCGCCACGGCGAACAAGAAGATGGTCTGCGCCCCCTCGGCTGTTGCATGCGCGCGCTCGATCAGACGGCCCGATGCCCAGCCGATGACAATGCCCAAGCCCACGCCTAGGATGATTTGCTTGGCCAGCAGCACGGGGATGTTAACGTCGCCGCCGGCCGCGAGGGTAGCGAGCACCGCGGTGAGCATGTAGGCGACGGGGTCGTTGGAGCCCGATTCCACCTCGAGCAGCGAGTCGGTGCCACCTCTCAGCGACAGGCTGTGCTCGCGCAGTACGCTAAAGACGCTGGCCGCGTCGGTGGA
>CAJLUE010000186.1 GCA_905209765.1 uncultured Collinsella sp. | reverse complement strand
AGCGCCAGCACCAGCGCGCTCACGTAGCCCATAAAGCCAATGACCGGGATACCAAACACAACCGGCTCGATGCGCGCGTAGTACACCACCGACGAACCGATAAACAGACCAGCGATCACAATTGCCATCGACATGCGGTCGATAATTCCACCCAGCTGTCGCAGCGCCTTATCGCTGCTCATGATCTGCGTGTTTACCTTAAGCTGACCGCGCGTGAGCATGCGCGACGCCAAGCCCAGATACTCGGCCGCCTCGAGCGAGCCTTTTGCCGCTCGATAGCTACTCGCAGCAAAATCGCGCCCCATATCGCGCACGCGCGCATAGGTGCTTTTCTCATTTTTGATGTGCGTCTGGATGATCTGAATCATGTTGACGTTGGGCATGTACTCGGTCAGCAGGCCCTCAAGCGTTACCATGCCGCGGGCGAACATCGTCACCACGCTCGGCAGCTCAACGTCGTTTTTGCGCGCCAAATTTAGCAGCGAGGTCAAAAACTCGCCGATATCCAGGTCCTTAAGATCAAGACCCGCAAAGTCGGCGACGATAAAGTCCAGATCGGACAAAAAGGCCGAATGGTCGAGCTCGGCCGAGTCGCCGCGCGTCACGGCAAAGCGCATAAGCGAGTCCTTGAGCTTGGGAACGTCACCCTCGGCCACGGCGAAAATCATGTCCTTAACGATACCGCGGTCGTGGCTCGACATGCGCCCGACCATGCCCAGGTCGATAAAGTAGACGATGCCGTCCTTGAGAATGATGTTTCCCGCATGCGGGTCGGCATGGAAAAAGCCGTCATCGAGCACCTGCGTCGAATAGTCCTCGACAATCGCCGAGCCGATCTTTTCCAGGTCATAGCCCTCGGCCACCAGGCGCTCGGGATCGGCAATCGAGATGCCGTCGACGTAATCCATGACCACGACGTGCTCGGTGCACAGATCCAAGTAGGATTTGGGACACGACACGCCATGCACGCTTTTGTGGAACTCATAGAAATCGTTGAGGTTTTTGGCCTCGGCCAAAAAGTTGGTCTCCTCGCGAAACGAGGTCCACAGTTCCTCGACCACGCCGTGCAGGTCAACGAATTGATCGGTGTTGACGAACTTGGAAACGATACGCACCACCGAGCGGATGATATCGATGTCCTGCGCCATAACCTGCTGCGCACCGGGGCGCTGCACCTTGACGGCCACGTCCTCGCCCGTCACCAGACGAGCGCGGTGCACCTGCGCGAGCGATGCGCTACCAAGCGG
>CAJLUE010000185.1 GCA_905209765.1 uncultured Collinsella sp. | reverse complement strand
CGCGAACGGCGCGCCTGTTTAGCGAAACTGGTGAAAAATAGATTGACGCTAACACCCGGCCGCCGCGATCGCCCCGGCGAGCGCCTCGTAGCCCGCCGCGTCGGCGGGGAACTGGCGGGACAGGACCTTGCGGCCCCTCCAGTCCAGGACGCACAGCCAGTGCGAGTCGGCGTGGGTGTCGACCCCGCAGAAGACCGGCCCGCGGGCGCCGGGTGTCGATTCGTTTTGCATGTCTCGCTCCGTTCTTTCCGTGCTCGCCTGGACCGGGCAGACGGCACACTGACGGGGCGCGATAGAATGCGGTTGTTCGGGTCCGCGGTATCGCTCCATGCTCCTATTAGGTCATGCGGCGGTCTCGGCTCGACGCGGCCCGCGCGGGACATGTCAGGAAACGAGGGCAGCCCTGTGGGCGCCAGCGGAATGTGGGGTCACCGCGCGGTCCGCATCTGATGGTGTCGACGTCAATGGTATACGGGTGCATCATCGACGTCTTCAATACAGAAGATATCAGTGCGGAATGTTCTGAAAACTAAGTCCAGCACGGGCCCTGAGTTACCGCCGCAGGGGGGGGGCGATTCCTTGATCGCTCACTTAATCTAATAGGAAAGATAGTGAGGCCGGAGCTTTAGCTCCGGCCTCCTTATATAAGGGCTCGGCAAAGCCGAGCCGCTAAATTTGTATCAGCCCTCAGATCATGTTTGAGAACTGTGCCTGAAGTACGTATTTGCAGGTCCCGAATCGGTGTTGCCTCCCGGCGCATTCCGCAGGGGGAGCGATATTTTGCAGCACGAAGTGCGTAGCAAAATATCGCTCATGCCCGAGGACGCGCCGGGAGGCAACACCGATTCGGGACCGGACATATAGATCTACCTGCTCATTTACAAATTCGTAAACTTTTTTCAAAAAAGTGCTTGCACAGTTCTCGAATCATAGGTTATTATCTTCCTCGTTGAACGCGCGGGTCCAACAAAACGAACCGCGAATCAACAACATAGCATGTCGGAGTGGCGGAATTGGCAGACGCGCTAGCTTGAGGTGCTAGTGACCGCTTTTTGGTCATGCGGGTTCAAGTCCCGCCTCCGACACCATCGCATTTGAGAAGCCTCTTCGGAGGCTTTTTTGTTACCGATAGACGGTGAGGTCCACGATGGAAACGCTTGAGCGCAACGAGTGGGCAGACGTTGCCCAACTGGTCGAGATCACGAGCGATGCTGTCATCATCTGTGAGCTCGACGGAACCATTCTGCATGTGAATAATCG
>CAJLUE010000184.1 GCA_905209765.1 uncultured Collinsella sp. | reverse complement strand
CCGCACCCGCGCATCTGGTCGAGCACGTTGGAGACGGTGCCGTCGCCGCCCGAAACGACCACGCGATCAAACTCGCGCACGTCTGCCACGGCGTCCTCGGGTTCCATGCCATCGCCGATAAAACGCATCACGACCTCGTCGCCGCCCTGCGCGAGGGCGTGCGTGAACGCGTAGATTTCATCTGAGCTGGGGCCCGATGCCGGGTTGTGGATGATAAGGCAGCGCATACTTACGTTCCCGTTCTGTGACTAACCGAGTATAGTTGTAGGGCAATGCCGATATCCTACCCGTGTTTTTCGGGCCTAACCTTATTCGATGGGTTGATATGTACATTTCCACACATCAGGCTCTGCTCGACTTTTGCCAACGCGCCCGCGAGTTCGACGCGATTGCCGTCGATACCGAGTTTTTGCGCGAGCGCACGTTCCACCCGCGCCTGTGCTTGGTCCAGATTGCCACCCCTGCTGAGAGCGTCGCGGTCGATCCTCTGGTGATCGACGACCTGTCGCCGCTCGCCGAGCTTATGGGCGATGAGAGCGTGACCAAGGTGTTTCACGCCTGCTCGCAGGATATGGAGGTTATGCTCCATACCGTGGGCGTGCTGCCGCGTCCCATTTTTGACACGCAGGTGGCCGCCGCCTTTTTGGGCGAGCGTCAGCAGATTTCCTACGGCGCGCTCGTGCAGACGTTTTGCGGCGTTTCGTTGCCTAAGACCGAGTCGCTGACCGACTGGTCGCGCCGCCCGCTGACCGATAAGCAGATTGAGTACGCGATCGATGACGTCAAGTACCTGATTGTCGCCTATACCGAGATGATGAGCCGCCTGCGTGAGCTGGGCCGCGTGGACTGGGTGCTCGACGAGTTGCGTCCGCTGGCCGACGAGTCACACTACCGCGCCGACCGCCATGAGGCGTTTCGCAAGGTCAAGCGCATCAACTCGTGTAGCCGTCACCAGTTGGGCATCGCGCGCGAGCTTGCCGCTTGGCGCGAGGACCGCGCTGAGCGGCGCAACATC
The DNA here is from genome assembly GCA_905209765.1 of uncultured Collinsella sp. Lineage (GTDB taxonomy): Bacteria > Actinomycetota > Coriobacteriia > Coriobacteriales > Coriobacteriaceae > Collinsella. The sequence continues at coordinate 314 of CAJLUE010000184.1, read as the reverse complement.
CCTCGCAAGTGGGTCATGTCCGACGATACGCTGCTGGCCCTGGTTAAGCGCAATCCTGTGCGCGTTGAGGAGTTCCGCAGCATTCGCGGTACCGATCAGCTGGGGGAGCGCGACGTGGACGGCGCGCTTATGGCCATCAAGCGCGGTGCGAGCTGCCCGCACGATCGCCTGCCGCTCATGGTACGCGGGCACCGTCAGATTTCGCCGGAGCTTGAAAGCGTGACGGACCTTATGTACGCGCTTATTCGTTTGGTTGCAGAGCGCTCGGGCGTGGCGACCTCGGTCATTGCCTCGCGCGATGACCTGGCCGACTA
>CAJLUE010000183.1 GCA_905209765.1 uncultured Collinsella sp. | reverse complement strand
GTCCTTCTCGAGCGCGCGGTGCGTCAGGAAGATGACCGAGCAGGCATCGCTGACGCCCGACTTGCCGTCCTCGACCTGGTTGATGAGCGAGATCGAAATGTTGTGCTTGGCAAAGATATCGACCGTCTTGGACAGGGCGCCCACGCGGTCGGCGACCTTCAGGCGCACATAGTACTTGGTCTGGAGCTCGTCCATGGGCTTAAAGGCGAGGTTGTGGCCATAGGGCTCAATCTCGGGCAGCGGAGCCACGCCGCGGCTGATCTGCTCGGAGAGCGACAGGATGTCGCCCACGACGGCGCTCGCGGTGGGGAAGGAGCCTGCGCCGGCACCGTAGAACATGGTCTCGCCCACGGCGTCGCCTACCACGTAGACAGCGTTCATGGCGCCGTTGACCTTGGCAAGCATGTGGTCGGCGGGGATCAGCGTGGGATGCACGCGGACGTCGACGCCGGCGTCGGTATTGCGGGCGATGCCGAGCAGCTTAATGGTGTAGCCGAGCTCGCGGGCCTGGGCGATGTCCTCGGCGCCGATGGTACGGATACCCTGCTGGTACACATCGTCGGTGGTCACGCGGGTGCCAAAACCGATGGAGGCGAGGATTGCCGTCTTGCTGGCGGCGTCGAAGCCGTCGACGTCGGCGGACGGGTCGGCCTCGGCATAGCCCTTGGCCTGCGCGTCGGCAAGCACGTCGGCGTAATCGGCGCCCTCGGCGTCCATGCGCGACAGGATGTAGTTGGTGGTGCCGTTGAGAATGCCGGCGATGGTCAGGATTTTGTTGCCCACCAAGTCGTGCTCGAGCGTGCTCACGATGGGGATGCCACCGCCGCAGCTGGCCTCGCACTTAATCTGCACGCCGCACGCGCGTGCCTTCTCGGCAAGCGTCTCGACGTGACGGCCCAGCAGGGCCTTGTTGGCAGAGACGACGTGCTTACCGTTCTCGAAGGCGGTGGTAAAGATCTCGGTCGCGGGGTGCTCGCCGCCGATCAGCTCGACGACGATGTCGACGGCGGGGTCGCTGACGACGTCGTGCCAGTCACTCGTAAAGGCCTCGCGCTCAATGCCTGCCGCCTCGGCCTGCTCCCAAGCAAGCGCGCAGGCGCGGGTCAGCTTAAGGTCGATGCCGTAGGCTGCCAGGTACTCATCGTGGTGGCTCTTGATCAGACGGGCCACGCCGCCGCCGACGGTTCCCAGACCGATCAGACCGACGTTCACGGTGCGCAGGGATTCGCTCATAGATAGCTCCTTCGTGCATCTTATGGATGGATTAACCGCTTAAAGGTTGAGTGCATTCTAGCGTGAACCGAGGGCGCGTGCTCGCCAGGCAACAGGAG
>CAJLUE010000182.1 GCA_905209765.1 uncultured Collinsella sp. | reverse complement strand
AGACGGCGAGATAGCCGGCAGGCCGGCATGTCAATCCTGGTCTAACAGAGCCAAACGCAAAGACATGCCGACCGCCTTCGAAGGTGCCTAATCTGATAGATGCTTCGGTTTCTACTCAGAAAGGCAGGAAAGGCAATGATCAACATGTCCACCGTCAATTCTATACGCCAGCAGCGTCGCGACGGGTTCAGCATCTCGGATATCGTCAAGATGAACGGCGTATCGCGCGACACCGTCTACAAGTACCTCGCCCAAGACGATTTCTCCCCGAGGCCGCCCGCGAGGAGGAGCGCACCGAGCAAGCTCGACCCGTACAAGCCCGTCATCCGTCAATAGCTCGAGGACGACGCCCGGAACTGGCGCAAGCAGCGACACACCGCCAGGCGCATATGGCGCAGGCTGGTCGACGAGCACGGCGCCGACGTCAGCGAGTCCACCGTCGGCCGCTACGTCGCCGAGCTGAGGAGGCGGGACCGCTCCCAGGGCGAGCGGTTCCTCGACCTGGTGTGGGAGCCCGGCCGGGCCCAGGCCGACTTCGACGAGGCCGATCTCTACGTTTCCGGCGTCCGCACCCGCCTGAGCTTCTTCGTACTGTCCTTCCCGTACTCCAACGTCGTCGAGCCTGACCTCGGCCTCGCGGCGAACGCGGGGCTGCCCTCGCCGTGCGAGCAGTGCATGCACTCCGCCCGGTCGGGCATCTCGCGGGCGGTCAGCTCGTCCGCCTCCTCCAGCTTGAGCCAAGCATACAGGTTGTCCTTGTTCGGGAAAAGCGGCAGGCTCCTGCAGGCGGCGGGGGCGGACAGGCCGCTCCGGTGGAACTCCCAGAGAATCCCCTCGCGCTCCTCTTTCGTATACATCGGACTCCCTCCTGGACCCAAATTGGGTCCGAGATTTTGTCCGAGGTCCCCAGTTTCCCGATGGGGCGGGTTTCGGAAAGCGTGTTCCGCTCTGAGGGCTCATTCCGGGATGGACTTTCCGAAGCAGCGCCCATTGGGAAGCTGCGGACCGTTTTGAGCATCGATTCTGGGATGCGCTTTCCGCTAGGGCGGCGTTTCGGAAGCTGCATCCCATTCTGAGGCTGCAATCTGGGATGCAGTTTCCGGAACGGCGCCGCTAGGGAAACTGCGTCCCATTCCGGCGTTGTGGCTCGCCTCGAACGCTTTCCTCGGCAGGCTTACAAATAAAAAACCGGCTGGAATGGGAATTCCAGCCGGTTGCGAATGCAAAGGTATGTCTGACTGACTACTGCTGTGCGCCCTCGAGGAAGAAGCGGCGGCTAAAGTAGTTGTACCAGGTGACCAGGAACGTGGCGATGGCCTTCATGGCCTGGTAGCCGATGCTCAAAAACGTGACGC
>CAJLUE010000181.1 GCA_905209765.1 uncultured Collinsella sp. | reverse complement strand
CCGGGCGTGACATTGTTGTCATGTCCGGGCTTTTGTGTTTAGCGCCTTTTTGTTTGGAGACAATGAAATTAGCAAGAACGTAAAGCTAGGAGGCGCTATGTGCACGAGTATTCGATTTACCGATAATTCTGGCCACATGTATCTGGGCCGCAACCTCGACTGGAGCTTTGACTACGGCCAACAGGTTCGCGTGATGCCGCGCGGGTTTCACATTCCGTATTCGTTTATCGACGACGCGACAGCGGCACACGCGGTGATCGGTATGTGCATCGATTACAAGAACTACCCTATGTTCTTCGATTGCGGCAACGATGCGGGCCTCGCCGTGGCGGGCCTCAATTTCCCGGGTTATGCCGAGTATGCCGAGGGGCCGGTTGATGGAAAGACCAATATCGCGGCCTATGAGTTTCCCCTGTGGGTGGCAGCGACGTTCTCGACGGTCGATGAGGTCGAGGCCGCGCTGCGCGGCACGGTGATTGTTGCCAAATCTGCCGGAGAGGGGCTGGGCGTGTCGCTGCTCCATTGGATTATCGGCGACAGCCAGCGCAGCATCGTGGTCGAGATGATGGCTGACGGCCTGCATGTATACGACGATCCGGTCGACACCCTTGCCAACCAGCCGACCTTCCCGTGGCACATGGAAAACCTCCGCACCTATATCACCGCCACAAGCGATTTTCCGCAGACGGCAACATGGCGTGGCGCCGAGCTCAAGCCCTATGGCGCGGGTGCCGGCATGCGCGGTATTCCGGGTGACTGCTATTCGCCGAGCCGTTTTGTAAAGGCGGCGTACCTCAATGCCAATTACCCGCAAAAGGAGAGCGAGACCGAAAACGTCGTCCGCATGTTCCGCTCGCTCGAGGGCGTGGTGATGATTGAGGGGGCGTCCAGGATGGGCGATGGCAAGTTCGAGAAGACTATCTACACCGGATGCTTTAGCGCGCGCACGGGCAATTATTACTACGCGATGTATGGGGATCCATCGATTCGCTACGTGAGCCTGATGGATGCCGAGGGCGCAAGCCCCGATAGGCTCGTGGTTCCCGAGCCGCGTCGTTCGTAGCCGTTAGCTTTACTGCAATGCAAAGCGGCCCTGCGTCTCTCGTGAGGTGCAGGGCCGCTGTCGTTGATTTGTGACGTCGCTAGAAGTTGGCGTCGTTGAGCTGTTCGATCTCGAGACCGTCGAGCTGTTGCTGTTCGGGCGTATCGGCGACGCTCTCGAGCAACTCGGTGGGATCGACGTTCATGTCCTTACCGGCTGCGTTGCCGTTGACCAGGTCGTCCGAGAAGATGTCGACTTCCATTTCCTCGGCCTCTTCGATCAGGATCTCGAGCGGCACCTGGGTGCGCACGAGCTTAACGGCCGGGCGCATGCGGGCAAAC
>CAJLUE010000180.1 GCA_905209765.1 uncultured Collinsella sp. | reverse complement strand
GAAAGTCAGCTTTCGGTATTTCCGGATCAGGAACGGGCGCTGCCGGTGCGGGCGCGGGCCGCAACCGCGCGCGCAAGGGCGGCGACCTGTCGCTGACTGTCGACGTAACGGCCGAGGACGCGTTCCGCGGCGTGACGCACAAGGTCACCTACCGCATTCCCTCGACAGGCGAGCAGCAGACCATTACGGTCTCGGTGCCTGCGGGCGCGGTCGACGGAGGTAAGCTGCGTTACAAGCGTCGCGGCGAGTATGGCGTTGCCGGCGGCGAGCGCGGCGACCTGGTCGTGACCACGCACGTGGAGGAGCATCCGCTGTTTAAGCGCAAAGGTGCCGATGTGACCATGGAGGTGCCGATCTCGGTCTACGAGGCGGCGCTCGGCTGTACGGTAGATGTGCCCACGCCCGGCGGCGCGACGGTTCGTCTGAAGGTGCCCGCTGGCACCCAGACGGGCAAGAAGTTCCGCTTTAAGGGGATGGGTGCGCCCGACGTTAAGCATCGCGGCCGCACGGGTGCGCTGCTCGTCGAGATCAAGGTGCAGATTCCCGCGAACCTGTCCGATGATGAGCGCGATGCCATGACCAAGCTGCGCGAGGCCGACACGCGCGATTATCGCGAGAAAGTCAACCGTTACAAGGCGACGTACTAGGGCGGTCGTGGCGCACGCCCGCGCCCGCGGGCTTATGATGGACGATAACGAGACAGAAAGGGGTCAGGTAGCATGGCCGAGGACAATAGGAACAAACCGCTGTATATGATCAGCGTGGCGGCCGAGTTGACCGGCATGCACCCGCAGACTCTGCGCGTCTACGAGTCCAAGGGCCTGGTGAATCCTCAGCGCTCGGGCGGTAACACGCGTCTGTATTCGCGTGCCGATATCGAGCGTCTGGAACTCATCAACCAGCTGACCGACGAGGGTATCAACCTTGCCGGCGTGGTGCGCATCCTTGATATGAAGGAGCGTGCCGAGGAGCGCGACCGCGAGAACGAGAAGCTCCGCGCCCGCGTGCGCCAGCTCGAGGACGAGCTGCACGAGTACAAGATGCAGAAGAAGATCACCGCCCTGGCCCCGCGCGACGGCTCAGTCAACCCCGAGCAAGTCATGCGCAAGCTTTTGGGCGCAGGCGGGGATCTCTAGGTTACGCCGTTCTGCCGAACGGCGTAACGGCTCGACGCTGCGCGACGTCCAGAGCGACAATTTGTCATTCAAAAGGCAAAGCATGACCAGAAGGTTTATGCCTTGCCTTTTTCATGCCAACTTGTTCGCTCTGGACGTCGCTCACTGTCCGCGCCAAAACATCGGCGTTGTTATGGGTAGTCATTGGGGACGTTCTTAAATGACTAGTCGGGTAGTCATTGGGGACGTTCTTAAATGACTAGTCGAAAGGGACACTCTTGCACC
>CAJLUE010000179.1 GCA_905209765.1 uncultured Collinsella sp. | reverse complement strand
AAATGCCCGCCATTGCCCAGGCGAAAACGAGCACCACGCAGGTGCGAATGGCCGTTGCGACATCGGAGTCGGTCTGCTTGATGCCGCATTTGGCCAAGATGGATGTGATGCCGGCAAAGAATGCTGACGCAAATGCTGCGACAACCCACGACACGGGTGCGGTGCCTCCTTGGATAATGGGTTTATCCTGCGAGTTTTATGGACATGAGGATACCGCCCCTCCATGAAGGTTTGATATGGCCGCGGCGAGACGGGGGTTATGTTCCGGGGGGCCATTTGGTGAAGGCTCGAATTGTCGATATGCTGTCGACTTCTCTTTGGTTTCCAAGATCTAAACGGCATGCTTCGAAGGGCGGCGGCGTTGTTGTTGCTTCGTCTTATCTAGTAAATGAGGTGGCGTGCAGCCCAAGCCCTTTGGCTGTCGATTACAGGTCGCGTGCCCGATAGACCTTGGTGCTGACTGCGCAGCTGATTGCACATAGCGCGAGGGTAAGTGCGGCGATGCCTGCACACAGACAGCCCAGAACGGCGGGATCGGGATTCGCTCCGGCAATCGACATGAGCCAGTTGCTGATGGGGTTGGAGGAGCTCAGCATGGCCATGGCAAGGCATCCGAGCATGGCAAACAGACCAACGGATAGGCGCAGCGCCTCCATGTGTCCAAAGCGAAAGAACAGCGGCTGCGCCAAAAACACCATCATGAGGGAGATGAGCATTGATGCTGCTGAGGCTATTGCAATCTCAAAGACAATCTGTCCCGTCAACGGGATACCCGCGCTGTTGAAGAGCGGGAAGGAGACGATGCTCAGAAGCGCGGCGGCGCACGCCGTGACAGCCGAGAAGACAATGATGCTCAGGTAGCGTGCGCAGATGATGTCTTTACGCGAGAGAGACAGCGTTGCGCGATAGCGCTCCCAACCGTTTTGATTGTCGAAGCCGGCCAGCGAGCTCATGACCATGATGGGTGACATGGCACTGACCGCGCAGGCGCCAGCGCTCATGCCGGAATCGCCGTCCGATGCGTTGGCAAGGGTCAGCACGACGAATATGAACAGGCCGACGCCCGAGATGCTCGGGACGAGCGTGCGAACGATAGCGAGCTCGGACATAAAGGCGCGTTTCATTTCGAAGCCCCTTTCAGCATGAGGCGCAGATAGTCGTCAATGGTTGCCCGATCGCAGAGAATCTCGGGGAAGGCCTCGAGCGTTTCGCGACGGTTGGGCACGAGCACGTCCACGCTATAGGCGTGGTGGGCGGCACGGGCACCTTCGACGCAAGCCATAAGCTCGGCGGCCTGTGCTTGGGTGCAGTGGGCGATGCCGGCGCGGTCGGTAATGTCCTCGCGCGGCAGATTAAAAATAAGGCTCTGTTAGACCAGGATTGACATGCCGGCCTGCCGGCTATCTCGC
>CAJLUE010000178.1 GCA_905209765.1 uncultured Collinsella sp. | reverse complement strand
TGAACTGCATCCCAATTCTTGGACGGACTAATTAGCGGCCTACGCCGCACATAGGGACTGATTCCGGAACTCCTCCGGGGTCAGTCCCTTTAGTTTAACCTGCCTCCTTCTCGTGTTCCAGTGGATGACGTATTCGTCGAGGTCTCTCTTGAAGTCTTCGAAGCAGAGCCATTCCCTCCCCCTGAAGAGCTCGTCCTTCATATGGCCGAACACCTGCTCGGTCGCCCCGTTGTCGATGCAGTTGCCCTTCCGGGACATGCTCTGCACCACGCCGGCCTTCTCCAGCCTGCTGCACCACCCGGCCTGCTGGTATTGCCAGCCCATATCGGAGTGCAGTATCGGGCTGGCGCCCTCGGGCTTCCTTGACATGAACTCGTCGAGCAGCTCATGCTGCTGGGCCATGTCGGGGTGCAGCGACGTGGACCAAGCGACGATTTCCTTGCTGCCGAAGTCGTAGATCGGCGCGAAGTAGGCCTTGCCCCAGGGCTGCTTGAACTCGGTGACGTCGGTGCCCATCTTCTGCCAGGGCCCGTCGGCTTCGAAGTCCCTGCCGATGACGTTTTCGAAGGTTTTGCCGACCTTGCCCCTGTAGGAGTTGTACCTGTGGTAATCGGTCTCGCGGCGGATCCCGCAGCTGATACCCATCTCGTGCATCATCTTGAGCGCCGTCTTGTCGGCTATGCGCACGCCTTGCTCGGCTCGCAGGCACATGGCGATCTGCCTGTGGCCGCACCCGTTGGCGGTGCGCGAGAATATCTCGGCGGCGGCCTCCCAGAGCTCGGGCCTGGTGGGCGCCTTGGGGTGCGAAAGCGCGTAATAGTAGCTCGACCTCGCCAAACCGGCGCATTCCAGCAGGTCAACGAGCGGGTACTGCCCTGAAAGCCCGCTCACGACAACCGCTTTCTCTCGGTTCGGGAGCGCTTCTCTGCCTTCAGGGCTATCGATTTTTTTAAGTAGGCGTTCTCGGCCTCGAGTTTCCGGACCCTCCGCTCGAGCTCCTGCTCGCGCGTCATCTCCTTGGCCGGGGAGCCGGAGCCTTTCGGCCTCCCCTTGGGCTTCGGCCTGAGCGCCTCCGGGCCTTCCTCCCTGTATGCCTTCAGCCATCTCTTGAGAGAGCTCGGCGAGGCTATCCCGAACTTCGCCATGGCCTCGGGCTTCGTCATGCCCTCGTCCACGACCGCCCTGACGGCGGCCAGCTTCGTCTCAAACGAGTAGGCGGCGTGCTTCTTTCCCATCATAGCTAGAACCTCGATGCCTGCTGATCTGTAGATGTCTAGCCATTTTCTCACGGTTTCCTCTGGTATCCCGAGCAGAGCCGCAATCGATGCGCGGCCTCGCCCCATGTCGTGCAGCTCGGCCGCGCGCAGCCTCAGACCGACGTCATACAAAGCGTTTCCAGCCATAAAAGGGCCTCCCATTTCTCGTATCCAAGAAATGGGAGGCAGTTCA
>CAJLUE010000177.1 GCA_905209765.1 uncultured Collinsella sp. | reverse complement strand
AGCAGACCACGGCCATCCTCGAGATGAAGCTGCGCCGCCTGACCGGCCTGGAGCGTGACAAGATTCAGGAAGAGCTGGACGGCTTGCGCCGCGCCATCGCCTACTACGAGGACCTGTTGGCGCACGAGGAGAAAATCCTGGGCGTCATCAAAGAAGAGATGCGCGAGATTTCCAAGAAGTTCGGCGACAAGCGCCGCACCGAGATCAGCCATGTCGAGAAGGATCTGGACGTCGAAGATCTGATTGCCGACGAGGACATGGTCGTGACCATCACCCACACCGGCTACGTCAAGCGCATCCCGGTGGCCGCCTATCGCGCCCAGAAGCGTGGCGGCAAGGGCGTGTCGGGCGTCAACCTCAAAGAGGACGACGTTATCGACGAGATGTTTATCGCATCCACGCACGAGTACGTGCTGTTCTTCTCGAGCAAGGGCAAGGTCTATCGCCTGAAGGTGCACGAGCTGCCGGTTGGCACGCGCCAGGCGCGCGGCACCGCGATCGTCAACCTGCTGCCTTTCGAGGAGGGCGAGAAGATCGCGAGCGTCATCAGCTGCCGCGAGTTCCCCGCCGACGAGTACCTGATGTTTGCCACCAAGAGTGGCATGGTCAAGAAGACCGTGATGAACGCCTACGACCGTAGCCGCCGCGACGGCCTGATCGCCATCAACCTGAGGGACGACGACGCGCTGCTCGCTGTGCGTCGCGTGCGCGAGGGTGACAAGATCATCATGGCAACCACCGCGGGCAAGGCGATTATGTTCCCCGAGGACCAGGTGCGCGCCACTGGTCGCGATACCAGCGGTGTCCGCGGCATTGGCATGAAGGAAGGCGTGAGCGTTCTTGGTATGGAGATTACCAACGGTAACGGCGACCTGTTTGTCATTACCGAACGCGGTTACGGCAAACGCACGCCGGTCTCGGATTACCCGGAGCAGAACCGCGGCGGTCAGGGTGTCTACACCATCCAGATGACCGAGCGCAAGGGTAACCTCGCAGCCATGAAGACGGTGGGCCCGCAGCATGAGCTGTTCATCGTGACGGAGGGCGCGACGGTCATTCGCGTCAAGACCGACGAGATCAGCCAAACCGGTCGCGCCACCCAGGGCGTCAAGATGATGACTGTCGACGATAACGACCGCATCTGCGCCGTAGCCCGTATGACAGCAGCCAAGGAAAAGCCCGAAGGCGAAGGTGCCGAGGCTGCAGCCGAAACCGAAGAGGCCCCAGTCGACCTAGGCGACGGCAACGATATGCCAGAAGATCTCCTCGACGAGTAAGAGGAGCTAGCTGGTAGAAAATATCAGACCCCATATATCGGCGGTCGGCGCACCTGCGCGCCGACCGCTTTTTTGACAACCTTGGACCCCGTGCCCGCCGAGTGGGCGAGATGGGTTAGGTTTGTCGCGAGTTCCGCACGCAAAGAAGGCCACTTAATGTGGCCTTCGTCTTGC
>CAJLUE010000176.1 GCA_905209765.1 uncultured Collinsella sp. | reverse complement strand
AAGCATTTTGACCGCGATGATTACGACTACGTGTTGACGGGCCGTGAGCAAAACCAGATTCATATGGTTGCCGAGAACCCCGACGAATTGGGCGAGAAGCGCATAGCTGTTGGGCCGGTCGATTACCCCGACGATATCGGTACGCACGTGCGTGATCCCAAAATCCTTGAACACGATGGTATCTACTACATGGTTCTGGGTGCTCGTACGAAAGACGACCGCGGCTGCGTGCTTGTCTATACCTCGAGCGATCTAGAGGACTGGAGCTATGCGACGCGCATTGAGTTGGGCGAGAAGTTTGGCTTTATGTGGGAGTGCCCCGATCTGTTTGAGCTCGATGGTGAGCTTATTCTCGTTTGCTGTCCGCAGGGTGTGTCCGCCGATGGATGGCGTTACCGCAATCCGCACCAGTGCGTGTGGTTTCCCATCGAGGCCGATTGGGAGGCGCCGAGTTTTAAGATCGCCGGGCAGGGCATGCCCCCGATGGTCGATGCCGGCTTTGATTTCTACGCACCGCAGTCCTTTGAGGATGCTGCGGGTCGGCGTTTGATGATCGGGTGGTCGGGTTGCCCCGATGCGACGGCAAAAAGCCCGACGGTGGCACGCGGGTGGCAGTGCGCGTTGACGGTGCCGAGAGAACTGAGCATGCGCGATGGTAAGCTCTGTCAGCAGCCGGTGCACGAGATTGAGAGGATGCGCGGCGACTGCGTTTGCGCGACAGGCGGTGAAACCGTTGAGGAGCCGGGCCGCCTGTTTGATCTTGTGGTTTCCTGTGAGGGCGCCCAGGTGATCGAGCTCGAAATCCGCAAGGGTGTCTTTGTGCGCTATGCAGACGGGATGCTTACCCTCGACATGGGTGACGAAGGCTATGGGCGCGACCAGAGGTCGATCGAGCTCAGCGAGCTTCGCGACCTGCGCGTGCTTTCGGACACTACGATGGTCGAGATTTTTGCAAATGGCGGCGAGGCAGCACTTACGAGCCGTACCTATTCGCCGGCGGTTCCGGCGATGGAGCTGCACGCCGAGGGTGCGGTATCGATGAATTTCTACCGCCTCGTGCATTAACCGTGCATGGAGCACGATTGGACTTGCTGGGCGGAATGTGTCGCAGTTACCGCGGCCAGCTACCGTTTATCGCGTATAGCTACCGTTTGCGGAATAAGTAACACTCCTCAATAAACCGTGTAGAATCCTAGATAAGCACGGAGTTTTCCAGGGAGACGCTGTCCTTTGTTGTGTGCAAGGGGCGGCGTCTCTTTGGCGCTTGGACGCTGTTGTGCAACAGTGCGGCGGCACGTGCGTCACATATTGAAAAACCAACGTCGAGATGGGTCGTGATAAGAATGGGCAAATACGTAATCGTGGTTGAATCTGGTTCGGATGTGACGCCAGAGCTCTGCGAACGCTACGGCATCGTGCGCGTGCCTATGCATGTCACGATTGGTGACGAGACCGTCGAGGACGGCTCGATCGATCCGCTCGAGATTTATTCGCGCTGCAACGAGTTTGGCGT
>CAJLUE010000175.1 GCA_905209765.1 uncultured Collinsella sp. | reverse complement strand
GATATGGCACCGTGGGGACACATGTATGTCAATCCTGGTCTAACAGAGCCTTTTTAAATCCCCGTCCCAGAAAAATCATTTGGTGGGCAGAAGGGCAAAAGTAGTCAAAAAAGCCCCGTCCCAAATTAGCTACCCTGTGCGCCGATTATTCACCGGGCAGAATGTTCGCGTAGAACTCGGCCCCGTCGTCCAGACGCAGAATGCCTACGCGGCCGAACTCCGACCCGGTGGCGGCGGCGCAGTCGATGTCGATGCGGTCGGGCACGCCGGCGGTGTCCTCGCCGCCCAGGCGCACAATCTGCCCGCGGCCCGACTCCTCATCGAGTCCCGCCAGGCCGCCGACCTCGCAATAGCGTCCAAGCGACACCGTGGGCGTGTGGCCGCTCACCACGACCGGGCCCTTGCCCTCGGCGGAAAGCAGCCCCGTCGGCGCATCCCAGTAGCCGTGACGAATCCACAGCAAGTCATCGGAAAACTGTACCGCAAGCATCTGCTGCAGTAGCTCGCGATCGGCATCCACCGCTCCCGCACCATCGACACAATCAACCCCATGTTCAAGCAAAAACGCCCGCGCCGCCTCGGTCTGGATGCCAGCATGCACCAGCAGATACGGCCGCTCGTCAGTCTCGGCCACCGCATAGAGCGGCAGCATCGCCATCCAACGCACGAGCTCCTCGTACGCCTCAAATTCCATATCGTTGAGCTGCTGACGGGTAGTCCAACCGCCGTTGATATCCCAGGTCTCGGCATCGAGCGGATCTTGGCCAATGATGGCATCGAGCATGATCTGCTCGTGATTACCCTTGAGCACGCGAGCGTTGGGTAGCGAGCGCACGAGCTTAATAACGCCAACCGGATCGGGCCCGCGATCGATCATGTCACCCAGCACGTACAGGGTATCGTCGGACGCCAGCGAAATCTTGGACAGGGCCTCGTCAAGCGCACGCACGTGCCCGTGAGCATCGGATGTCACATAGATCGCCATGGAACGCCTCTCTTTACATTGCAGCCGAAGCCCGACGTCGCAACTAAAACTTCAAGTTGAACTTAAACGTTACCCATTGTACTCCGTTGCATTAAAGCTGGAAAGGGTTGCATACCATCAACGGTCGCCAGCGCACGCCCGCCAAACCGCACCGCTCACGCCACACCGCCTGGCCCAGCGCCCCGACCAGCGCCGACCGCGCCTCCGCCTCGTGTCGAAAATGCGCACGCCCGCAGTCCAAGCCCATAAACCCACCATCTTTGGGTACAAATAACCGCAGATAACTGACCGTGCCACGCCAACCACCCAGGAGCGGACACCATCCATGAACCAGATACTTCTCTTTATCGGCCTCGTCATTATTCTGTGCCTGACCATCAAACCCGTCGGCAAAAAGCTCCCCTTCCCCACCCTGCTCATCTTTATCGTGCTCGGCATGCTGCTGGGCGTCAACGGCCCGGCGCGTATCGACTTTAGCGACTATGCGCTCACCGAAACCGTCTGCAGCACGGCGCTGCTGTTCATCATGTTCTACGGCG
>CAJLUE010000174.1 GCA_905209765.1 uncultured Collinsella sp. | reverse complement strand
AACCTGTCCCTTTTTGGCAGGTTAGCGGAGCTTGCTGGTCTCGAAGTACTCGGGGAACTGGTCCAGAACCTCGGTTTGATTGCGGAACATCATGTGCAGGTGCTTGCTGACCAAAAAGCTCGCTTCGATGGGGTCGCGACCGGCGATAGCGCGGCGAATCTGCTTGTGCTCGTTCACGATGTCCTGATTGTCGAGAACCTGCGTGGCGGCGCGCAGCCAGCGGAAGCGCTCCAGGTCGGCATTGGTCTCTTCGAGCCACGACCACACGGTGCTGCGACATGCGATGCTAAAAATCATGTGATGCATGAGGTTGTCGCTCAAAAAGAAGCCGATGCGATCCTCCTCGGCCATGGCCTTTTCCTGCAGCACGATGGCGCGGTCGAGCTGCTCGATGCCGGCCGACGTGGCGCGCGCACAGCACTCCACAATCACCTGCTTTTCCAGATGCTCGCGGATGTAACAGGCACTCTCGGCAAGGGTGAGGTTGATGGGCGAGACGTAGGTGCCGCTCTGGGGCACGGTGCGCACCAGGCCTTCCTGCGCCAAGCGAACCAAAGCCTCGCGCACGGGCGTGCGACCCATGTCCAGGTCATCGCAAAGCTGCTTGACGCCCAGCTTTTCGCCCGGCTTGTAGTCCAGGTAGACGATTTTGCGTCGAATGGTGTGGTAGGACTGGTCCTGTAGGCTCGTTTCCTGCTCGCCGACGTGCATCGATTCTTCCATAGCGCCTCGCAACTGTTCTATCAAACTCATGTGTCAGTTGTTAATTATGCCGCGAATCAGCTCTCCGCGGTGGGTAATTCGGCTGTTGCCTGAGAACTATCGCGGCATCTTAGTCTGTGTTTGCGCAAGGCTGTGCTCAATGTTGCCGTATCATAAGCCGTCGCAAACGTGAAATAGAAAGAAGGAATCCCATATGCAACTGGCAAATATCGTACGCGAGCGCTGGAAAGGCGTCTTGTTCTGCCTGATCATCGCCATTCCCGCGACGTTGCTCGGCAAACAGGTTGAGGTGGTCGGCGGTCCGGTATTCGCCATCCTCTTTGGCATGGTCCTGGCGCTCGTCTTTCCCAAGAATCGTCGCGAACAGCTCGCCGCCGGCGTCACCTATACGTCCAAAAAAGTCTTGCAGTACGCGGTTATCCTGCTTGGCTTTGGCATGAACCTCTCCCAGATTCTGTCCAAGGGCGCCCAGTCGCTGCCGATTATCGTGGCGACAATCTCGACCTCGCTTGTCATCGCCTTTGTGCTCTGCCGCGTTATGAACGTGCCGGGCAAGATCGCGACGCTTGTGGGTGTGGGTTCGTCGATTTGCGGCGGTTCTGCCATCGCTGCGACCGCACCCGTCATCGATGCCGACGATCGCGAGATTGCCCAGGCTATTTCGGTCATCTTCCTGTTTAACGTTATCGCGGCGCTCGTGTTTCCGACGCTCGGCGGCATGCTCGGGCTGACCAACGAGGGCTTTGGCCTGTTTGCCGGTACCGCCATCAACGACACCTCGTCCGTAACGGCTGCGGCGAGCGC
>CAJLUE010000173.1 GCA_905209765.1 uncultured Collinsella sp. | reverse complement strand
GTTGACGAGCAGTACTTCCTCGACACCCTCGACGAGATGACCGAGCAGGCATTCAACGACCAGTGCACCGGCGCTAACCCGCGCTACCCGCTCATGAGCGAGATCAAGGAGCTCTACCTGGACGCCTACTACGGCCGCGAGCCCCAGGACTACGCCGTCTGCTAGTTTTAGCACGGTTTTTAACGGCGGGGGTGCACGGGTGTTTCACACACCCCCGCCGTCGCTTCTATCGCATCGTTGAAAGGATGCAACCATGCTGCTACCCGATTCCAAGACCGAGCTCGTCCGCCGTGGCAACAAGGTCGTTTACGACCTGGGCGACAAGATCGTCAAGGTCTTTAACGAGACCAAGCCTGTCTCTGACGTGTTCAACGAGGCTTTGAATCTTGCCCGCATCAATGAGTGCGGCATCCGCAGCCCCAAGGCTCTCGAGGTTTCTCAGCTCGAGAACGCCAACGGCTGGGCGCTCGTGACCGAGAAGGTTCCGGGCACCACACTTGCCGACAAGATGACCGCCGAGCCCCAGCGCTTTGGTGAGTACCTCGAGATGTTCGTCGACCTCCAGATCGAGATCCACGGCTACACCTCCCCGCTGCTCAACCGTCAGCGCGACAAGTTCGCCCGCATGATCGACAGCCTCGATCAGCTCAATGCCACCACGCGCTACAACCTTCAGGAGCGTCTGGACGGCATGACCAAGGAGTTCAAGGTCTGCCACGGCGACTTCAACCCCTCCAACGTCATCGTCGGCGACGACGGCCAGCTGTACGTCTGCGACTGGGCTCACGCCACCCAAGGCTCCCCTGCTGCCGACGTTGCCACCACCTACCTGCTCTTTGCCCTCAACAGCAAGGACCAGGCCGAGGCATACCTGGAGCTCTACTGCGACCGCGCCGACATGCCCATGCAGGTCGTGCGTCAGTGGACGAGCATCGTCGCCGCTTCCGAGCTCGCTCGTAAGCGCAACGTGAACGATGAGTTCCTTAAGAACTGGATCGACGTCGTCGATTATCAGTAATATCTGAGCGATTTATTTCGCATCGGAGGCACAAAGAAAACCCCGCAGCTCGCATGGGCTGTGGGGTTTCCTTTTAGCGATTGAGTACGTCGAGAAGATATAAGGACGGCCCCGCATCTCCCCTATCTGGAGAAATGCGGGGCCGTCCCGTATATCGAGCTACAAGCGAAATCGTAGATTAACGACGGGCCGCCTTCACGAGCTCGGCAACCTTGGTGACAACCTCGTCGATTGCCACGTCCTCGCGCTCGCCCGTGGCACGGTCCTTGAGCTCGACGGTACCGTTCTTAAGGCCACGCTTGCCGAGCACAACCTGATACGGGAAGCCCATAAGGTCGTTGTCGGCAAACTTAAAGCCGGGACGCTCGTCACGGTCGTCGACGACGACCTCGATACCCTCGGCGCACAGGCCATCAACGATCTGCTCGCAGACGGTAGCGCACTCCTCCTTCTTGGGGTCGAGCGGAATCACCGCAACCTCGTACGGGGCAACGGAGACCGGCCAGACGATGCCGTGCTCGTCGTTGTGCTGCTCCACGA
>CAJLUE010000172.1 GCA_905209765.1 uncultured Collinsella sp. | reverse complement strand
CTCGGCAGCATTTGCCCAAATGGTGAATGCTGGTGCCGGCAGGTTGCCGAGTGCATGTTGCGGGTATACCGCATGCGTACCATGATCCAAACACTGTGAGGTGTCTGCGCGTGTGCGCGATAATTCATTTTGGAACTGACGGTTGGCGCGCTCGCGTCGACGAGGACTTCACTGCCGATAACGTTGCCCGTATCGCCGATACCGTCGGCGAGTTGTGGCAAAAGACCAATCCGGGCAAAACGGTATATATAGGGTTCGACACCCGGTCCCTGGCGCGCGAGTTCGCTGAGCTTGCGGCAGGTGTGCTAGCAGCGCACGGGCTAGACGCCGTGCTCGCTTCGCGACCTGTCCCGACCCCTGCCCTTACGTGGGCGGCGGCTTATGACGGTGAGGCGTGCGGCGCGCTCATGGTGACGGGGTCCCATCATCCGCAGGGTTATCTGTGCCTCAAGATTCGCATGGGTGACGGCTCGACCGCCAACCAGGATGTCATCGAAGAGCTCGAAGAGACCATGGCTCCCGAGCCAATGGGGATCGAGGGGCAATATCGCACCGCGGATATCATTCCTGACTATATGCAGGCGGTGGCATCGTTTGTCGATGCCGAAGCCATCCGCGCCGCGCACCTGCGCGTGGTTGTCGATCCCATGGGCGGCGCAGCCCAGGGCTATCTAGCCGACTTGCTGCGCGAGCTTGGCGTTGAGGTGCACGAGATTCACGCCGGGCAGGCGTCTGACCAAGAAGATATCTGCCCCGACCCCGTTGAACCGTGGGTGGACGCTTGCGAGCGCACGGTTATCGAGGACGGAGCTTGCGCTGGCCTGGTGACCGACGGCGACGCCGACCGTATCGGCGTGGTTGACGAGCGCGGCAGATATATACATCCGCATCAGATCATGGCGCTCGTTTTGGGCGACTTGGTTCAATTTCGTAATTTGGAGGGGCGCGTCGTCGTCAATCTTTCATGCTCGACGCTCGTGCGTCGCATTGCCGAGGCGCTTGGCTGCCGCGTGACCGTCAAGCCAGTCGGTTTCAAATATATAGCGGCAGAGATGAAGAAGGGCGGCGTCCTCATGGGCGGCGAAGAAGCCGGTGGTATCGGCATCGCCGCGCATATGCCCGAGCGCGATGGAATCCTCGCCTGTCTGATTCTGTGTGAGCTTATGGCAAAGACGGACGCGCCTTTGGGCGTTCTGGTCGACCAACTCGAGGACAGTTTTGGTAAGACGAGTTACGGTCGACGCGATTTGCGCCTTGAGGCCGAAGATGCCGAAACGTTACGAACCCTGCTGCCGGGCGTAAACCCCAAGTCGATTTGTGGCAAGGTGCCGCAAAACGTTAGTCATATGGACGGCTTGCGTCTGTCATTCGAGGATGACACGTGGCTGCTGGTCCGTCCTAGCGGGACCGAACCAGTGGTGCGCGTCTACGCCGAGGGGTTCTCGGTGGAAGAACGTGATGAGTTGCTCGATGCTGGCTGTGCTTTAGCTAGGGGGACGTATCCGCTTTAACCATGAGACTGCCTTATATAAAGAGATGCTCGGCGAGCGGTAGTTAACGGCTGGCAAACGTTAGTCGGATC
>CAJLUE010000171.1 GCA_905209765.1 uncultured Collinsella sp. | reverse complement strand
AAAAGGAACGTCCCCAAGTGCCGCCCCAATGACTACCATGGCAACGCCGCAGGTAGAGGACGGACAGCGAAAACGCCCCTAAGCGAGCAAGGTGACGTGAAATGAAAGGGCGCTGACCTTCTGGTCGCGCCCTTGAAATTGAACGTCAGATTGCCGCTTAGGGGCGTTTGCAGCGTCGAGCAGTTACGCGGTTCGTAGAACCGCGTAACCCCCTAGCTCATCATCGCATTCATCATCTCGGTGGTTGCGGAATCGTCGGCAGACCACTCGTTATCCTCGTTGGCGGAATATTTAAAGGTGACCTTGGTGTCCTTGGTCTTAGCGGCCTTGGTCACGTCGACCATGACCTGGCCGGCCATCTTGTACAGGTCATCCTCGGAAGGCATCGTATCGAGTGCGGCGACCTTCTCCTGATACTGGGTGGCGAAATCTTCGACGATCTTATTCATGGACTTGCAGGTGATGGTAACCTCGGCGGTCGCAGTGCCCTTGTCCTCATCGACCGTCACATCGCCGATCTTGTAATCAAAGCCCTCGAGATAGCTCTTGGCGTACTCCTTGGGATCGATGCCCAGTTGCTCAAACTCGTCGCCCGAAGCCTCTTCCAGACCGGAGAGGAAATCATCGCCGCCGTTCTTGATCTCGTCAAACTGGCTCGTAAGGTCGTTGGTGATGAGCTCCTCCACTGAAGGCCCTCCGCAGCCGGAAAGCAAAACCACGCACGCGACCAGGGCAGCCATCAGGGGCGCAAGCAGCAGCTTCTTTTTCATGACATTCCTCCAAACAAGCGGCGCCGCGTTCCCTGCGCAGCGCACGTCGTAACAGCAAGTCCATATTAGCGGCCCGGCCCAACCCCCTGCGTCGCAAAAGCGCAGGCGGCTCAATTTGACGAACGAATGGCCCGTAAAGCAAGCCCCTTGCAATAAAATGCACCTGTTTAGCCTATTAAAAAAGGGTGGCCGGACAACCCGACCACCCTTGCGCATCTTCTGGATGCCGCAGACTACTTGCGGACGACCTTAACGATGGCGTCACCGGCGGCGACGGCAGACTCGGCCTCGACGGCGAGCTCGACGTCAGCGAACTCGGCGGTGTTGGACACGGCCACGACGACGCAGTCCTTGTAACCGGCGGCAGCGATCTTGGCGCGGTCGATCTTGAGTATGGGCTGACCAGCTTTGACAACGTCGTCGGCCTTGACGAAGCCCTCGAAGCCATCACCGTTCATGTTGACGGTATCGACGCCAACGTGCACCAGAACCTCGATGCCGCTATCGGACTGCAGGCCCACGGCGTGACCCATGGTGACGGTCACCTTGCCGTCGCAGGGAGCGTAGACCAGGTCGTCCTCGGGCCACACAGCGCAGCCCTTGCCCAGAACCTCGCCACCAAAGACGGGATCGGGCACGTCGGCCATCTTGATGACCTTGCCCTTGACAGGCGAGCACAGCACGTCGGCGCCAGCAGAAGCAGAGATGGAGGCCGGAGCAGCAGCTGCCGCGGGCTCAGCCTTCTTCTTAAACATGTCAAACAGACCCATATGTTTTCTCCTCTTGATTAAGCGCAACGTTATGCGCATGCCTATGGTGATTATAGTGCCAAATGATCAAATTGCTAAGGTGA
>CAJLUE010000170.1 GCA_905209765.1 uncultured Collinsella sp. | reverse complement strand
TTGGTATCCCGGTCATTGGCTTTATGGGCTACGTGAGCGCGCTGGTGCTGGCGCTGATGCTGGGCCGCGAGATCTGGCGCAACAGCCACGGCGGCAAGCGGTAATGACCCCTGGGGGGGCAGAATAAAACGGATCATTTTGCCTTGCGTCGCGCCGGCGTGGGCTGGTCCGAACAAAACTATGCCGGTTTACGGGGCTGGAGTGCCGAACCTCGACCATGCCGGAATCCGTGCTTTTAAAACCGCAGGTAGATGAGTCGTTGGTTTTCGAAAATGGTTGATATGGTTGCGAAGTGCTGAATCAGCCCCGTAATCCGGCATAGTTTTGAAACGGGCTGTTCTTGCAAGGTCCGACGACAGTCCTTCCTATCGCAAACCATAGCTTTTACCTTGGGCTTCGCCTGTGTGCGGGGCCCTTTTGCGTGCTACCATACTGACAGTAATAATCGATGGCCTAGATGGTGGTGCGGAGACGCACGAATGCGCGGTTTTCCTGCGCGTTTGGGAGAATCGGGGTGCAAGTCCCCGGCTGTACCAGTAACCGTAATTCCTCTTGGCCCGGGATGGTCACGTCGCAGATCGGACGGCGCGCCCGGGTCGGTAAGGTTAAGTCGGATCGCCTCCCATCTTGCACGCGACCGTGGCGCATTCCGCCGGTACGCGTTGGGCTCTGGAGGGAAGGGGGACCCCGATGGGGGTACTCGAGCGCAATGTTCGCGATGACGTGGTGCAGCCGCTGGGCAATGCTCCAAGTGCAGACAATGGGGGACAAATGGATATGTTTGAGGACGAGCGTGAGCGCGCCTCGTTGCATCGCCGTGGCGCGATTGCACGCGGTGTAGCCAAGCGCGGCCTGGTGGCATTCCTGGCCTTCGCGATGGCTTTCAGCACCACGCCGGCTCAGCTGTGGGCCGAGGGCGCCGAGGGCATTGCCGAGGCTGTGGCTCAGGCTGCGACGCCGGGCGAGGACGCAGCGCTTGCGGGCGGTACCGCTGAGCAGAGTGGCGCCGAGGTTTCGGATTCCGTGGGCGCGCCTACAGCTAGTGCCGCCACAACAGAGGCAGCAACTGGCGACGAAGGCTCGACGACGGGGGAGAGCCCTGCCACGAGCGAGCAGTCTTCGACGGCATCCGCTGGCCAAGCAGGATCTGCCGCCGCGGCTGCCGTTCAGACAGAGAACCCGACAGAAACCGGCGATGTCGCCAAGAAGCAGGTCGAGGTCTCGTTCTCGATCATCGGCACCGATGCCGACGGCAGGGCTCAGACCTGGGTGGCACCTACGCAGCTTAAGCTCGACGAGGGCTCGACGGCTGCGGATGCCTTCGTTAAGCTGCAGCAGAAGACGGGCTTTAAAGCGGATTACGAACCGAACACGGCATACGGCTTCTACCTCAAAAGCATTACGTCCCCGACAGATGGCCGCACGCTTGCCTACGATCCGACGACTTATGCCTTCTGGCAGTTGTTCGTCGACGGCGCGTCTTCCTCGGTTGGCGCGAGCAGCGTTAAGCTCACCCAGGGGCAGAAGATTGAGTTTGCCTATACGGCTGGTAGCGCGTCCCCTGTCGTTAAGGACCAGGTTGCCGCAAATGTGACCGTCATTGGTCGCGATGCCCAGGGCAAGACTC
>CAJLUE010000169.1 GCA_905209765.1 uncultured Collinsella sp. | reverse complement strand
GACGCCCATCAGGAACACGGCGTCGTAGCCCTCGTCGGCGACCTTGTCGGCGAGCTCGATCATCTTCTTGCCGGTCTCGTAGACGTTCTTGCCGTCCTCAACGTAGCCCTCCTGGCTAAAGTGCATGATCTCGATCTTCTCGGTTTCCTTCATGGCTTTTCCTTTCTGTCCTGCACGCAACTCTATACATCGCGTTTCTTTTCGATACCAATTATAGACATACACCTAACGTATTTTTAATACCACTTATCAATCTGCTCCAATCCTCGGTGAACGGTCGAAATTCTCTGGTGAGTGGTATTAAATTAGAATTGAATGTATAGCTAACGCCTCTGGCGCCTCCCTTGTGTGGCAAAGAACAGCGTTCCTACCAGCGCAATAATGGTCGATGCCCCAAACAGCACCGCCTGGACGCCCAAAGCCTCTGCCAAAAACGGAGCGGCCAGCAGCGGCAGCACACCGGCACTCATCAGGCCAAAGCGTACAAAGCCGGTAATGCGTCCCAGGTATTTGATGTCCGCGCGCTCCTGAATCAAGATCATCTGCAGCGGCTCCAGGAACCCCCAAGCCAGACCGTTAATCGCCTGACCGATAATCGCGACCCCCAGCATATCGGTGCCCACGTACACCATGGACCCAATGCCCACGGCCATGAGCGCGCCGAGCAGCAATCGCAGGTTGACATGGCGAGCAGAAAGCTTGGTCAGGATGAACGCGCCCACCGAGGAAGTGAGGCCCACGACCGAGGACAGCCAGCCCAGCCAGACGATATCCACGTTGAGCACATCGCGGTAGAACAACGACTCCAGCGAATCGAACGCGCCAAACGCAAAGAAACCCAAAAAGCCCGAGATAAAGATGAGGCGCAGGTCGTGGTCGCGAAACGTAAGTCGCGCACCCTCGGCCATGCCCCCCAGAATACCGCCCTTCGGCTTCTCCCCTTTTGCAGGAGCAACACACTCGTGACAGCCCAAGGAGAGTACGGCCGCCACACCCATCATGCCCGCCATGAGCAAATAGACCGATTGCGTGGCAAAACAGCTCACGATGGCACCACCGAGCAGCGGGCCAGCGGTATAGGCGATATTGCTGTAGAACACCATAAGACCGTTCACGCGAGTACGGCCCTCGGTGGTCGACTCCAGGTATCCCGGAAACGCATGCGTGCAGGTGTTGATAAAGCCGCCCGCAAGTCCCAAGACGCACGCGGCAAACACAAGCCCGGGGACAGACAACGGCGCCAGCCCCACGCCAAGCGATAGCACTGCCGTAATCACGCACGTCACAAACGACGTCCGGCGCGGTCCAAAGCGGTCGATGACCGAGCCCGACACCATATTGCCCGCCGACGTCATAAGATTGCGCACGAGCGTAATGGCGGCAACCAAAAAGGCCGTGCCGGCCAGATCATACGTGGCCGCACCGATAAGCCCCAAAAAGTAGACCGCGTTGTTGGCGCACCACTGCAGGGACTCAATAAGGATCAGCCTGACCTCTGCCGGCGTCAGGCGCATTGCTTCGCGATCTTTCGCGAACATACGAACTCCTTCTATACACAAAAAGGGGATGGAGGGCATAGGCCTGCTCCATCCCCTTTCCAGGTTGCAACGAAAATCTATGCAGCCGGGCCCTTACGCCAGCACGCCGAAGAACGCGCCGATGATGCCCACGACCATGG
>CAJLUE010000168.1 GCA_905209765.1 uncultured Collinsella sp. | reverse complement strand
GTGTCGCCCTCGGTGGAGAAGCAGAGCACGGAGCTCGTCTTGTCCAGGCCGATGAGCTCCTTGAGCTCGGCGTACTCGGGATCGAGCATGAGGGTCTCGACCAGACCGGTGGTCACCGCGCCGGACTCGCCGGAGATGACGCGCGGGTCGCCCTTCTTGGGAGCGCCCAGGGTGCGCATGCCGCGAGCAGTGACCCAGTCGGGGCAGGACACGAAAGCGGTAGCGTGGTTGCGCAGGATATCCCAGCCCAGGATGTTGGGCTCGCCACAGCACAGGCCGGCCATGATGGAGGGCATGTCGCCGTCCACGATGCGCGGGTCGCCGTCGCCGGCGGCAGCGCCCTTGTACAGGCAGGCGGCAGGCGCGCACTCGACCACGACAAAGGTGGGCGGGTTATCGGGATACAGGTTGGTGAAGTAGCCCACCACGGCGCCGGCGAGCGAACCCACGCCAGCCTGGACAAAGACGTGCGTCGGGCGGTTGATGGCCATCTCGCGCAGCTGCTCGGCAGCCTCGGAAGCCATGGTGCCGTAGCCCTCCATGATCCAGGACGGAATCTTCTCGTAGCCCTCCCAGGCGGTGTCCTGAACGATGACGCCGCGCTCGCAGGCATCGGCCTCGGCGGCGGCCATGCGCACGCACTCGTCGTAGTTGACCTCTTCGATGGTCACCGTGGCGCCCTCGGCGGCGATGTTATCGAAGCGGGGCTTGGTGGAACCCTTGGGCATGTGCACGACGGCCTTCTGGCCCAGCTTGTTGGCAGCCCATGCCACGCCGCGGCCATGGTTGCCGTCGGTGGCGGTAAAGAAGGTAGCCTGGCCAAAGTCCTCAGCCAACTGATCGGAGGTCAGGTAATCGAAGGTGCACTCGGCAACGTCCTTGCCAGTCTCGTCGGCAATGTAGTTGGCCATGGCAAACGAACCGCCCAGGACCTTAAAGGCGTTGAGGCCAAAGCGATAGCTCTCGTCCTTAACGCACAGGTTGGACAGGCCCAGGCGCGCGGCCTGGCCATCCAGGCGGGCAAGCGGAGTGACGGTGTACTGGGGGAACGACTGGTGGAAGGCACGGGCCTTCTTCACGTGGTCGAGGCTCATGATTCCCAAGTGCTTGTCATCGCTCTTGGGCATCGTGTTGCCCGCCCACTGGATCTTATCGGCCATACGGTGAACTCCTTAAGTTCTCTCTTGCCGGCCCCCGCATACGCGTTTCAGCCCATTCCCATTCATGCGACTGAACTTTTATGTGGATGCCAAACAAAAAGTTTGTTAGCACTGTTCTATCACACTTTTTGATTGGAAAACCTAACAAATTGTTTGTTGCCGTAATCGGTACCTTTTCGCCGACGAACGGTTACATAACGCAGCGACGCTTTCGTTATTTGCGAACAAGTGGGGTTTATGGCAAAGTGAGCCCAAACTAATTTTTAGGAAGGCACCTATGACCCCCGCACAGATTGAGTTTTATAAGCGCCTTGCACACGGCCTGGCGCTCCAGTTTGGCCCCAACTGCGAAGTCGTCGTCCACGACTTGGAGACCGAAGACGTGGACCACTCCATCGTAGTGATCGAAAACGGCCACGTCAGCGGGCGCAAACTGGGTGACGGTCCCAGCCATATTGTGCTTGAGTCCATGCACGATGGCACCACCGACGTGCACGACCGCGAGCCATACCTCACCAAAACCGCCGATGGCAAGCTGCTCAAGTCCTCGACCATCTTTATCCGCAACGACGAGGGCAAGCCCGTCGGCATTTTGGGCATCAACTTTGACATTACGCT
>CAJLUE010000167.1 GCA_905209765.1 uncultured Collinsella sp. | reverse complement strand
CGGTTCTCTGTTCTCAATGGACTAATATTTGCTTTAGCGCGCTGATGCGCTTGTCCTGTTTTACACGGGTTGTTTTATTGATTGTGACGGAAGGACTCACATGGCAGATGTTCATGAGCTGCTTGATACTTGGATTGCCAATGTCAAGGACGAGGAGCTCCTCGCTGAGCTCAACACGATGAAGGAGCAGGGTGACGAAGACGCCATCACCGACGCTTTCTTCCAAGATCTCGCCTTCGGTACCGCCGGTCTACGTGGCACTATCGGTGCAGGCACTAACCGTATGAATATCTATACGGTTGGTCGCGCGACGCAGGGTTTTGCTGACTATCTCAATGCGACCTTCGAGCATCCGACGGTTGCCATCGCTCGCGATAGCCGCAATAAGGGTGAACTGTTCGTTAAGACGACGGCTGCCATTCTTGCCGCAAACGGCGTGACGGCTCTCGTGTATCCTAAGATTTCTCCCGTGCCGACGCTTTCCTGGGCCGTCCGTGACCTTAAGTGCTCCGGTGGCATTTGCATGACCGCTAGTCATAATCCAGCGCCTTATAACGGCTATAAGGCCTATGGCCCCGACGGCTGCCAGATCACCAGCGAGGCTGCCGATGCAATTTCTAAGGCTATCGCCGAGACCGATACGTTTACCGGCGTGAAGTCCATGGACTTCGATGAGGCTCTTGAACAGGGTCTGGTCAAATGGATCGATGACTCGTGCCTCGAGCGTTATTATGACGCCGTTCTCGCCTGCGGCGTGACCAACCTTTCTGCCGAGGAGATCGCTGGCGCTCCACTTAAGCTCGTCTACACTCCGCTCAACGGCACCGGCCTCATTCCCGTCACGACGGTGCTCGAGCGCGCTGGCATCACCGATGTCACGGTTGTTCCCGAGCAGAAGGAGCCTAACGGCGATTTCCCGACCTGCCCGTATCCTAACCCCGAGATTCGTCAGGCCATGCAGAAGGGCATTGACCTGTGCGAGCAGGTTCACCCTGATCTGCTGCTTGCAACCGATCCTGACGCCGATCGCGTTGGCGTTGCCGTTAAGAATGGCGATGACTATCTGCTGCTGACCGGCAATGAGATGGGCGTTCTGCTGCTCGACTATATCTGCAAGACCCGCGCTGCTCGCGGTGAGGACCTCACTAAGAAGGTTGCTGTCACTACTATCGTTTCTTCCGCCATGGTTGACGCTCTGGCCGACGAGTACGGTTTTGAGCTCCGCCGCTGCCTGACGGGCTTCAAGTACATCGGCGACATCATTACTTCTCTTTCCGATGCTGGCGAGGTCGATCGCTTTATCTTCGGTTTTGAGGAGAGCTACGGCTATCTGGCCGGCGACCACGTGCGTGACAAGGACGCCGTGAGCACTTCGCTTTTGATTTGCCAGATGGCGCAGTATTACAAGCTCCAGGGAAAGAACCTTGCCGACGCGATGCACGAGCTGTACGAGAAGTATGGCTACTATCACAACAAGACGATTTCGCTGAGCTATCCGGGTGCTGAGGGTGCGGCAAAGATGGCCGGCATCATGGCCGGTCTGCGTGAGAACCCGCCCGCGGAGCTCGCCGGTTCCAAGATTGAGGCCGTCGTTGATTACAACACCTGCGTGAACGGCCTGCCGAAGGCTAACGTCATTGAGTTCGATCTTGAGGGTGGCAACAAGGGTATTGTTCGTCCTTCCGGCACCGAGCCCAAGATCAAGCTGTATATCTTCGCTAAGGGCGCGGATGCCGCCGAGGCAGATGCAGCACTTGACGCGATCGAGGAGTCCGGTCGCAAGCTGCTGGCATAAGGTA
>CAJLUE010000166.1 GCA_905209765.1 uncultured Collinsella sp. | reverse complement strand
AGTTCGCGATCCCCGGCCTTGACGACGAGTTCCGCGTCATCGTGTCTCCGTGGATTCTGACGGTGCTCGTTACCGACCGCCTGGCTCGCTACTACGAGACGGTCACCAAGCACAACCTCAAGTATCGTCGCTACTATCACCAGTTCGACTACTAAAGAAAACGGGTGCGGGAACGTGCCGGGCTATTGAGAGGAACACAGAATGAGACAGTACATCATCGCCAGCCATGCGCACTTCGCCACCGGCATCAAGGAGAGCGTCGAGCTGCTCTCGGGCGCTCGCGACAACGTCCACGATCTTTCGATGTTCGTCGATGGCCGCATGGACGTGGCCGAGGAGGCCCAAAAACTGCTGGCAGGCATGTCTGCTGACGATGATGTCGTTGTCTGCACCGACCTCTTTGGCGGCAGCGTCAACAACGAGTTCACCAAGATCGTCCAGACGCGTCCCCGCACGTACCTCGTTACCAACATGAACCTTCCTCTCCTCATCCAGTTGCTGTTCTCTGACGAGTCGGCGCCGGTTGAGGAGACGATTCGCACCATCGTCGCTGCGGACGATACGCGCGTGAAGTTTGTCAACGATCTTTTGGTCGATGACGACGAGGAAGAAGAGTTCTAATCCGCAGCACCTACTGACATGCCGTAAGACGGCACAAGACCTTTGGGGGGTCACATTATGATTCAGCTACTTCGCGTTGACCATCGCCTGCTTCATGGCCAGGTCGCAGTTTCCTGGGTTCAGGGCCTTGGCTCCAACTGCATCTTCTGCGTGGGCGATAAGGTCGCTAACGACCCGGTGTGGAAGACGACGCTCAAGATGGGCAAGCCTGCCGGCTGCAAGCTCGTCATCAAAGATATGGAGCATGCAATCGAAGCTATCAACTCGGGCGTGACCGACAAGTACAAGATGATCATCTGTGTCGCCACCATCGCCGAGGCAAAGCAGCTTGTTGAGGGCTGCCCGCAGATCAAGTCGGTCAACCTGGGCAACACCAAGCCAAAGGACGAGAAGCGTCCCGATGCTCGTCAGGTCTCTCGTCAGATCTTCCTGACCGCGGCCGAGGAAGCCGATGTGCGCGAGATGCTGGATCGTGGCGTCGAGGTCGAGATTCGACCCCTGGCCGACGACCCCAAGGTCGACTGCGCCAGCGTGCTCTAGGCGTTCAATTTCGAAGAGTCTGAGCTCTTCGTAGTGTCCTATTAGGAAAGGGGGATATATGCTTACCCAAGCAATCCTCATCGGACTTATCGCCGCATTTGGTAAGTTCGACTGCCAGCTCGGTACGCTCTATGCGTTCCGCCCCATCGCCCTGTGCCCGCTCGTGGGCCTGGTGCTGGGGGACCTGCAGTCCGGCCTCGCGATCGGTGCGAGCCTGGAGCTGCTGTTCATGGGCTCGATCTCCATCGGCGCCTACGTGCCGCCTGATGAGACGATCGGCGGCGTGCTCGCCTGCGCCTTCGCTATCCAGCTGGGCCAGAGCACCGAGGCAGCCATCGCGCTTGCCATGCCCATCGCCACGCTGTGCCTTGCCATCAAGAACATCCTTAACGCCGCCCTGCCGATCCTGGTTGACCGCGCCGATGTTTTCTCTGCCCAGGGCAACCTTAAGGGCGTCTATGCGATGCACTTCCTTATCGGTGCCACCGGTATCATCATGGCGTTCCTGCTGTGCTCGCTGTCGTTCTATCTGGGTGCTGACGCCATCCAGGGCCTGCTCGACTTCATCCCGCCCTTTGTCCTTGCTGGCTTTGGCGTTGCCGCCAACATCCTGCCTGCCATGGGCTTCGCCATGCTCGGCCGCCTGG
>CAJLUE010000165.1 GCA_905209765.1 uncultured Collinsella sp. | reverse complement strand
CGGCAGCCACAAGCCGTGCCCCGTCCACCTCCTTGAGCGACGATGCAAATCGATGTGAAATGTGCCCAGCGCCCAAAACGCCCCAACGAACCTCGCGCAAATCATCACATGAATCCCGATGGCCCACGACAGCCCCCTTCAGTTGCGGTGGAATAGTTCCTGTTTGGCCCCTATTCTGCCGCAAACAGGAGCTATTCCACCGCAAGTTATAAAAGGGGCATCAGGAGCGCGTTTTGCAAAAGGCTTTAAGTGCGGCCGTTACGGGGCCGGGCTGGAAACGTCGGCGCACATCGTCGAGACGCTCGGGAATATCGATGTGCTGCGGGCAGTGACGCGCGCATTTGCCGCACTTGACGCAATTGCTCACCAGCTTGGGCTCGTTCGTCCGCACCGCGCTCGCCGTAAAGTATTGAGACAGCCCCGTAAACCAACTATGTGCGTAGCTCGCGTTGTAGGCACCAAAGCAGCCGGGAATATTGATGTCCTTGGGGCACGGCATGCAGTAGCCGCACCCCGTACAGGGCACGCGATTCGATTTCTCAAACTCTCCCAGCACACGTGCGATGGTATCGAGCTGCTCTGTCGTCATCGAATCCGGCAGGGCCCAATCAGCCAACGCCGCGTTCTCATCCACTTGCGCGGTATCAGTCATGCCCGAAAGCAGCATCGTGACTTGAGGATGGTTCCACACCCACGAAAGGCCCCAGGCGACAGGCGTGCGCAAATGCGGATCGTGCGCGTCGTCAAACACGGCGCGCGCCCGCGGCGGCAACTTACCCGCTAGGCGTCCGCCTAAAAGCGGCTCCATCACAAACACCGCGAGCCCGCGCTCGGTGGCTGCCATGAGTCCCGCCGTTCCCGCTTGGTAGTGCTCTCCAGCGTAGTTATACTGGATCTGGCAAAAGTCCCAGTCATACGCGTCAAGCATCGTGAAGAAGTCCGCCGCACTGCCGTGGTACGAAAAACCTATCTGGCGAATACGCCCCGCAGCCTTTTGGCGCGCAATCCAATCCTCGATACCCAGCGCCACCACGCGTTCCCACTGGGCGGGCGAGGTGATGTTGTGCATGAGGTAGTAGTCGATATGGTCAGTCCGCAGGCGGCGCAGCTGCTCATCAAAGAAACGGTCGAAATCCTCCGTGCACTTGCACGAGGCGTGCGGCAGCTTGGTCGCGAGCAAAACCTGGTCGCGCAGGCCCAAGCGTTCAAGCGAAGCGCCCACGCATGCCTCGTTGCCGGGATAAAGGTACGCCGTGTCCAGGTAATTTATCCCCTGCTCCACGGCGCGGGAAATGATAGCATCAGCTGTCTTCGCATCGGGGCGTCCCGGCGCGCCGGGAAACCTCATGCACCCCAGCCCCAACGCCGAGATACGGTTACCGCTTTTGGGGTCAACGCGATACTGCACGGCCCCTCCTCTCCCATCGAAGCCCTGAAAAGGCGAAACAAACCCGTCACGCCACCGAAACACATCAGAATCGCAATCGAGAACGTATCGTAACCCAGCAGAAATCGAGCCGTCACGGAAGCGCTTTAACATCAGCAAAAAGCCCGATGAAAGGAGGCGAGCGTGACCACGCGTGAGGACGCCTACCCTTATCCCGGCGAGCAATACATCCACTCGGTCGACCGTTACCAGATCGAGGTCATGGACCATCTGGACGAGCTTCCCGCCACGGGCGCCGTCATCTTCTGCGCCCTCCCCAAGGCCCGCGATGGCGTCGGATACCCCGCGCGCGTCTTCGCGGTCTGCCCGGCAGCGCAGCGTCCAGGCAAACGTTTCTTTTTTATAACAGCCGCCCTGCGCACCCACCAATC
>CAJLUE010000164.1 GCA_905209765.1 uncultured Collinsella sp. | reverse complement strand
CCATGGTCGTGGGCATCATCGGCGCGTTCTTCGGCGTGCTGGCGTAAGGGCCCGGTCTATTATCTGCCCCCAAGGGAAACGGCGACCCATTGCGGTCGCCGTTTTTTATTACCGAAAGCTAGCTGGAGGTGCTTCGTGATTCGATCTGACAATCCACCCGATAATGGCGTGAGCGGGGCGATGTATCTATTTGGCACGGCGCTCTTGTGGAGTTTTATCGGCATCCTCGTTCGCGCCAATTCGCAGTCGGCACTTTTGATCGGTGCCGTTACGGCAATATTTATGGCGCTCTTTATCCTGCTCGTCGGTAGGCCCGTCCTCCGCGTCAGCCGTCTTATTGTCCTTGTGGCCGTCTGCAACTTCGTGACGGGCACCACGTTTAACTTTGCCAACCAGCTCACGACGGTCGGCAACGCGATCGTTCTGCAGTACACCTCGATGATTTTCGTTATCGTGTATCAGTCGCTCGCAACTCGCACGTTGCCCTCGCCTGCGAAGATTGCCTCCGTGGTGGTTGCTTTTACGGGTATGGGACTTTTCTTTTTAGGCGATTTGAGCGCCGAGGGCATGCTCGGCAACCTGCTTGCCGTCATTTCGGGAGCCACCTTTGGGCTGTGTTTCTTTTTAAACTCTCGCCCCGATGCGTCGCCCATGGTGTCCTCGCTCATCTCCTGCGGCATCTCGATACTGCCGATCGTTTATTTTGCCGGCGACCTAGGCTCCGTAAAACCCTTTGAGTGGGGGCTTATGCTGGTGCATGGCCTTTTTTGCAGCGGCCTTGCGAGTGTGCTGTATGCCAAGGGGATTGCGCGCACTAACGCGTTTGCGGCCAACTTGGTTTGCATGAGCGAGGTCGTGCTCGCTCCCTGCTGGTCGGCGCTCTTCTTTGGCGAGGTCTTTCGCTGGAACGAGTTTTTGGGCGCGGCGATAATCGTTTTGGTGATTGTAGGCAACTTGGCATACGATGCCTTTGGCGATGGCTTTCTGGTGGCGCTTGTCCGCCATCGAAACAAAGAGCGCGCCTGATGAGATGCGTCTGCCGTTTACGGTAAAAAACACCCCGCTGAGCGAGTGGTATTAAATAGCAAGAACCTGCATATCTATAATTGGTATCAAATCATTTGTGCCTGGCATGGGTGTTAGCAGCACACCAGGTACGCTTCGAGCCGTGGAATCGAACTCCCGGAATTGATATCAACAACGCGCGCGACGGGAGTGACGACGGTTCGAGATTCCTTATTGGGAGGAATTATGCTTGTCCAAGCAATCCTCGTCGGCTTAGTCGGAGCTTTTGGATCCCTCGACTACCAGCTCGGCACCCTCTACGCGTTCCGCCCCATCGTCCTGTGCCCGCTCGTGGGCCTGGTGCTGGGGGACCTGCAGACCGGTCTTGCCGTTGGCGCCAGCCTGGAGCTGCTGTTCATGGGTTCGGTTTCCATCGGCGCCTACGTGCCGCCTAACGAAACCATCGGCGGCGTGCTCGCCTGCGCGTTTGCCATTCAGCTCGGTCAGGGTACCGAGACGGCCATCGCGCTCGCCATGCCCATCGCTGTCCTTTCGCTGACGATCGACAACATTACTAGTGCCTTGTTCACCGTGTTTGTCGATATGGCAGACAGGTTCGCCCTCAAGGGAAACCTTAAAGGCATTTACGCCGTTCATTGGGGCATGGGTCTTTGGGGCTGCCTTGAGTATTTCCTGCTGTGCGGCGGCGCCTTCTATCTGGGCTCCGATGCCATCCAGGGCCTGCTCGACTTCGTCCCGTCCTTCATCATTGATGGTTGCGGCGTTGCCGCCAACATCCTGCCTGCCATGGGCTTCGCCATGCTCGGCCGCCTGG
>CAJLUE010000163.1 GCA_905209765.1 uncultured Collinsella sp. | reverse complement strand
CGGTCGGTGCCGTGGCCGCGGTAGGTGTGGGCGAAGGAGTTCCACAGGCCAAAGGTGACCTTGGTGATGCGGCCCTCGAGCAGGCTGGCGGCCACCTGTGCGCAACGCAGGGCGCCGGCGGTGTGCGATGAGCTGGGGCCGACCATGACGGGTCCCAAGATCTCGAATGCCGAGGTCGTAGCTAGTGTTTGCGGCTTGCCTGCCATGGCTGCTCCTTTTCTATCCCTTCGTCCCGAGGGGCGGGGCATAAGGTCGCCTGCTCGGACAGTCCTGCTCGCACGGAGAGCACATTAAGTGCTCTCCGGCTCGTGCGGAACTCGCGATCGACCTTATGCCCCGCCCCTCGGGACTAAGGATACATGGTAGAAGTGCGCGTGCGCAAAATTCATTAGCTGGTGACGCGTCATGCATTGCATATCGAAATATCTTCACCACCGTTCAAATAAAAAAGAAGTACCGGTTGGGGCCGGTACTTCTTTTGGTGCGTTGTTATTTGGCTGTGGCTTCTCGTAAGCTTACAGGCCGCAGGCTGCTTTGAGTTGTTCGACTCGATCGGTCTTCTCCCAGGTGAAGTCGGCGTCTTCGCGGCCGAAGTGGCCGTAGGCAGCCGTCTTTTCGTAGATCGGTCGACGCAGGTCCAGGTCGCGGATAATTGCGCCCGGGCGCAGGTCGAAGGTCTTCTCGACGGCCTCGACGATCTTGTCCTCGGCAACATGCGCGGTTCCGAAGGTGTCGACCATGATCGACAGCGGCTTGGACACGCCGATGGCGTAGGCCAGCTCGACCTCGCAGCGGTCGGCCAGGCCAGCGGCGACCACGTTCTTGGCGACCCAGCGTGCGGCGTATGCGGCGGAGCGGTCGACCTTGGTGCAGTCCTTGCCGCTAAAGGCGCCACCGCCGTGACGGCCGTAGCCGCCGTAGGTGTCGACGATGATCTTACGGCCGGTGAGGCCCGTGTCGCCCATGGGGCCGCCCACGACAAAGCGACCGGTGGGGTTCACATAGATGTCGGCGTTGTCCCACGGCATGTTCTCGGCAGCCATGACGGGGGTGATGACGTACTCGATGAGGTCGTCCTTGATCTTGCCCATGTCCTCGATCTCGGCGGCGTGCTGCGTGGAAATGACGATGGTCGTGACCTCGACGGGCTTGCCGTCCTCGTAGCGCACCGTGACCTGGGTCTTGCCGTCGGGGCGCAGGTAGGGCAGGGTGCCGTCGTGGCGTACGGCGGCCAGGCGCTCGGCCAGGCGGCTCGCCAGGTAGTGCGGCATGGGCATGAGGGTCTTGGTCTCGTTGGAGGCATAGCCAAACATCATGCCCTGGTCGCCGGCGCCGATCAGGTCGATCGGGTCGGTGGTGACGCCGGTCTGGGTCTCGAAGGACTCGTCGACGCCCTGGGCGATATCGGGCGACTGCTCATGGATGAGGCTCATAACGCCGCAGGTATCGCAGTCAAAACCGAACTTTGCGCGGTTGTAGCCAATGCGGCGGATAACGCCACGGGCAATTTCCTGCACGTCGACGTAGGCCTGGGTGCGGATCTCGCCGGCAACGATGACGGTGCCGGTGGTCACGAGGGTCTCGCAGGCGCAGCGGACGTTCTCAACGTTGGCGGGTACGCCGTTGGGTGCAATGTAGCCCTGCTCCTGCAGCTCTATTTCTTTAGCGAGGATTGCGTCGAGGACGGCGTCGCTGATCTGGTCAGCGATCTTATCGGGATGACCTTCGGTCACCGACTCCGACGTAAATACAAAGGACCCGTGTTGGGGTGGGACGGAACGAAGTTCTTCTGACATGATTGTCCTTTCAAAAACGTGTCCCGGCGACCGTTACCATTCCGCCG
>CAJLUE010000162.1 GCA_905209765.1 uncultured Collinsella sp. | reverse complement strand
ACGAGAAGCTTGGGCGAAACCGATACGCCCGTCTGGCCAATCTGATGGCGATACTCCAACCAGCCGGCCTCCACGACAGGTCGCGTGCAGCCAAGCTCGGCTCCCAGAGCCTCGGCGAGCCTTCGCATCAGCGGCAGGTTTTTCTTGGAACCAATGCCGCGACCCACCACGACCAGGCGCTCGGCATCGGCAATTGATGCCTGCTGCCCCCACTCCTCGGCGGGAATCGAGATCTCGACACGAGCCTTAGCATCATCCGCAAGTGATATCTGGGTGATCGTGCCGGAGCGGCCGTAGTCAAAGTCGGACGCCTTAAAGATGCCGGGACGCACCGTTGCCATCTGGGGACGATGATTGGGGCAGACGATGGTGGCCATCAGGTTGCCACCAAACGCCGGACGCGTCTGTTGCAGCAGCCCCGTCTCCGTATCCATCGAAAGTACGGTGCAGTCAGCCGTAAGGCCAGTCTGCAAACGCACGGCAACGCCGGGTGCCAATTCGCGGCCAAAGGCGGTCGCACCGTACAGAATAGCTTCGGGCTTGCGCTCTACCACCAAATCGCAGATCAGCCGGGCGTAAACCTCCGCATCGTTCTGGCGCAGACGCTCGTCGCGACAGACCAGGACCTCGTCTGCACCGGCGCAGACCAAACGCTCCAGGTCACCGAGAGAGCCCTCGGGGCCCATACCGACCAGCGCCACCAGACGGCAGCCGCGAGCATCGGCAAGCTCGCGGCCCTTGCCCATGAGCTCATAGGCAACGGGAGTCACCGTATCGTGCTCGTCGGTCTGCACGAATACCCAAATGTCTCGATATGCATCAAGGTCCACCGCGCCAGCGGCCTCGTCACGCTCGATCGAGATAGCGTTGACAGGGCAGGCGTCAACGCACCCGCCGCATAGGATGCAGCCGTCGGTTACGCGGGCGCAACGGTTGGGCCGCTCGCCTTCCACTACGATGCCGCCCGAGGCACAGGCGCGGACGCAGCGACCGCAGCCGATACAGGCTTCGCTATCGATAATCAGTCCGCTCATCTATGCCATCCCCTCGATAATCTTGGCAAGTTTTGCCGCCTGCTCGGACGCCGTTCCTTCAACGGCCTCGCACGTCTGGTCGCGGTCGGGCACAAACGATCGCACGACCTGTGTCGGCGAGCCGACAAGGCCGCAGCGCGCGGGGTCGGCATGCACGTCGGCAGCGTTGACCACGCGCACGTCCGCCTCCTCGGCCGCACGAATACCGGCAATACTCGGCATGCGCAGTTGGCCAATCTCCTTGGCGGTCGTCATCGCGCACGGCATCTCAAGATAGACCGTCTCCTCGCCGGCATCGCAGCCGTGAACAAGCGCCAGTGAACCACAGGTCGTAAAGCCCGCGCTCTGCACGCAGCTCACGTCGGTCACGCAGGGAATCTCAAAAGCACCGGCAAGCTCGGGACCAATCTGGGCCGTATCGCCGTCCACCGCCATCTTGCCGCAGATGAGCAGGTCGAAGCCCTCGTCGAGCGCCTCGATGCCGCACTTGAGGGCATAGGTGGTTGCCAGGGTATCGGCACCTGCAAAGGCGCGATCGGTCAGCAGCAGTGCGTCATCGGCACCGCGGGCGATGCAGTCGCGCAGCAGTGACTCGGTCGCGGGGATGCCCATCGACACCACCGTCACGCGCACGTCCATGCCAAAGCCGATAAAGTCGTCCTTGAGCGCCAGCGCGCATTCCAAAGCGCTCGCATCGAACGGGTTAATGACCGCCTGCTTGCCATCGCGCACGATGGTATTGGTCTTGGGGTCCATCTTGACCTCGGTGCTGCCCGGCACTGCCTTGACGCACACCACCATATGGAAATCGCTCATCTTCACGCGCCCCCTTTCTGGACGAGCTCATCCAAGAGCTTCTC
>CAJLUE010000161.1 GCA_905209765.1 uncultured Collinsella sp. | reverse complement strand
CGGCGCTGCGCGGCCCACCTCATGCGCGACTGCATGCGCGAGGCCGGCTCCTGGCAGCTCAGGCGCCGCGTGGGGCAGGATCGTGTCGCAGGTGTTCCGCGGGCGCGACGCCGCCACCGTGACCGCCATTTACCACGCGGCGTGCGACATGCTGGAGGGGTGCTGCCCGAGGGCGGCGGCGATACTCGAGGGTGCCGAGCCGGACGCCCTGGCATACCTCGACTTCCCGCCGACCCACTGGAAGCGCCTGCGCACCAACAACGTGCAGGAGAGGACCAACCGGGAGATAAAGCGCAGGTCGCGCGTCGTGCAGGTGTTCCCCTCCACGGGCTCGCTGGTGCGGCTCGCGGGCGCGGTCATGTGCGAGCGGGACGAGATATGGCAGGAGTCCAGGTACTTCTCGGAGGCGAGGATGAACGAGCTCTACGATGACGGTCGCACCCGGGGGATCGACGGTCCCGTCGAGTGGGCGCGGCTTGAGGCGGAGGCCAGGAAGATGCTAGAGTCCGGCCTCGAGCTTGCGGACAGGGTCGAGGCGGCATAGGATATCAACCGTATTCCAGATTCCAGGACGCCGGGCCGACCCGCTTCGGATCGGGCGCTACACCAACTTTCTCGACACTACCCGATTTCCGAATAGGTGAGCAGTCCCGGGGAGTCGAATTGTCGACTCCCCGGGACCTCGTGTGCAAAAAACGCCAAATATGAGTACTGTATCCATTCCGGTAACAGTACTCATATTTGGCATTTTTTGCACACAGGGGTTAGCGAAGGCCAAAAACAGAGCGTGAATTTCCCAAAACTGCCGACTCGATGTGCTTTGCGTCGCAGTTTTTGAGTGAGGCGATGTGTTCTGAGGCCCATGCGAGCGATCTGATGAGCGACTGTGCGCTTGTTTCTGTGTTTGGCTCGGCCGGCGCATCTGTCTCGAGCAGTAGACGGTCGAGTGGAATCTGTCGGGCATATTCGCGGCCGCGCTTGGTGGTGAGCATGCGCTCGTTCACGGAAAAATAGCAGCCCGCATAACGCGCGCAGACGAGTTCGTCTGAAGTTCCGCTAAACCAGTGGAAGATGATAGCGGGGGAGTCGGGGTTTGGGATGAGTAGTCCGTGCGATTCGAGGATGTCCAGCACGGTTCCTGCCGAACGAACGGCGTGAATTGATATTACGCGCCCGGGAAGAGGATGCTGTACGAGGGCATCGCAGAGCCGGTCAAGTGCCTGTATTTGTAGCGGTTCGCTTCCAGCAAAACGAGCGGAAAAGTCGAGTCCCACCTCGCCGATGTAGCGCTCTTGGGCAGCAACTTCGCAAAGCAGATCGACTTCGGTAGAACCACAGCGGCCGTCGGCGAGCCACCAGGGGTGAAGCCCAATGCCGGCGATGATGCCTGGTTGGCGACGGGCACGCTCGTTTGCGGCCGAAAAGTCGCGTGGATCGACGCCGCAATCAAATAGACCCAAGCCCAGTGCCGTCGCCTCATCGGCAACGGCGTCCGGGTGAGCCATTAAATCAAGATGGCAGTGTGCATCAATTAACTGGGGCCCCATCTCGGCGCGCTCCACTAGTCTAGGCGCTGGCCATCGGCGCGCACGCGTTCGGTACCACGCCCACTGATCTGGCGGATAACCTCGCCGGCGATCATCTGGCCCATGATGGGCGGCATAAAGCTGGCGGTGCCCAACTCGGTACGCTCGTGGATATTGGACGGGTCGCGGGGTTGGGTCTTAACCGATTCCTCGCAGCTAAACAGCACGTGCAGGCTCTTGATTCCGCGCTTCTTGCATTCTTTGCGCATAATGCGGCTCATGGGGTCACGTACCGTATCGAAAATGTCGGCAAAGCGGAGGCACTCGGGATGGAGCTTGTTGGCCCCGCCCATGGAGCTAACCAAACGGATGTCGTGGTCCTGAGCATATTTGGCAATGGTGAGCTTGGCCGAGATGGTGTCGATGGCGTCGACGACGTAGTCGAGCTTGCCGTCCGTCTGCTCCAAAACGCTCGC
>CAJLUE010000160.1 GCA_905209765.1 uncultured Collinsella sp. | reverse complement strand
AAGATGCGTCGGAAGATCTGGAGCGCGCGGCCGAGGAGCTACAAAAAGCATCGGAGGAGACGGCGAAGGCCAAAGAGCGCGCCTGGCTAGCGGATTGCGGTGGATCGGATAAAGGTTCGGTCGGCAGCTGTTCGTGTATGTGGGAGCGCGCAAAAAGCCTAACGGATCTCTCCGGTGTTCAAAATCCGCATTATGCTTCGAGCGTTACGTGGGAGCCCCAAGTTGCCCTTGATCGCGCGAAGGACTACTACCATTGGCGTCTGGCAAATGAGAAGCCCCAAGGCTCGAGTGTCGAGATGAAGGCAGAGTCTGCGGCGCGTAAGGCGTTTTATACCTATGCGAGCGCGGAGGTCGATCGGGCATATATAACCGAGAACGGAGACAGGGTTTCCTCCTATATTCCACTGTTGCCGCGCAATTCTGACGAGGTCCGGGCGACGGAACTCTATACCGATGCGGTGTGGCCGACGAGCGTGAACGATGGCAAGGCGTATCTGCATTACGGGACGACCTGCCCTAACTATAAGAAAGGAACGCCGAGCGGATTTGCTTCGGTTGCCGATTACGATGGACAAGATAAATGCAGCAAATGCCATTTTGGCGTTTCGTCGCTTGGTGCTGTTGCGGCGCCTTCAACCTCTATCGAAAACGGCTTCGAGTATCACTTTGACAAGTTTAAAGACGCCCTGGAGGACTACGTCGACTGTCGTAACAAGGAGCTTGAGCTCGAGCGTCAGACCGAGGACGAAGCCGACCGTGCGGGCAATGCGTTCGATACCGCCATCAAAGAGCTTTCGGGCGAGCGCCCGCGCATCGCCCCGCCCGGTCGCAACGGCGTGGTCGCCTTTGCGGTCTCGGGCGCCATCTCCAGTCCCGATAAGCTCAACTCTTCGTTTAACACGGCAGTTGAGCTTGGCGATCGTGGTGCAATTTCTGCTGCAGTGCTCGCGCCCGATGATGCGACGGCACAAAATAACGTTCTCTCGCGGTTTTTCTCGACACTGGAGGAGCGTTCGGGCGGCGTTGCCGGCGTGCTCGACGGCGTTATGGATGTTTGGGGCCGCCTGCTTGTGGGGTACGGAGACATCCAGGGTGCGGCCGACGAGCTTATGGGAGAGCTGATCGGTGGCTTGGGAGGGAGTAGCGGCGCGTTGGGCTCCATCGCGTCCTGGCTCGGTGACACCGTCTCGTCCTCCGTGGCGGCGCTGGGACTCGAACCGTGCGATTTGCGCCTGCGAAAACCGGTGCTGACCGATACCGCCAATGTCATCAAAAGTCCGGGGTCCGATATCGCGGGCATCTCCAAAACTCAAGATACCCTGCGAAAAATCCCCTTGGGCGTGACTGACCCCAAGGCACTTTGCGAGGCATTGGAGTATCACGTCGAGCGCACCATCAGCGGCGCGGTGTTCACGCTTGCGGAGATCCCGCTGCCCGGCGGCGGCTCCATCCCGCTCACTGTCGATGTTGCCACGCTGGTGGGGGCTTTTGGCGGTGGGTCGTAATGGGCATTCGCGCGGGCTTGCGCGAGGAGCGTGCCCAGGCGACGGTCGAGATGGCCGTGGTCACGCCTGTCCTGCTCGTGCTGGCTCTCATCGCGTACAACGTTATGATCTTTGCCGGCGCGGTCGCGCGCTTCGACCGCGTGGTGCCCGACATCGTGCTGGCGCACGCTGTGGCGCCGGGCGGGGAGGGTGACGAGAGCTCCGTTGACGCTTCCGCGACCGTTCAAGCTCAGATTCAGGATGCTATGGAGGGATATGACCTACAGGTCGAGGTCTCGAGCGAGCAGGGCACGGCGTCATCGGATGGTGGCCTGCTCTCTCTTTCTGGCACGTTTAGGACTTATACCTGCACCATGCACTACGAGCCGTGGCCGAGTTCGCTGAGCATCGCCGGCGTTTCCCTGGGGGCGCCGGCCGTGCTCGCGCATGAACGCGCGGTGACGGTCGATCCATGGCGTCCGGGGGTGGTCATGTGACCGCGGTCTCGTCCTATATCGCCTACGC
>CAJLUE010000159.1 GCA_905209765.1 uncultured Collinsella sp. | reverse complement strand
GTCGAGATCGATGCCAGTCGCCGCGCCGTGGCGTATATCGAGCAGTCGGGCATGAGTTCCAAGCAGGTCAACGGTGCCAAGAAGGTCCTGACGGCAGCCGCGCTTACCTATGTTGCCGCAGCGCTCACCTCGATTATTCAGCTGCTCTACCTGATGGCCCGCTACAACAGAAACTCCAACCGATAACAAATTGGCTTGACAGGCGCCGTGGGGATTTGTGTCCCTGCGGCGCTGTACTATGTGTTGGACTTGAATTTGCGCAGGGCCGGAGCCCTTGTGCACGATGACGAAAGGGGGCTGCATGGCAGGCTGGAATCTAACTGGCAATACCGTTTCCGCCGAGTTCGACGGATCGGACGAGCGGGAGCGCAAAGAGCTCAGCGTGAGCCAAGCGGTGGAGATCGCCGCCGGCGCGCTCGATGCCATTCCGCAGCTGAGCGTTTTGGGCGAGGTCACGGGTTTCCGCGGTCCCAATGCCCGAAGCGGCCACTGCTACTTCCAAATCAAGGACGACTCGGCGGCCGTCGACTGCATCATCTGGAAGGGCGCCTACCTTAAGCGCACCTTCGATCTGCGCGACGGCATGCAGGTGAGCTTTAAGGGTAGCTTCAATCTCTACAAGCCTACGGGTCGCATGAGCTTCGTTGCCCGCTCGTTCTCGCTGGCGGGGGAGGGCTTGCTGCGTCAGCAGGTGGCTCAGTTGGCCGAAAAGCTGCGTCGCGAGGGCCTGATGGACGAAGTGCGTAAACGTCGCATTCCGGTGTTTTGCTCGCGTGTGGCGGTCGTCACCTCGCTTTCGGGCGCCGTGATCGACGACGTCAAGCGTACGCTGCGCCGTCGCAACCCGCTCGTCGAGCTTGTCTGCGTGGGCGCAAAGGTCCAGGGCGAGGGTGCACCGGCAGAGCTTATTGAAGGCTTGCGCCGCGCCGCTGCCATTACGCCGGTGCCCGATTGCATTTTGCTCGTGCGTGGCGGCGGTTCCTTCGAGGACCTCATGACCTTTAACGACGAGGAGCTTGCCCGTGCGGTGGCAGCCTGTCCCGTGCCCGTGGTGACCGGTATTGGGCATGAGCCCGATACCTCGATCTGCGATATGGTGAGCGACCGTCGCGCCTCCACGCCAACGGCAGCGGCAGAATCGGTGGCGCCGGCTATGACGGAGCTGGCCGATGTGCTCGAGACACGTCATCAGCGTCTGGGTGCTGCGATGGCATCGATGATTGGGTCGGATCAGGTCGATCTGGAAATGCTCGACCAGCGCGGTCGTCGTGCCTGGGACACCTATACGGGCCGTCTGGGTGACGCGCTCGATGCGGCCGCGTGCCGCCCGTGCCTCAACGATCCAACGTTTATGGTCGAGCGTCGCGAGTCTGAGCTTGCCTTGACGGCCGATCGTCTGTCCGGCGCCATAACGCGTTCGGTTGGGGCCTTCCGCTCCAACTTCGAGCGTCTGCCCGAGCGCTTGATCGCAAGCACCTCGGGGCTCGATGGCAAGCGCCATGCGCTCACGCTTGCGAGCTCCCGTCTGGAGCATCAGGGGCGCACGATGCTCAGCAAGCCCGCGTCCGACCTGGGCCGAGCTGCTGCGTCGCTCGATGCCTTGTCGCCGCTCAAGGTGCTTGCCCGCGGTTACTCCATCGCGTACAGCGAGGACGGTGTGGCTACGAGCGCCAAGACCTTTAAGCCCGGCGACGCCATTCGCGTGCGCATGGCGGACGGTAACGTGTCGGCAACCGTCAACGCGGTCGAGTAGACCGCGTTTCACAGTGATAGACCCTTAGGAAAGGAAACAGATATGGCAGAGAAGACCCCGGTCGAGCAGCTTACGTACAAGCAGGCCTCGCAAGAGCTGGAGCTCATCATCCGCAGCCTGGAGTCGGGCGATATGGAGCTCGAGGAGTCGCTCGAGAGCTATACCCGCGGCGTCGAGCTCCTCAAGAGCCTGCGCACCCGCCTGTCCGATGCCGAGCAGAAGGTCTCGGTGCTCCTTAAGGACGTCGACGGCAACGACGTGCTC
>CAJLUE010000158.1 GCA_905209765.1 uncultured Collinsella sp. | reverse complement strand
GCGCACCGATCAGACGCTGGACGCTGAACTTCTCCATGTACTCGGACATGTCGATACGCACGAGTGCGCGCTCGTCATCGAACAGGCACTCGGCTAGAGCCTTGGCGAGCTCGGTCTTACCCACGCCGGTGGGGCCCAGGAAGAAGAAGCTGCCAATGGGCTTGTCCGGATCGGAAAGGCCCGCACGGCTGCGGCGCACAGCTGCGGCGACGGCGGAGACGGCCTCGTCCTGGCCGATGACGCGCTTATGCAGCTCACCCTCCAAGCCCTTCAACTTGTCGAGCTCGCCCTGCATCATCTTGGACACGGGCACGCCGGTCCAGGCACTCACGACCTCGGCGATCTCATCGGAGGTCACCTGTTCGTTGAGGCCCTCGCCGTCCTGCTGCTTTTGCGCCTCGAGCGCAGCCTCGGAATCCTGAATCTGCTGCTGCAGACCCGGAATCACAGAGTAGCGCAGCTCGGATGCACGACCCAGGTCGCCGTTGCGCGTCGCGCGCTCCTCTTCGCTCTTGGCCTCATCGAGCTGGCCCTTGAGCTCCTGCACGTGATCGATGGCGTTCTTCTGGTTGAGCCAGCCGGCCTTTTGCACGTTGAGCTTTTCCTGAACCTCGGCAATCTCCTGGCGCAGGGCCTCCAGACGCTCCTTGGAGGCGTCGTCGGTCTCCTTCATGAGCGCCTGCTCCTCGATCTGCAGCTGGGTGAGCTGACGCGTGGTGGCGTCGATCTCGACCGGCATGCTGTCGAGCTCCATGCGCAGGCGGCTTGCGGCCTCGTCGACCAGGTCGATGGCCTTGTCGGGCAGGAAGCGATCGGCGATGTAGCGATCGGAGAGGTCGGCAGCTGCCACGAGCGCGCTATCGGTGATGTGCACGCCGTGGAAGATCTCGTACTTCTCCTTGAGGCCACGCAGGATCGAGATGGTGTCCTCGACGGTAGGCTCGCTCACCATAACGGTCTGGAAACGGCGGGCGAGCGCCGCGTCCTTCTCGATGTACTTGCGGTACTCGTCAAGCGTGGTCGCGCCGATCGCGTGCAGGTCGCCACGGGCGAGTGCAGGCTTCAGGATGTTGCCGGCGTCCATGGAGCCCTCGGTGGCACCCGCGCCCACGATGGTGTGGAGCTCATCGATGAACAGGATGACCTTGCCCTCGGACTTCTGTACCTCCTTGAGCACGGCCTTCAAGCGATCCTCGAACTCACCACGGTACTTGGCGCCGGCGACCAGCGCGCTCATGTCGAGCTCGATGAGGTCGCGGTCGCGCAGCGTGCTCGGCACGTCGCCGGCCACGATACGCTGGGCGATGCCCTCGACGATGGCCGTCTTGCCGACGCCCGGCTCGCCAATGAGCACGGGGTTGTTCTTGGTGCGACGGGACAGAACCTGGATGGTGCGGCGAATCTCATCGGTACGGCCGATGACCGGGTCGAGTTTGCCGGCGCGGGCGAGGTCACAGATGTTGCGACCGTACTGCTCCAGCGCCTCAAACTGCGTCTTGTCCTCGGCGGACGTCACGCGGTCATCGCCGCGCAGCTCCTCGTAGACTTGCTCGATGCGCTCCTTGGTGACGCCTGCGTCGCGCAGAACGCGGCCGGCCTCGCCCTTGTCCTCGGCAAGTGCCATCAGCAGATGCTCGGTCACCACAAAGCTGTCGCCCATCTTGGTGGCCTTCTTCTCGGCCTTCTCGATGACGCGGACGAGCTCGTTAGACAGACCCATCTGCTGACCCTCGCCCGAAACCTTGGGCGCGTGGTCGATGGCATCCTGTGTGGGGCGTGCGAGCTGAGCCGGGTCGGCACCGATGCGCTCTATGATCACGGAGATGTTGCGCTCGCCGGCACCGAGCAGGGCGGACAGCAGGTGAATCGGCTCTACCGCGCCGGCCTGCGCATCGGCAGCCGTGCTCATGGCGGTCTGCAGCGCCTCGCGCGACGTCATTGCTAGCTTATCGATTCTCATGGAATCACCTCTCTTGGGGCGGCCGCCCTACGGGGCGGCTTCACGTTGTTCGAGAAGTATTGTTGCCAGCTTTG
>CAJLUE010000157.1 GCA_905209765.1 uncultured Collinsella sp. | reverse complement strand
CGCATCTGCTCGCAGGTGTAGTGGTTGAGCAGGTCGTCTGCCGGCGGGGGAGGCGTCTGCGAGGACGAGCTGGCCTTTTTGCCCATGTAGAGCAGGTGGTAGCAGGCGCTGACGGTGCTCTGCGTGAGGTCCCAACCCAAGGCCTCCCACATGGCGGTCTGCGCGATGCAGTAGAAATAGATGTTGTCCTGACCGATGAACTGGTAGATCTGGGCGTCATCCGAGCACCACCAGTCGCGCCAGTCGAGGGAGCTGTGCTGATAGGTGGGCGTGGGGACCTGCGTGGAATCGGCGGCGGGCTCGCCCATGAGGGCGGCATCCTGGGCGGCGACACCCTCGGTCACGCCGGCGGCCTTGGCATCGCGTGCGAGCACGGTGCGGGTGTAGCTGATGGGCGCCCACAGGCTCTCGGGCCAGCACCAGCAGGTGACGTCGGAAACGCCATCGACCTCGGGCACCGGAACGCCCCAGTCGATGTTGCCGGTGATGCGGAAGGGCACGAGCGCCTTGCCGCTGCGGAAGCGCACGCCGCCGTTGGCGAGCACCGCGTGGGCGTCGTCGCGCTCCTTCCAGCTGGGGAAGGTGACGGTAAAGCTGCTCTTGTTGCCCTCGGGCTCCAGCACGGTGTGCTCGGGGAGCTGGTCCTCGACGGCATCGAAGGCCTCGCGGAACTTGTTCTGGATGTAGAGCTGTGCCGGCAGCAGCCACTC
This sequence comes from uncultured Collinsella sp., assembly GCA_905209765.1. GTDB lineage: Bacteria > Actinomycetota > Coriobacteriia > Coriobacteriales > Coriobacteriaceae > Collinsella. The sequence continues at coordinate 1,409 of CAJLUE010000157.1, read as the reverse complement.
CTCCATGGTCTTGGAGACCACGGAGCGAACCTGCGGGTTCTGGGCGAGCTTGGCGGTGTAGGTCTTCATAAAGTCGAGGTAGGCGGGCAGGTCGAAGTAGAGGTTGTCGACCGGGCGCAGCTCGGGCACCTCGCCGGTGAGCTGGCTCTTGGGCGCGATGAGCTCCTCGGGCTCAAACTGGTGACCCAGGTCGCACTCGTCGGCATAAGCCTTCTCGGACTTGCAGCCCTGGATGGGGCAGCGGCCGATCACCTGGCGGCCATTGAGGAACGTGCCGGCCTTGGCGTCGTAGAACTGCAGCGTGGAGCGCTTGGAGATGGTGCCCTGCTCGTGCAGGCGCTCGATAATCTCGGCGGTAACCTCGTTGTGAATCTGCGCGGCCGGCTCAAGGCCCGAGCCGCCGTAGATATCGCAGCTGATGTTGTAGTTATTGAGGGTCGCGGCCTGGCGGGAGTGATTGGACTCGACGTACTCGCTAATGGACTTGTCGTAGCCCTCGTTCTCTTTGAGCTTGCGGTAGCTCTCCATGATGGGCGAGCCGTAGCAGTCGGTGCCCGAGGTGAAGATGACGTTCTCGCGGCCCAGGCGGTCGCGCAGGAAGCGGGCGAAGAAGTCGGCCGGGACAAAGACGCCGCCAACGTGGCCAAAGTGAAGGCCCTTGTTGCCGTAGGGCTCGCCGGCGGTAACGATGGCGCGGCGAGGCCAGCTGGGACGGTCGTTCATGGAGTATTTGGATGCCATGGGACTCCTTCGCATATGGTAAGAGCGCAACCGGGCGTGGGACTCGGCGGCGCGGTGGTCAATTCGTGCATATCGTTCGACATTATCGCACATGCGGGCGGGTGCGTGGCAGGGGCGCTATCCTAAGATGCTATGAATGAGATTTCCAACATACATGCGTTTGAAGACGATGATTTTCTGCACGCCTGCTTTGTGTGGGGGATGGTCGTGCTTGGCGCATTTGCCGTGTGCCTGGTGCCGGTGTTTATGCTGCTGGGTGGGCCCGCGGACCTGGATGCGGCTGACGCGGGTGGCTGGACGGCCGTCTTGGGCTGGCTAGTCGGCTTGGCTGCGGTTTCGGCGGCGTCATTTGCCGTGCACGAGCTGGTGCACGGCGTGTTCTTTAAGCTGTTTGCACCTGTCGGTGCTCGGGTGACATTTGGGGCAAATCTCGAAACCTGCATGATTTACGCCTGCGCCGAGGGCGTGGTGTATTCGCGCCGGCGGTACGTGGCGGTTTGCCTGGCGCCGACGGTTGTTGTGACGGCGGCGTTTGCCCTGGGGCTTGCGTTATCGGGCTATCCGCTGCTGTGCTACCTGGCGGCTGGTCTGCACTTGTCGGGCTGTGTGGGCGACTGGTATTACGTGCGGACCATTTTGCGCGACCGCCGCATTGTCGCCTGCGAGGA
>CAJLUE010000156.1 GCA_905209765.1 uncultured Collinsella sp. | reverse complement strand
AGTATCGCCATCAGATTGGCCAGACGGGCGTATCGGTTTCGCCCAAGCTTCTCGTGAGTATCGGTGTTTCGGGCGCCATTCAGCATCTTGCCGGCATCGGTGGGGCGGAGTGCATTATCGCCATCAACGAGGACCCGGATGCCCCCATCTTTGGTGCTGCCCAGTATAAGGTTGTCGGCGATGCCGTCGAGGTCGCCGAGGAGCTGCTGGCCCAGCTTGAGCGCTAGGCGCGCGCCAGCCAGCCGCGCATCTCGTCCTTTAGGCGATCCCAGGTCGCTTGCGTGGCGGGATCGGTAAAGGGGCACGTAATGCCAAAGGGCGCGTCGAGCAGGCGGTAGATATCGCCCTGCTCGCGCGCCAGCGCGCGGCTCGCTGGATAGACGAGCTCAAACATAAAGCAGATGAGCCCCACCAGGTAGTCTGCGGGCTCGTCGCGTTCATCGCGTGCGACGCAGCGGCGCTCGTCAAAGGCAGCGAGAGCCGGTGTCGAGAACCGGCTGGCGAGAAATGTGTCCTCATCAACCTTGAGGATAGTGTCGACGGTGCTGTCGGCGATGGTGCGCATAATGTCGATTTTGTCGCCATCGCGCACGATATCGCAGAAGCGCCGTGTGCGCTCGTCGAGTTGTGCCGGCAGGCGAAAGTCGCTGTGATAGGCGATGCTCGCGCGGATGAGCTCGTCGTGCTCGTCGGTCTCGATAAAATCTCGGATACTTGTTGTGGCAGGCGCGTCGTCGGGGTTCTCGCCAAAGAGGACCCCGACGCCCAACGCTGCGTGGCTCATACTCTCGGCGTCCTTAAAGGTGTCCCAGCGCCGCAACTGTTCAAAGCGCCCTATATCGTGTAACAGGCCGCAAAGCCAGGCCAGGTCAATATCCTCTGTCGACCAGCTCTGCTCGCGCGCCACGGCATCGCATGCCTCGGCAACGTGGTGCGTATGCTCGATTTTGAGCGCGATGCGTGGGTTGGTGGCGTCGTAGGCATCGGTATAGCGTTTGAAGGCCGCGGTCGCCCGGCCCCGATCGATAGCTGTCATAATGACTTCCTAAAAAGCTGTGTCTTTCGATCCGGTGGCAATTGTAGGTGAACTCGGTTGCCACCGGGCGATGATTCTGCCGCGTCGTCGAATACGGCTCGGAAATCTTGTCGGGACGAGGAACGTGGCACCTCGAAGCGTCAGACGCTGGCTGTCGCCCCGCGTTACCGAGGCCTTGGGTTATATTCCGCCTGCCGCCTTTGCGGCGCTGGTCGCTAACGATTTGATAAGCCCTGGCGCTTTCGACGCCGGCTTGTGGCGGGGCTTGATTCCCTGGATTGCGGCCGCCGGTGTCGTGGCGGTGGCAATCAAGACAAAGTCGATGTTGTGGTGCTGCGTCTCGGGCATCGTGTTCTATATCGTTTTGAGCCTTGTATAAAAGCAAGGGTGCGTTTAGCGTCCCGGCCCAACGAATCGAATTTCTCACCGAGCTGGTCTGCTTCTTCTGGTACCATGGTCAAACTTTACTGTAGCAAAGCGTGATGTGGGCTTTTGTTCTGCGTCAGCGGAAATGGGGGTTTCATGGCACAGGAAGCGACCGCCAACGAGCAAAAGAAATTCAAGGTACCGCGTATCCCGGGCGACATCATGATCTATCCCATGATTGTTGGCCTTTTGCTCAACACTTTCTGTCCGCAGGTCTTTGAGATCGGCGGCTTCTTTACGGCTGCCTGCCGTGGCGGCTCCAATACCATCGTCGCTGCGATTCTGCTCTTCGTGGGCGCTGGCATCAGCTTTAAGTCCACGCCGGGCGCTATCAAGACCGGCATCGTCGTACTGATCCCCAAGCTTGTTGTTGCGGCCGCCCTTGGCTTGGGTGTGGCATATTTCTTTAACGACAACTTCCTGGGCCTGAGCTCCGTGTCTATCATTGGTGGCATCACGTTTTGCAACATGGCGCTCTACACGGGCATCATGGGCGAGTTCGGCGACGAGTCCGAGCAGGGCGCCGTGGGTATCCTGTTCTTTACGGCCGGCCCCGCCGTCACGATGATCATCCTCGGTGTCTCGGGTCTCGCTAACATCCCCGTCGGCACCATCATCGGATCCATCCTGCCGCTTGTTATCGGCATGGTTCTGGGCAACCTCTTCCCGTTCATCA
>CAJLUE010000155.1 GCA_905209765.1 uncultured Collinsella sp. | reverse complement strand
ACGGCGTCGCAAGCGGCCAGACGGGCGCGCGAAAGCTCGGGGTCGACGGGACGGCCCTCGCTCGGCAGCACCTGGCAGGCAGCATAGAAGCTGTGGAAGTCGCCGGCGAGCTCCTCGGCAAAGTGCGTCAGACGGAACGGAGCGCGGTCGCGAGCGCAGCTGGCGATGAGGTCGGTGAGCTCGTTGAGCTTACGCGAAAGGGCGAGCTCGGTCGGGTCGGTCAGCAGCGAGTAATCGACGTTCTCACCGATGGCCTTGGCAGCGACGGCCTTCATGCCCATCTCGGCGGCCTGCTCGGCGGTAACGTCGGCGGCACGGCGCAGGATGGAGCACACGCGGGCGTGAGCATACTGCACGTAATAGACCGGGTTGGAGTTGTCGCGCTTCTTGACGGCCTCGATATCGAAGTCGACCATCTGGTTGGAGCTCTTGGAGATGAGCGTGTAGCGAGCGGCGTCGGAGCCGACCTCGTCAACGAGCTCCTGCAGGGTCACCATGGTGCCCTTGCGCTTGGACATACGGACGGGCTTGCCGTTGCGCAGCAGGTTGACGAGCTGGCCCAGCAGAACCTCAAACTTGCCGGGGTAACCGAGAGCGTCGCAGACGCAGCGGACGCGCTCGATGTAGCCGTGGTGGTCGGCGCCCCAGATGTCGATAACGTGGTCGACGCGCTGGAACTTATCCCAGTGATAGGCAACGTCGGAGGCGAAGTAGGTGTACTCACCGTCGGACTTGATCAGGACGCGGTCCTTGTCGTCGCCCAGATCGGTGGAGCGGAACCACAGGGCGCCGTCCTTGGTGTAGAGGTAGCCCATCTTGTCGAGCTTCTCAAACGCGCGGTCGACGGCGGAGGTGCCGGCGGTCTCGCCCTCGGTGTCCTTCACATACAGCGAGCGCTCGGAGAACCAACGATCGAAGTCGCAGTTGACGGCGTGGCAGAGGTCGCGCATGTTGTCGACCATCTTTACGTAGCCGCGCTCACGGAAGCTCTCCATACGCTCCTGCGGATCGGCCTCGACCCACTTGTCGCCGTCGGTGCGCCAGAACTCGGCAGCCTCGTCGATGATGTAGTCGCCGCCGTAGGAGTCCTTGCCCAGAGTCTCGGCAAAGTTGTCCTGGTACGGATGGGTCTCGGGATGCTCGTCGTTCTCATCGGCAACGAAGGCGTCGCGATCGGCGATCAGCAGCTTGAGAGCCTCGTCGATATCCACGCCCTGCTTGGCGATGATGTCGGCAAGCTGCATATAGCGCGTGCTGATAGAGTTGCCGAAGGTGTTCATCTGAGAGCCGTGGTCATTGATGTAGAACTCACGCTGGATATCGTAACCGGCGTGGTCCATAACGCGGCAGAGGGAGTCGCCCAGAGCGGCCCAGCGGCCATGGCCGATGTGCATGGGGCCGACGGGGTTTGCGGAGACAAACTCGACCTGGGTCTTCAGGCCGCCACCGACGTTGGACTTAGCGAAGTCCATGCCCTTCTCGCGGGCCTCGCCAAAGATGGCGTTCTTGACGGCGACGGAGAGGTAGAAGTTGATGAAGCCAGGGCCGGCGATCTCGACCTTCTCGATCGCGGGGTCCTCGGGCATATGGGCAACGACGGCCTCGGCGATCTTGCGCGGGGCGCAGTGGGCCAGCTTGGCGGACTTCAGGGCCATGGTGGAGGTCCACTCGCCATGAGAAGTGTCAGCCGGTCGCTCGATGGCGCAATCGTCAAGTTCAAATGCGGAAAGGTCGCCGGCCTCCTGGGCCGCAGCAAGCGCAGCGCGTACCAGCTCTTCAATCTTCTCGGGCATAGATCCTCCTTGTGTTAAAGCCCCCGAGCTCTTGGTCACTCGTAGGGCAAAAGCCAGAGTTTGTAGCACTCTATCACAAGCGGTAGCTACTGTCGCAGGGTAAAGCTCATAGATATTGCATATGCACAAAAATGACTACAGCTCTCGCGCGGCGATACAAAGTTGGCGGTTTGCCTGCAGTTTATACACGTTCTAGAAATGCATAAACATATGCATGAACCGCTCAGAGTATCGAATACTCTAACCTATCGGAGTTGTGTGCTTTTCCTGCATAAAGTAATGGTTTGCGCACGTCAGCGTGGTATTCTTAACATACGTAAATTCGTATAAGTTGGAGGTAGCATGTTCTCAATCGGTCAACACGTCATTCATCCGGG
>CAJLUE010000154.1 GCA_905209765.1 uncultured Collinsella sp. | reverse complement strand
TGCATCGAGAGCTCGCTGGTGCGCACCGTATAGTTGGCGGGATTTGCCGAGGGATTGCGTTGCAGCTCGGCATACTCATGACGCAGCGTCTCGAGCTGGGCACGCGTGGCGTCGACGGTTTGTTGTGCGGCGGCAATGCCGGCGTCTCGCTCGGCCTGCACTTTGTCGCGGATGCGCTTGGAATCCTCAAGACGGCGAACGAGGCGGTTGCCGGTCTCGCGCGAGCTCGCCTCGCGGGCCTCCACGGCATCGAGCGCGGCCTTCAGGCGGAGCTCAGTCGCGTCATCCTCTGTCTTCATTTGTTCGAACTGCCCCTTGAGCTCTGTCGCTTTGGCGGCGTGGGCATCACGGTCAATCTCGGCTGCCGCAGCGGTCTTTTGCGCTGTGGCGATCGCCTGGCGCTGGTCGGCGACGATCTGGTCGTAGCGGCCTGCGATATCCTGGCGCGTTTCGAGTTCCTCGGCCTGATCGGCAATGCGCTGCTCAAGTTCGGCCAGGTGGGCGCGGGCATCGGCAAGTGCCTTTTTCGCGGCATTCATCTCGCGCATGGCCGAGGCGCCCTGGGCGATAAAGGTGCCCACGGCGTTCGCAGTGTTCGAGACAGCGGTCCCCAGATCGCGGCTCGCGGCGGGGGAATGCGGGGCGGTCGGGCGAGCGGTGTCGGCAGCGTCCGCATCGGCAGCCTGTGGCGCGGCGATATTGCCGGTACCGCCTTCGATCACGGAAAAGCCCGCTGCGTGCGGGTCGACCGCGTCGGCGCCGATCGTGGGGTGCTCGAGTTGCAGGAACGAGGGCATGGTGCTGCCCTGGTCGGCAACCGGGGTCTCGCCGGGCACAAACGTCGAGGCGGCCTCGGCGGCTTCCTCTTCCTCGGCATCGACATCGGCATCGGCGACAGCGTTCTTCATCGCTTTGACGGCATCCATCATGGAGTCCATGACGGCGTCGAGTTCTTCTTCCGATGACACCTCGATGGGGCCCGCTGCTTGCGGAGCGTTCTCAGCCTTGGGTTCAGTATTGCTCGGGTCCGGCTGCTCTAGCTGCTCTTTTTTGTCTTGCTCTGCGGCGACATTTGCGTCTGCGGCCTCGTCTGCGGCGGCAGGAGCCTTCTCGACAGCGGCATCAATGCTGCCATCGCTGCTGGTAGAAGTATCGCAGTCGTCAATGGCGTCTGCGGAATCATCAATATGCTGTTGAGTCTGGGGGTCCAGCTCGTCTGTCATAGGCATGTGCTCCTCATCGTTGTTTGTCACCCTATGATAAAGTCTCGCGCCGACATCCCGCGCCCCGCAGCAAAGTTTCAAAACGTGTTCGATGACTCGTCGCGTTAACAAAAACTCGGCCGCTCTATCCAATTTTTACTTGACATTCCCTTCGCCGAAAGACGTCGCGCCGTTCGCCTGCCATGGGCTTTATTTTTCACTTGAAGAAGCTAAAGTTGCATTTCAGCTTTTGGCGCGTTTATTTTGGATGCGCGCAGTCGGCGGGCGTGCCCGTCGCGATTTTGAAAGGACTTCGTATGGGACTTTTCACTGGTAAGACCGTAATCGTTACCGGCGGCGGCAAGGCCACGCTCAAGGACGGCTCCGCTGGCTCCATCGGCTACGGCATCGATATCGCTTTTGCCAAGGAGGGCGCGAACCTCGTCATCACCGGCCGCAACGTCGCCAAGCTCGAGGCCGCCAAGGAGTCTCTCGAGACTGAGTACGGCGTCAAGGTTCTGCCTGTTCAGGCCGATGTCTCCGCCGGCCAGGACAACGAGGCCGTCGTACAGAACGTTATCGACAAGGCGATTGAGGAGTTCGGTCGCATCGACGCCGTCGTCAACAACGCTCAGGCCAGCGCCTCGGGCGTGACCATTGCCGACCACACCATGGACCAGTTTAACCTGGCCATTTATTCCGGTCTGTATGCCACCTATCTGTACATGCAGAAGGCCTATCCGCACCTGAAGGAGACCAAGGGCTCCGTGGTCAACTTTGCTTCGGGCGCCGGCCTGTTTGGCAACTATGGCCAGTGCAGTTATGCTGCCGCCAAGGAGGGCATCCGCGGTTTAACTCGCGTTGCCGCCAACGAGTGGGGCAAGGACGGCATCAACGTCAACATCGTGTGCCCGCTTGCTTGGACCGCTGCGCTCGAGAACTTCCAGGATGCCTATCCCGAGGCGTTCAAGGCCAA
>CAJLUE010000153.1 GCA_905209765.1 uncultured Collinsella sp. | reverse complement strand
GAGCGCAAGCTGCAGCGTCTGTTCCGCCGCGGCGACGCCTGCCGTCTGATCAAGCGCTGCAATGACTTTGGCGCCGGCGGCGTCTCGGTCGCCGTAGGCGAGCTTGCCGACGGTCTGTACGTGGACCTGGACACCGTGACCAAGAAGTACGACGGTCTTGACGGCACCGAGCTCGCCATCTCCGAGTCCCAGGAGCGCATGGCCTGCGCCGTCGCCGACGGCGACGTCGAGGAGTTCATGGGTTACGCCGCCGAGGAGAACCTGGAGGCGACCGTTATCGCCGAGGTTACCGCCGAGCCGCGCATGCGCATGGCCTGGAACGGCGTCGCCATCGTCGACCTGTCCCGCGAGTTCCTCAACTCCAACGGTGCGCCCAAGCACCAGGTCGCCCACGTGTGTGCCCGTAGCGTGTGGCAGCCCAGCTGGGCCGGCACCACGCTTGCCGAGCGCATGACCTCGCTCGTCACCGACCTCAACGTCGCCTCCAACAAGGGCCTTTCCGAGCGCTTTGACTCCACCATCGGTGCCGCGACCGTACTCATGCCCTTTGGCGGCAAGACGCAGCTCACTCCGAGCTCTGCCATGGTCGCCAAGTTCCCCGTGGACGGCGAGACCACCACGGCAAGCGCTATGGCATGGGGCTTCAACCCCTACCTGATGGAGGCCGACCAGTTTGCGGGCGCCTACCTGTCCGTGGTCGAGTCCATCGCCAAGCTCGTGGCCGCCGGCTTTGAGCACAAGCGCGCCTACCTCTCCTTCCAGGAGTACTTCGAGCGCCTGCGCACCGAGGCAGAGCGCTGGGGCAAGCCCATGGCTGCCGTCCTGGGCGCCCTTATGGCCCAGGTCGACCTGGGTGCCGGTGCCATCGGCGGCAAGGACTCCATGAGCGGCTCATTTGAGGACGAGGCCGGCGAGCTCAACGTTCCGCCGACTCTGATCAGCTTCGCTGTGGCCGTGGGCAAGGCCGCCCGTGCCGTCTCGCCCGAGTTCAAGGGCCTGACGCACCGCGTTGTCCGTATCGCCCCCGCCACCTATGGCGAGGACTACCGCCCCGACGCCCAGCAGCTGCTCGCCGCGTTTGACGCCGTCGAGGCGCTCACCGCCACCGGCGACGCCCTGGCCGTCTCCACGCCCGGCTACGGCTGCGGCGCCGAGAGCCTCTTTAAGATGTGCGTCGGCAACCAGATCGGTATCGAGCTTGCCGAGGATGTGGACGTGGAGAGCCTCTTCACCCCGCTCTACGGCAGCTTTATCGTCGAGCTCGCCGACGACGCCGAGCTGCCCGAGGTCGCCGACGGCGTTGTCGTCGAGCCCCTGGGCACCACCGTCGAGGGCTATGTCATCGACACCGGCTCCGAGGTCATCGAGCTCGCCGAGCTCCAGGAGGCCTGGGAGAGCGGCATCGAGGGCGTCTTCGCCTACCGCAGCGCCGGCGAGACCCCCGAGGTCGAGACCATCGACTTCCGCGCCAAGGACATCCACGTGTACGGCGGCGCCAAGATCGCCCGCCCGCGCGTGATCATCCCCGTGTTCCCCGGCAACAACTGCGAGTACGACAGCGCCCGCGCCTTCCGTGCCGCCGGCGCCGAGGCCGACACCTTCGTGATCAACAACCTCACGCCCGAGGCCGTCGCCGAGAGCACCCACGAGCTTGCCCGCCGCATCCGTGCAAGTCAGATCGTCATGATCCCCGGCGGCTTCTCGGGCGGCGACGAGCCCGACGGCTCCGCCAAGTTCATCACGGCGTTCTTCCGCGCTCCCGAGGTCACCGAGGCGGTCCGCGACCTGCTCAAGGCCCGCGATGGCCTGATGTTGGGCATCTGCAACGGCTTCCAGGCCCTGATCAAGCTCGGCCTAGTGCCCTACGGCGACATCGTCGACGCCACGCCCAATGCGCCCACGCTGACCTTTAACACCATCGGTCGTCACCAGAGCCGCCTGGTGCGCACCCGCATCTCGTCCAACCTGTCCCCGTGGCTGTCGCAGTGCAGCCTGGACGACCCCTACACCGTCGCCATCAGCCACGGCGAGGGCCGCTTTGTCGCCAACGACGAGGTGCTCGCCCAGCTGATCGCCAACGGCCAGGTCGCCACGCAGTACGTGGGCGAGGACGGCAAGCCGAGCATGGACCTTTCCGTCAACCCCAACGGCTCCGCACTTGCCATCGAGGGCATCACGAGCCCCGACGGCCGCGTCCTGGGCAAGATGGGCCATGC
>CAJLUE010000152.1 GCA_905209765.1 uncultured Collinsella sp. | reverse complement strand
ACAGGCACCTTTGTGGTGGTTTTCTTGTTCTAGTAGTATTCATTCTTATCGATACCCACGAGCACAAGGAGTCCCTTATGGCAGAGCCGCTTACCGCCGGAATCACCCGCGACCGCGCGTTCGAACTGCTCAACGAGCACAACAAGGACCCGTTCCACATCACCCATGGCGAGACAGTCGAGGGCACTATGCGCTACTTTGCGCGCGAGTTCGACCCCGAGAACGAGGAGTTTTGGGGCATCGTCGGTCTGCTGCACGACTTGGATTGGGAGGAGCATGAGGATGACCCCATGAACCACACCATCTATGCCGCCGAGATCCTCGAAGGCGAGGGCGCCTCTCCCGAGCTCATTCGCGCCATCCAGACGCACACGTCGGACTTCAACTCTTCGCTGCCCAAGCCCGAGCTGCAAATGGAAAAGATCCTGTTTGCCTGCGATGAGCTCACCGGCCTGATCGGCGCCGCCGTCATCATGCGCCCGAGCAAGAGCGTCATGGACTTTACGACCAAGTCGCTCAAGAAGAAGTTCAAGGACAAGCGCTTTGCCGCCGGCTGCTCGCGCGACGTGATTTCGCAGGGTGCCGAGATGCTGGGCTGGGAGCTTCCCGAGCTCTTCGACCGCACCATCGCAGCCATGCAGTCCTTCGCCCCCGATCGCGACACCTTCCAGGCCTAACCGCCCACGCCGCCTATAACCACCACAAAGGTGCCTGTCCCCTTTGTGGTGGTTTTCGTTTACGAGGAGTTTAGGGGCGGACCTGGCCGGTGCCGCGGAGCTTGTATTTGTAGGTGGTGAGGGCCTCGGCGGCGAAGGGGCCGCGGGCGTGGAGCTTTTGGGTCGAGATGCCGATCTCGGCACCCAGTCCAAACTCGCCGCCGTCGGTGAAGCGCGTGCTGGCGTTGGCGTACACAGCCGAAGCATCGATTGCGTCCAGGAAGCGCTCGCAGGCGTCCACGTCCTCGGCGATGATGGACTCGGAATGCATGGTGCCATAGCGGTTGATGTGCGCGATGGCCTCGTCCTCGTTCGCAACGACCTTCACGCTCATCTCGAGCGCCAGGTACTCGCGACCCCAATCCTCCTCGGTCGCGGCCACGTAGTCGTCGCCCTCGGCAAGACCGGCGTCGGCGCATGCGGCGCACGTGGCCTCGTCGCCGTGAATCAGCACACCGTGGTCGTGCAGCACGGCCACGACCGCCGGCAAAAACGAATCTGCCACGGCACGATCGACCAGCAGCGACTCGGCGGCATTGCACACGCCCACGCGCTGGGTCTTGGCATTGACGATAATGTTGAGCGCTTTATCGAAGTCGGCGGATTCATGAACGTAGACGTGGCAGTTGCCCGTGCCCGTCTCGATAACCGGCACGAGCGACTCGCGAACGCAGCGCTGGATGAGGCCCGCGCCGCCGCGCGGAATGAGCACATCGACGATACCGCGAAGCTTCATGAGCTCGCCGGTAGCCTCGCGGTCGGTAGACTCGATCATCGACACGGCCTCGCGCGGGAAACCCTGGGGCTCAAGCGCATCGGCCAGCAGTTCGGCAATCATGGCGCACGAGTGATAGGCCAGCGAACCGCCACGCAGGATGCAGGCGTTGCCGGTGCGGATGCAGATGCCCGCGGCGTCGGCCGTCACGTTGGGACGTGCCTCGTAGACCATGGCAACCAGACCCAGCGGCACACTCACACGCGTAAGGTCCACACCACTTGCAAGCACGCGATGGTCGAGCACGCGGCCCACGGGATCGGGCAGCTCAGCGAGCTTCTCCAGGCCGGCGGCCATGCCCTCAACGCGCTCGGGCGTCAGCAGCAGGCGGTCGAGGAGCCCCGCCGAGGTGCCCGCATCGCGCGCGGCAGACATATCGAGCTCGTTGGCGGCAATGATGGAATCGACACCATCGCGCAGCGCCGCGGCCATGGCGCGCACGGCCTCCTGGCGCTGGGCATCGCTCGCCGTGGCAAGCGCGGCAGAAGCGGCCTTGGCCTCGACGGCAAGATCGTTGACATACGTGGCTATATCGACCGACATGGACGGCCCTTTCTCTTAGATGTTTGCCAACCATGGTAGCCGATTTATGCGCATCCTCGCCGACGGCGGTAGAATTGGTCAACCCGAAACACCGCAACGAATGGAAGCATCACATGGCGCTCATCACTTCGTACCACGTCCCCGGCCTGTATGTCGAGGACCACAGCATCGACGTCCCCCTTGACTGGCGCGGCCTGGAGCCGATGCTCCT
>CAJLUE010000151.1 GCA_905209765.1 uncultured Collinsella sp. | reverse complement strand
CCGTCGTGCTTGAGCTTTGAGCCCACCACGCGTTTGCGGCCCCACAGCGAGGACTCTGCCTGCATTGCCAAGCGGGCGCTTGCCGAAGGATAGCCGTATTTAGTGCGCTTGAACGAGCCATCAAACCCAGAGGCGTGTTTACCCCACGTCACCGATGTTGTGCGTCGGTTGACCGGCGCGGCACTCCGCCTTCTGCGGCTCGGTTTTGAAGTCTCAGCCATATGCCCTCGCACGCCGTAACCAAATCGAAACAATAACGCTTTGGACTGTAGCACACGCGTCGCGCGCGGTCACGGGCGCCTCGCTCAACGGTCATCGTCCTTCAGCAAGCGCCACAGCGTTGTACGGCTTATACCCAGCACCTCTGCCGCACGAGTCCGGTTGCCGTGGAGATGATCTACAACCAGATGCGCGATATCTCGCTCGGTATCGACCAGCGGTCGCAGGATATACAGGTCACTTTCGAGCGTCGGGGCGCCAAAGGTTGCGGTCTTAATCACATCCTCTTGGGCGAGCACTTCCTCCGCTACAGCGCGGTCCACCGTGCCCGCCCCCACCAATATATACAGTCGTTCCGAGACCTCGCGGAGCTGCAGATAATTGCGCGGCCAGCGGTAAGCATCGAGCGTCTTCGTCGCCGCGGCAGACAGCGTGGGCGCTGCCGTCCCAAATGCATCAGCGAGATATTCCAAATAGCGCGCAACCTTCGTCGACGCGGCTCCCTGCTCGGCGATTGCCGGCGCCACGCTCACCGCACAGGCGAAGCGCTCGGTCACAAAGGCGGCTTGATCACTTTCGCCGCCGCCCGGGATGTCATTCGCCGTCAGCACCACATGGCAGCGCGTCGCCAACGCGGTGTCGGTCATCGTGGAGACCAGCTCGCGGAGGCGCTGGGGGCCAACCGCGTTCCAGCCCTCAATGCAAAGGGTCAACCCTGTTTGGAACAACGGCGATTCGGCGCTTTTGAGCACGTGGCGCCAACCGCGCTCGGTGAGCTCATCGAGCGCGACGGAAACAAAGGGCTGATCGGCAAAAGGACCGTCCAGATAGAGGCGCTTGGCGATCTCGACCTGACCCGCTCCCAGCTCGCCCTCGAGCATAAGGGGCACACCGCGCGCGTAGCTCTCGGCAACCGGTGCAGTCACCGAGGCCGCCCCCTCAACGATGCCGTACGCGCTCGATTCGTAGCGGGCCTCAACTTCGTCGGCGTTGAGCCACTCGATGCCCGCATGCGCTGCGGCACCGCGCACCTCGCGGACCACGATGACCCAAAGGTCCCCGCCCTCTTTGTCGGTGGGGCGAACGGTCAGGCTCAGGCGCGTACCCGCACGTCCCATAACCAGACGCGCGCCGTCTCCTATACGGTCGAGGCGCTCAGCTACAAAGGCCGCCACATCCCGCTCAAGCGCCGCGTCATTCATGGTCGAAATCGCGACGTCCCCCCGCGCATCGATTGCCAATGCCGAGGCCCCGGCAGCAGCCAGGGCCTCGGTCAAGATGTTCAGCTTGGCATCGCTATCCATGATTTGCCCCTGTCCGCGGCGACATGCAACCGCCGACGGTCGCACGACCGAGTGTTTCAAAATTGAACGATATTGCTCACCAAACACTATAGGGCAGAAAGCGCCGTCCTGCGAGTATAGGTGTTGCCCCGCATCGCCATCCTGGCGGGGCGATAAGAGCTCTTCGGGACTTATAAACCTGCGGACAAGCCATACCCGCAAGAGCTCCTATCGCTCCACCGTGAGAATGCGCTCACCAGCAACCAGCACGCAAACAAGCTACTTCTCTACCAGATTCCCAGTACGTGTTGCATTCCCAAACTCATGCACGCAATGCCAATCCAGCAGCAAAAGCCCAATGCGATGGGCTTGCCGCCCTTTTTGACCAGCTCGACGATATCGGTATTAAAGCCAATAGCCGCCATGGCCATCACAATAAAGAATTTCGACAGCTCCTTGATGGGCGCCGTAAAGGACGCGGGAAGCTGAAGCACCGTGGTGATCACGCTCGCCAGCACAAAGAACAGCACGAACATGGGAAACGCGCGTTTAAGCGAGAACGTGCTTTTGGCGTCACCGCCGGCCTTGCGCGCCAGATGCATCTGCCAGCATGCGAGAACCAACGTGATGGGAATAATGGCCAGCGTCCTGGTGAGCTTGACCACTGTGGCGCTCTCGAGCACATTGGCGCCGGGGTGCATGCTGTCCCAGGCGCTCGCCGCAGCCGTTACGGACGAGGTGTCGTTGATGGCGGTACCGGCAAACA
>CAJLUE010000150.1 GCA_905209765.1 uncultured Collinsella sp. | reverse complement strand
CGCAAGGAGGCCGGCCCCGAGAACGTCTGCTACATCCACGTGTCGCTCGTTCCCTATATCGCCGCCGCCCACGAGGTCAAGACCAAGCCGACGCAGCACTCCGTCAAGGAGCTCCGCAGCTTTGGTATCCAGCCCGATATTATCGTTCTGCGCTCCGACCACCATATCGACGATGCCATCCGCGGCAAGATCGCAAGTTTCTGCGACGTCGACACCGACTGCGTCTTTACCAACGAGGACTGCGCGAGCATCTACGATGTTCCGCAGCTGCTCGCCGAGCAGGACTTTGACCTGCGCATTTGCGAGCGTCTGGGTCTGGACCCGCGTGAGCGCGACATGAGCCAGTGGAACGAGTTCCTGCGCAAGCAGAACCATGCCAACCAGCACGCCGACAAGGTGAAGATCGCCGTCGTGGGCAAGTATACGCAGCTGCCCGATGCCTACCTGTCGGTTATCGAGGCCCTGCACCACGCGGGCGTGTTCTACGATCGCCACGTTGACGTGCAGCTGGTCGATGGCGAGAGTCTCGACGAGCAGAACGTCTCCGAGGTCCTGGGTGACGCATCGGGCATCTTGGTCCCTGGTGGCTTTGGCAAGCGCGCCCTGGAGGGCAAGATCCTCGCGGCCGAGTTCGCCCGCGAGCACAAGATTCCGTATCTGGGCATTTGCCTGGGTATGCAGGTGGCCGTGTGCGAATTTGCCCGCAACGTCGTCGGCCTTGCCGGCGCCAGCTCTTCCGAGTTCGATCCGGATGGCCCGTATAGTGTCATCGACTTGATGAGCTCGCAGGAGGACGTGACCGAGAAGGGCGGCACCATGCGTCTGGGTGCCTATCCGTGCAAGCTTGCTGCCGATTCCCTCGCGCGCGAGGCCTATGGCGAGGAGCTCGTCTACGAGCGTCACCGTCACCGCTTTGAGTTCAACAACGCCTTCCGCGACCAGCTCGAGGACGCCGGTCTGGTAATCTCGGGTCTTTCGCCCGACGAGCGCCTGGTCGAGATGGTCGAGCTGCCGCGCGACGTGCATCCGTGGTATGTGGCTACCCAGGCTCATCCCGAGTTCAAGAGCCGTCCGACCAACCCGCAGCCGCTGTTCCGCGAGTTCGTGCGCGCCTCGATCGGCCAGCACGAGGGTGTCGACCGTCTGCAGGTGACGCCCAAGAACCTCGCTACGGACTAGGGGTGTCGGAGAACCAAGAACATACCGAAGCTACTCCCTCGTCGCTCGCTGTGGTGGCGGGGGAGTATCTCGATTACCTTGCGGTCGAGCGGGGTTTGGCGCGCAATACGATTGCGGCCTACCGTCGTGACCTGACGACGTACTGCGCCTATCTGGAGCGGGCGGGCATTGCGTCTTTTGAAGATGTGAGCCGTCAGGCCGTGGAGGGCTTTGTTGCCGATCGCCGCGACGGAGGCTATTCCGACGCCTCGGTGGAGCGCGCACTTGCTGCCGTGAAGGGCCTACATGCCTTTTTGGTGCGCGATGGGGCCGTGGCCCAAAACCCGACGGCGGCGTTGCGCCTGCCCAAAAAGGCAGATCGCCTGCCGGAATACCTTTCGGTGGAGGATGTCTCGGCGCTGCTCGATCAAGACTTTCCCGAGGGCGAGATGGGACTGCGCGATCATGCCATCTTGGAAGTGCTTTACGGTTGCGGCTTGCGCGTGAGTGAGCTGGTTGGGCTCGATGTGGGCGATATCCATATTGATGACGGGTTTGTCCTGGTGCGCGGTAAGGGCTCCAAGGAGCGTCTAGCCCCGTTGGTGGGAAGCGCGGCGCGTGCCCTGACACACTATATAGGTGACGGGCGCACGCTCCTGGCCGCCCATGCTCACGGGACGGAGACCTCGGCGGTCTTTTTAAATAAGAACGGACGTCGACTGTCGCGCCAGGCCGTGCATGCGATATGCGAGCGGTATGGGCGCCAAGTGGGGCTGGTGGGGCTCCATCCCCATACCTTGCGCCACTCCTTTGCCACCCACATGCTCGCGGGCGGTGCCGACCTGCGTGTGCTGCAGGAGATTTTGGGCCATGCCGATATTTCGACCACGCAGGTCTACACACATGTCGACCGCACGCAACTGACCGAGGTCTATCTGGCGGCGCATCCGCTGGCGCATCGCTAGCACCTCGCTGACCTGCATATTTATAAATATTAAAGGGGACGGGCCCCAGATTGCCGAGACGCACTTTTGCGCGCATGGGCAATCTGGGGCCCGCCCCATTTTTCGCCAGACACCGACGCGGTGGTGGGCCGTGTGTGTCGTGGGTGGGGGAGTTTGGGGGCGATGTGAACGGCGTGTAAAGGGACGTAAAAATTGCCTCAAGGTCAACTTGAAGGTTGAGGTTCGCGGGCGCGGTTCTACAGGTGGCATCCCGTCTTTGCTGCAAACACAACATATTGTGTTTTCGAACATATGCTCGGGGGTGTTTTACAGCATATTGGGCGTGGAGTGGTGGGGCGGGGTGGGGGAAGGGGTGG
>CAJLUE010000149.1 GCA_905209765.1 uncultured Collinsella sp. | reverse complement strand
TACGTCGACAAACGAACAGGCGCCCCGCGAAGAGTGTCCCCAACGACTAGACAAAAAAGAACGTCCCCAATGACTAGTCGTTGGGGACGTTCTTGAATGACTACCTTACAGCTCCAGCGCCTCGGCGACTTCGGCTGCGCAGGCCAGGGCATCGGCCATGGCGTTCACAACGAGCGAGCTGCCGTTGCGGGCATCACCCGCCACATACACCGGCGCGGCATCCGCAGCAACGCCATCCACGCGAGCCGCGAGGTGCGAGCCCTCGGCAGCCATCACCGGCAACGGACGGCCCACCGTGGCAACAGGCACGCTCACCGCATCGAACACGCTGTGCTCGGGACCCGTAAAGCCGCAGGCGATGAGCACCAGCTGCGCCGGCACCTCGTGCTCGGAGCCCGCAATGCGTTCGGGCTTGCCGGCCGACCAGTCCAGATCGACCACGCGCAGGCCCGCGGCCGCGCCCTTCTTGTCCAGCAGCACCTCGAGCGTGTCCACGCCCCAGGCACGCATCTCGCCACCCATCGCAGCGATAGCCTCCTGCTGGCCGTAGTCGGTCTTCTTAGCGTTGGGCCACTGCGGCCAGGGGTTGCTCGCCGCACGCTTATCGGGCGCAGCCGGCAAGAACTCAAACTGGCGCACGCTGCGCGCACCCTGGCGCACCGCGGTACCTACGCAGTCGTTGCCGGTATCGCCACCGCCAATGACCACAACGTCCAGGCCGCGCGCGTTCACCGCGGGCTCGCCGCCATCGAGCACCGAGACGGTCGAAGCCGTCAGATAGTCCACCGCGTACGCCACGCCCGGAGCGTCCACGTTCGCAGCCGAAAGACCGCGGGGCGCACGAGCGCCGGCAGCCACCACAACGGCGTCAAAGCCATTGAGCTTGGCCGCCACCGCAGGGTTCGTAACGTCAGCGCCCAGCTCAAACACAATGCCCAGCTCGCGCATGAGCGCCACGCGACGCTCGACCACAGACTTCTCGAGCTTCATGTTGGGAATGCCGTACATGAGCAGACCACCCGGGCGGTCGTCACGCTCAAATACCGTCACCCGGGCGCCACGACGCGCAAGCTCCCATGCCGCCACCAGACCAGCAGGACCGGAGCCCACCACGGCAACCGTGGGCGCCCCCTCCCCTGCCGGCTCAAAGCGACGCGGACCTCCATTTGCCCACTCATGGTCGCTGATCGCACGCTCGTTGTCATGAATCGTCGTGGGCTGGCCATCGACCGAACCCAGGTTGCACGCGGCCTCGCACAGCGCCGGGCACACGCGGCTTGTGAACTCAGGCATGGGCGAGGTGAGCGACAGACGCTCGGCAGCCTCGTCCCAGCGGCCGCGGTACACCAGTTCATTCCACTCGGGAATCAGGTTGTGCAGCGGGCAGCCGCTCGGGCGTGCCTTGCCAAAGCTCGCGCCCATCTGGCAAAACGCCACGCCGCACATCATGCAGCGGCTCGCCTGGGCGCGACGCGCATCGTCATCGAGCTCCACGTACAGCGGATCAAAATCATGGCTGCGCTCCTCCACGGGGCGAAGCTCGTGGGTCACGCGATCGATATCAAGAAAAGCACCGGGCTTACCCATGGCACTTACGCCTCCTTCTTGGTCGAAGCAACAGAGCCGGCAGCCACGGACGCAGCGCCCGCAGCACCGCCCACAGCATCAAAGCGAGCGACATCCGCGGCACTCGCGCGATCGGTCACGATGTCAAACGCCAGCTCCTCTGCCTGCGCATGCGTCTTGCCCACAGCCTCGCCCGCAGCGACAATCGCCAGCACGCGCTCGTACTCGGTCGGAATGACCTTCACAAAGTGCTTGCTCATCGTCTCAAAGCTGTAGAGCAGCTTAATGCCGCGCGGGCTCTGCGTCGCGTCCACGTGTTCTTGGATGAGCTCGCGAATCTGCGCCAGCTCGCTGACCGTCGGGGCCTTGAGCTCAACGCTCTCGTGGTTCACGCGGGCATCGAGCGTGCCGTACTGGTCAAAGACGTAGGCCACGCCGCCCGTCATGCCGGCGGCAAAGTTCTGCCCGACCTCGCCCAGGATGAGTGCCAGACCGCCCGTCATGCACTCGCAGCCATGGTTGCCGCAGCCCTCGACCACCACGGTGGCACCGGAGTTGCGCACGGCAAAACGCTGGCCGGCAAGGCCGTTAATAAAGCCGCGGCCGCTCGTGGCACCAAAGAACGCCACGTTGCCCACGATGATGTTCTCGTCGAACTTGTAGGTCGCATGCGGGTTGGGGCGCACCGACACCTCGCCGCCCGAAAGGCCCTTGCCAAAGTAGTCGTTGGCGTCGCCGCACACGTTGAGCGTAATGCCGCGAGGCAGGAAGGCGCCAAAGCTCTGACCGGCCGAACCATCGCAATCGATGGTGATGGAGCCGGCGGGCAGGCCCTCGGGATGCGCCTTGGTCACCGCGTTGCCCAGGATGGTGCCCACGCAGCGGTTGACGTTGGCGATATCGGCGCGGAAGCGAATCGG
>CAJLUE010000148.1 GCA_905209765.1 uncultured Collinsella sp. | reverse complement strand
GCCACGTTGGCGGCCAGGCGCGCCGAAAGATAGCAGCCCAGCACCGTGCCGCCGCTAGCCATGCTGGTCGCGATAAACATGTATAGGCCGTTGCGTAAAATGTAGTCGATATCGCCCGTGGTAATACCGGTGTTGACCATGTTCGCCAGCATCGTGGGAACCAACAGCGTACCGACGTTATCCACCAGCAGCACCAGCAGCGTCACTGCGACAAGCCCTCGATATGGCTTCATAAACCTCATTAACAGTCGCACGACTCCCCCTCACCTTGATTCTCGGCTTGGCTCTCGGCAGCGATATGCTGCTTAAAGGCATCGCACTCATCGCCGAGCGCATGGGAAAATTTTCCGATTAGGCGCATGATTTCGCGCTGCTCACACGGCTCAAGCGCGCCAAAGGCTCGCTGTTCGGCCTTGAGTGCCGGCAGCGCATAACGCTCGGCAAATCGCCTGCCCTCTTCGGTCAGGCTCACGACCTTGTTCTTACGGCTGCCTTCGGCAAACTCCAACGTTGCGAAGCCCCGCGCCGTCAAGGTTTTAATTGCCGAGTTGATGGTCTGCTTGCTGTAGAACCATTCGCTTGTCAGACGGCTTACGGCAATACTGCCGCCCGCCGTGCTGGTGTCGACGAGCATCCAATAGGCGCAGTCCGAAAGGCCGCAGGCGCGCGAGAACTCCGAATAGATATGGTCGAGTCCATTGAGCAACCGATCGAAGTCGACCAGCGTAACCGCACTATTCATCTATCCCACCATTCAATTGTCCGATTTTTGACCAATTTTGTGTTTCTAGATTAGTCCGAGTTTTGACTATCGTCAACAGGCTCTCCGCAAATGCATACACTTTTATGACCTATCGGCAGAAAAAGACCGCCGGCGCGGGGGCGGCGCCAGCGGTCACGTGAAAATCGAGTTTTATTGCCTGTTAAGCGGCGACGGCTTCATAGACCGTAGCGCCCGAGAAGCTGTCATGCAGGCTCTTGCCGGCAATCCACGGCAGCTCGACGACCTCGCAGACCGTGTTGACCAGCTCGGAGCAGTCAGTAAAGTGGCCCTTGTCGTTGAGGGCCTCGCAATCCTGAACACGCCAATAGCCATCGGTGTGCGTGATGTAGTACTC
This sequence comes from uncultured Collinsella sp., assembly GCA_905209765.1. GTDB lineage: Bacteria > Actinomycetota > Coriobacteriia > Coriobacteriales > Coriobacteriaceae > Collinsella. The sequence continues at coordinate 1,377 of CAJLUE010000148.1, read as the reverse complement.
GTGATCGTTGATCGACACGAAAGCGCGCGTCTTGGAACGCAGCAGCTTCAGAAATCCTTCGAAATCGGTCTCGACGACATCTCCAGCCTGGAACATGATGTTACCTCCTGGCCCGGCGCCACCACGGCGCATTGATAAACGTTGGTACTCCTTTAGTAAAACCTTTATCAGAGGTTATGCGTTCGTCATTTAGGCAAGTGGTAAAAAACCGCAGGGTAGACGGGATAAAACGTTTAACCATCCCATTTGTTTGTCACATTCTGAAGGTACTTTTATGCAAACCTACTTTCCCAATTGGAATCTATCCTTTTGGCCGGGCAATTGACCGTCTATCGTTTAAGCCCGGCGGGTATGAACGGGGCATCTGCAACGCCACCGCAAGGAGACACCATGGAGACTATCGAAGCACTCATTCACCGCCGCAGCTGCCGCAACTACAGCGATCGTCCCGTCGAGGCCGAAAAGCTTGCACGTATTATCGAAGCCGGCCAATATGCACCGAGCGGCATGGGCCGCCAGCCGGTGACGTTTGTCGCCGTCACCGACCCCGCGACCGTCGAGCGTCTCTCGCAGCTCAACGCGCAAGTCATGGGCAGCAACAGCGACCCCTTCTATGGCGCCAAGACCGTTGTGGTGGTGCTGGTTGACCGCAGCGTGCCCACACATCTGGAAGACGGCTCGCTCGCCATGGGCAACTTGCTCAACGCCGCTTATGCGCTGGGCGTCGATTCGTGCTGGATTCACCGCGCGCATGAGGTCTTTGACTCGCCCGAGGGCCTGGAGCTGCTGGCCAGCTGGGGCCTGCCCGCCGACGGCAGCCTGCGCGGCGTCGGTCACTGCATTCTGGGCTATGCCGAGGACACGCTACCCGAGCCCAAACCCCGCCGCGACAACGTGGTATACGTCAAGTAGCGCAGGAGTGTCCCAAACTGCCGGCAGAAAAGGAACGTCCCCTTCTGCCGGCAAGCTATGTTGATATTTGAGTTGTCGTCGTTTCGTCCGTCTGGGCCGTTTCGGCGTCGTCGCCTTGCTTGTCTTCGTCCTTTTGAGCATCGGCGATGGTGGAGGCCGCCGCGACGATGCCGCGCTGGGGTGCGACGCCCGTCTGGGTCTGAGCGCCCTCGACAACTTCTGTGCCTGCATGCGCAAGCTCGGGCGATTTAAACACTGCGTCCAAGTTGGCGCCACCGCCGGCGTAGCCGAGCGCGGCGAGTGCGATGACGATCACTGCAACGACGGCCACGATCGGCACATAACGATGCCAACCAGCCGGGTTGAGCCCGCTGCGGCGAGCCGCCCCGCGACTGATGTAACCAAGCGTGCCGTCGTGCTTGAGCTTTGAGCCCACCACGCGTTTGCGGCCCCACAGCGAGGACT
>CAJLUE010000147.1 GCA_905209765.1 uncultured Collinsella sp. | reverse complement strand
GGGTAGTCATTGGGGACGTTCTTAAATGACTAGTCGAAAGGGACACTCTTGCACCAAATCTGCCGGTCCTGCACCGGGCTCGTTCTATGCTTTACCGAGATAAAGTGAACGTGCAGATTCGTAACCCGCTCGCAACCGTTCTATGGCACGATATTGAACGAATGTATGCTATGCGCCCGAGCCTTTCGGGCAGAGTGGGAGACAGTATGGTTAAGCTGTACGAGGACGGCATCTACCTGCGCGGCGGCAGCGAGATTGTGCCTGCGGCCGAGGCTGCCGAGCACGGTATTACGCAGACACCCGAGGATGCCAAGCGCGGTACCATCGCGTATTCGATCCTCCAGGCACACAATACGTCCGGCAACCCCGAGGCGCTCAAGATTCGCTTCGATGCCATGGCGAGCCACGACATCACCTTTGTCGGCATCATCCAGACGGCGCGTGCCTCGGGCATGGAGCAGTTTCCGCTGCCCTACGTGCTTACCAACTGCCATAACTCGCTGTGTGCCGTGGGCGGCACCATCAACGAGGATGATCATGTCTTTGGCCTCTCTGCGGCCAAGAAGTACGGCGGCATTTTCGTCCCGCCGCATATCGCCGTCATCCACTCCTTTATGCGTGAGAACTTCGCCGGTTGCGGCAAGATGATCCTGGGCTCCGACTCGCACACCCGCTACGGCGCCCTGGGCACCATGGCCGTGGGCGAGGGCGGCGGCGAGCTGGCAAAGCAGCTGCTGCGCGACACCTACGACGTTGCCTATCCCGGCGTCGTTGCCATTTACCTCACGGGCGCCCCGCGTCCCGGCGTCGGCCCGCATGACGTGGCGCTCGCCATCATCCGTGCCGTCTTTGCCAAGGGCTACGTCAAGAATAAGGTCATGGAGTTCGTGGGTCCGGGTATTGCGAGCATGACGACCGACTACCGCAACGGCGTCGATGTCATGACCACCGAGACCACCTGCCTGTCGAGCATCTGGGCCACCGACGAGGACACGCACACGTTTCTGACCATGCACGGCCGCGGCGACGACTACCGCGAGCTCAAGCCCGCCGATGTCGCCTACTACGATGGCTGCGTCGAGGTCGACCTGTCGAGCATCAAGCCCATGATCGCGCTGCCGTTCCATCCTTCCAACGGCTTTGAGATCGACGAGCTCAACGAGAACCTCGAGGACATCCTTCACGAGGTGGAGCTCGAGGCTGCCAAGATCGGCGAAGGCAAGACGCACTTTAGCCTGCTCGACAAGATCGTCGACGGCAAGCTGCACGTGCAGCAGGGCGTTATCGCCGGCTGCTCGGGCGGCAACTACGACTCCGTGGTCCAGGCTGCCCGCGTGCTCAAGGGCGCCAACACCGGTTGCGGCGAGTTCTCGCTGTCGGTCTACCCCACGAGCCAGCCCGTGGCACTCGAGCTTACACGCCGCGGCTACATCTACGACCTTATGGAGGCCGGCGCGATTGTGCGCACGGCATTCTGCGGCCCGTGCTTCGGTGCCGGCGACACGCCCGCCAACAACGGCCTTTCGATCCGCCACACCACGCGCAACTTCCCCAACCGCGAGGGTTCCAAGCCGGGTAATGGCCAGCTGAGCGCCGTGGCCCTGATGGACGCCCGCTCCATTGCGGCGACGGCTGCCAACGGCGGCATCCTGACGCCGGCGACCGACCTGCCCGAGGAGACTTGGGACGAGGCCTGCGAGTACACCTTTGACGACGCGCCGTACAAAAAGCGCGTGTACTGGGGCTTTGGCAAGGCGGAGCCTGCCGACGAGCTGGTCGAGGGCGCCAACATCAAGCCGTGGCCCGCGATGGAGCCTCTCGGCGACGATATCCTGCTCAAGGTGTGCTCCAAGATCATGGACCCGGTCACCACGACTGACGAGCTCATTCCTTCGGGCGAGACGAGCTCCTTCCGCTCCAACCCGCTGGGTCTGGCCGAGTTTACGCTCAGCCGCCGCGACCCGGCCTACGTGGGCCGTTCCAAGGAAGTCGACGCGGTGGAAAAGCGCCGCGTTGCCGGCGAGGCAGCAGGCGACCTGGCGGCACTCGATGTCGAGCTTGCGGGCGTGTTTGAGGCGCTGGCCGGCGCGGGTGTCGCTGCCGATGCCAAGGCGACCGAGTACGGCTCCATGCTCTATGCCAAGAAGCCCGGTGACGGTTCCGCCCGCGAGCAGGCCGCGAGCTGCCAGCGCGTGATCGGCGGCCTGGCCAACATCGTCCACGAGTACGCCACCAAACGCTATCGCTCCAACGTGATGAACTGGGGCATGGTGCCCTTCCAGATGGAGGCCGAGCCTAACTTTGAGGTGGGCGACTATGTCTTTGTGCCGGGTATCCGCGCCGCGCTCGACGGCGATCTGAAGGACATCGCCGCCTACGTGGTGCGCGCCGACGGCACGGTCGAGCAGATTGAGCTCTATATTGCCGATATGACGGCAGAGGAGCGCGCCATCGTCAAGGCCGGCTGCCTGATCAACTACAACAAGTTCAAGGCCGCTGCCGAGTAACG
>CAJLUE010000146.1 GCA_905209765.1 uncultured Collinsella sp. | reverse complement strand
GCGCATAAAGAAAGCCTCCCATTTCTCATGTCCAAGAAATGGGAGGCAGTTCAACACGTACCGGCGGGCATTTTTATAAACGACCCTTCTATCGACGCAAGCCCCTACGCCTCGCGCTCGACCTCGCTCACGCACTCATTCTTGATGGTGCCAACGAGCGTCTGCAGCGCATCGACCACATGTGGGCGAATGTCTCCGCCAATGAGTACGAGCATGATGTCGTCACCCACGGCAAGCTCACCGCTCGCCAGCCACACGCGCACATAGCCGATACCCGGCATCGCGCGCACCGCCTCAATGGCGGCCTGCACCTTTTCGGCATCGAAGCCAAACACCATACCGCCTACCTTATGTCCAGGCGCCACACCATCGGTCTCGACCCCACGCACCTCGGCCTTGGGCGTCGCACGCACCACGCCGTTGTGTGTCAGGTACATGCCGCAGCCAGCCGCCGAAACATCGGCCTTGGCTTCGCGCAGCCAGGCATCAACCGAAGGCATCGATTTGCCGCTTTCAAGCATCATTTCTCCTTTTTACCGTCGTAGAGTAGCTAATTTGGGACGGGGCTCCCGGACACTTTATTCCTCGACCGGCGTGAGTACCATGACTGCGCGCGTATTGCTAAATGACAGCGAACGGCAAGTCACAAGCGTTACGATCTTGGTTGCCGAAGCGGCACGATCGGTGGCATCGCTCGCCACGGCCGAGGCACCGTCGAGCATCTCGGACAGGTAATTCTTCAGTCCGTCATCGCCCTCAAAGTTTGGCGTGCGCGCCTTGGCATACGTGTCCTCGACCACCTTGGTCGCCAGCGGGCGCAACTTATACGTCGCATCACGCGTGATGTAGTACACGTATTCCATGCTGTCGAACGTCGCCTGATCGGTCGTATCCGAAATCACGTTGAACATCGAACCGTCGTTCATATGATGACCGTAAATCGTGGTCTGCTGATCCACCATGCCCGGCGCGGTATCGTCGCTATCCAAAAAGATGGCGCCCGACGCATTGGCCGTACCGTCAAACAGCGTGTTAAGGTACTTGGAGTTGTTGTTGGTCTGCACCACGGGGTAGTTGATATTGGTGCCGGGCGCGTAAATCCAACCCACAACCTCGGGATTTGTCTGGGCAAGCGCATTGAAGTCGATAATTGGCACGCCACTGGCGTCCTTGTCGCTCACATATTGCTTTTCGATTTTTTGATACGACTCGCTCGCCTGCTTATAGCCAATCTGCGCGTTGATAAAGATGGCGGCCGCAGCAACGATCAGGCCAATGCCGATGATGATGAGCAGAATGGGAATGACGGAGCGGCGCTTTTTGCGCGGCGGCTCGGTATAGCTCGATGGCGCGGTATGCGCCGAAGAGCGAGGTGACTTCTTGGCCGCACTGCATGACGAGGGGCGATATGCAGCAGGTGCATCCTGACGACGATGCTTCGCCGGCGTCACGGGGCGCGGCGCGCGTGGCTGCTGAGGAGAGGATATCCGACCCTGCTGCGGCACGCGAGCTGCTCCCGACTTGGCTGGATCGGGAATCCGAGAAGCCGAAAAACGCTTTCCCTGATAGTCGGACATGGCTCTCCTTATGCTACAAATGGACTGGCAGAGCGCTTAGGCGTCAGCCATCTCCTGCTTCATCTTCTCGATAACCTTGCGGTACTCGGAGTCGCATGCGCCCAGAATCTGCGTGGCGTAAATGGCAGCGTTCTTGGCACCGTTGATGGCCACACAGGCAACGGGCACGCCCGAAGGCATCTGCACCATCGACAGCAGCGAGTCCATACCACCCAGATCGCTCGTCTTCATAGGCACGCCGATAACCGGCAGCGGCGTAAACGCAGCCACGACACCGCCCAGGTGAGCAGCCTTGCCGGCGGCGGCGATAATCACCTTGATGCCGCGATCGGCAGCAGTCGAAGCCCACTCGTGGACCTTCGCCGGCGTGCGGTGTGCGCTCGCAATGACAAGCTCATAGGGCACACCGAGCGCCTCGAGCTCGGCGGTGCAGCCTTCCATAACGCCCAGATCGGACTTGGAGCCCATAATGATCCCGACAACCGGCTTTTGATCTGCCATAAACAAAGACCTCCTGTTGAGAGCGGTGACGCGGCGGATCCGCGACCCTTAACTACTGAGAGTAGTATAGCTGCTCCCGTCCCTGCGGTCTGTGGGTGCTCTGCGGCGGCCCGGTGTTTTCATCTTCACTCCGGTTGCTACGCAAAGTCGTTCAGATGAAAACACCGGGCCGCCGCAGAGCACCTTCGACCTACCGGGGATTGCTATGACGTACGTTGGCTGAGATAAAAATGTGGGCTCTGCCGTTCATTCGAACGGCAGAGCCCACACTCGCTTTATTTCTCAGCCCTAGTCATCGCGCAAAGCCCCTTCGGCAGCACACGGTGCAACCGAGTCACCGTAGGCCGGGGCGGGAGGGGCCGAGTTTCCTTCTGAGCGACTCTGCTTGCAGCCGGAGCGAAAGGGGGAAATCTCGGCCCCTCCCGCCCCGGCCGGCCAGGTCAACTACACCGTGTGCTGCGGCAGGTCCTGCAGGGCGATGACGTCCATGCCCATGTCGT
>CAJLUE010000145.1 GCA_905209765.1 uncultured Collinsella sp. | reverse complement strand
CGGCTTCGCGGGGGCGAGATGGCGCCTGCAACTTATGGCGTTGGGTGATGGCGAGGACAGTGACAAGCGAGAGCGCGCCCAAAAACGTGCGCAGGAGCACGATATCGGAGCTCGGCAGCGCGATGGCAGCGGCGATGATGCCGTTGGAGCCAAACAATAGCAATGCTGCTAGGTACGTAAACAGTCCGTTGTTCATGCGCTGACATCCCCTCTATATCCGAGCATGTTCACTATGGGTGAACTGGCTTTAGAAGAAAAGCGAATATAATGCATGACAAACATGACAAAAACTCATGCAAAGGTGGAGGCGTGCCGTGGAGACCAATATCCAAAAGATGCAAGTGCTGCTTGAGACGGTGCGTGCGGGCAGCTTTACGCGTGCCGCAGAGCGGCTGAGCTATTCGCAGTCGGGCGTGAGCCGCATGGTGGGCGACCTTGAGGCAGACTGGGGTTTTAAAGTGCTTGATCGCAGCCGCGAGGGCGTGGTGCTTTCTGCCGACGGGCGGCAGGTCATGCCGGCAGTCGAGGCGTTATGCGAAGAGTTTGGCCGCCTGCAGCGACGCGTGGACGAGATGCGAGGGCTCATGCGCGGCATAATCTGCATCGGTACGTTTTCGAGCGTGGCGACCCACGTGCTGCCGCCGGTGATCGCGCGGTTTCGCGCCGATCACCCGGATGTCGATTACGAGCTGCTGATGGGTGATTACTCCGAGATTGAGCAATGGGTGGCGGAAGGCCGCTGCGACCTGGGCTTTATTCCGCGCGAGCCACGCGGCGCCGGCATGGCGTCGCGGCCGTTGGTGCAAGACGAGCTGATGGCCGTGGTGCCAGCGGACTCCTCGCTTGCCACCGCGGAGGCCGTTTCCCTTGCCGATTTGGCCAACGAGCAGTTTATTCTGCTGGAACGCGGTAGCGACGACGAGATTACGCCGCTGTTCCGTCGGGCGGGGCTGACGGTGCGCTCCAAGCTGTCGACCTGGGATGACTATGCGATTATGGCCATGGTCGAGGACGGCCTGGGCGTGAGCATTCTTCCCGCGCTCATCTTGCGCCGCTGCCAGTTCGATGTTGCCGTGCGCCCGCTCGAGGGACGTCCTCATCGGCAGATCAACGCCATATACCGCACCGCCGACGTTTCGCTCGCCGCCGCTCGATTCCTTGAATACCTCTAAACGTGTACACGTCATTGTCCGCTTTGGGCAAATCTCGGAGTTCGGTACGTTTTCTTATGAAATTGAACTTTCGAATGAGGTACGGCGCTATACTGCTTGCTAAATTGAACCTTGGTTCAATTCGTGTTCTGTAAATTGAACTTTGCCAGCAAGGAGGTTCTAGTGGCCCAAGAGACGTTTTGCGATCGCCTGCGACAGACTATGTCCGATCGCGACGTTCGCCAGTCGGACGTAATCCGCGCATCGGAGATGCTCGGCAAAAAACTCGGCAAGAGTCAGATGAGCCAATATGTGAGCGGCAAGACGATTCCGCGGCGCGATGTGGCAGAGCTGCTCGCCCGCATTTTGGAGGTCGATGTTACCTGGCTGCTTGCCGGTGACGCCGATCAAGGCGAGGCATCATCGCCCCGTAACGTTTCCAAGCCCGAACCCCATCCCTCAGCTCAAATTCCAAGGAGCACCACCATGCGTACTTTTTCTAAATCCACCAAGCTTGATAACGTCCTGTATGATGTGCGCGGTCCCGTCGTCGACGAGGCCGCCCGTATGGAGGACGAAGGCGAGCGCATCCTCAAGCTCAATATCGGCAATCCGGCACCCTTCGGTTTCCGCACGCCCGATGAGGTCATTAAGGATATGCGTCAGCAGCTGCCCGACTGCGAAGGCTATTCCAACTCGCGCGGCCTGTTCTCTGCGCGCAAGGCGATCATGCAGTATTCGCAGATCAAAGGCCTGCCCAATGTTCAGATGGAGCATATCTACACGGGCAACGGAGTGTCCGAGCTCATTCAGCTTTCGATGAACGCGCTGCTCGACAATGGCGACGAGATTCTGATCCCCAGCCCCGATTATCCGCTCTGGACGGCGTGCGCGACCCTTGCCGGCGGTCATCCCGTGCACTATCTGTGCGATGAGCAGGCGGATTGGTATCCCGACCTGGAGGATATGGAGTCCAAGATCACGAGCGCGACCAAGGCCCTCGTCATCATCAACCCCAACAACCCCACGGGCTCGGTCTACCCGCGCGAGGTGCTCGAGGGCATCGTTGAGGTTGCGCGCAGGCACCAGCTCATGATCTTTGCCGATGAGATCTACGACCGTCTGTGCATGGACGGCTACGAGCACGTCTCGATTGCCTCGCTCGCTCCCGATCTGCCCTGCGTCACCTTTAGCGGCCTTTCCAAGTCGCACATGATCGCGGGCTATCGTATTGGCTGGATGGTGCTTTCGGGCAACCAGCGCTGTATGAGCGATTTCATCATGGGCGTCAACATGCTCTCTAACATGCGCCTGTGTTCCAACGTGCCGGCTCAGTCGATCGTTCAGACGGCACTCGGTGGACATCAGTCCGTCAACGACTACATCCGTCCCGGCGGTCGTGTCTACGAGCAGCGCAACTTTGTGTATGAGGCGCTCAACAAGATCGACGGCATCTCGGTGGT
>CAJLUE010000144.1 GCA_905209765.1 uncultured Collinsella sp. | reverse complement strand
CGCTGTCGCGCGTGCTATGCCCTGCGCTTGGCCGAGGCGTGCCGCGTGGCCCAGGAGCGCGGGTTTGAATATGTGGGCACGACGCTCGCCGTCTCGCCGTATCAGCTGTTCGACACCTGCAATGATGTGTTGGAGCGTTTGGCTGCCGCTCGCGGTCTCACTCCGGTGATTCGCGATTTTCGCCCGTATTACCCCGAGGCGACACGCCGTTCGCGCGAGCTTGGCATGTATCGGCAGAATTATTGCGGCTGCCGATTCTCGGCCGTCGAGGCGGCCATGGACCGCGCCCGCATCCGCGACGAGCGCAAGGCTGCCAAAAAGTAGTTCATTTGGGACGTCAGCCTGCTAGGATGTAGAGCGGACTTTAGCTATATAAGGAGTATCCGACGTGTCTATGCGTACCGATGATTTTGACTACAACCTTCCCGAGGAACTGATTGCCCAGGCTCCTGCCGAGCCGCGCGACTCCTGCCGCCTGCTGGTGGTGGATCGCAAGGGCTCCCAGGCGGGAACGCCGCTGGAGCACGGCGGCACCGTCGAGCACCGCATCTTCCGTGACATCATTGACTATATCGAGCCGGGCGATGTGCTCGTCATCAACAAGACGCGCGTGATGCCGGCCCGCCTGATCGGTCGCAAGGCCGGCTCGGGCGGCGTGGTCGAGACGCTGCTGCTCAAGCGCCGCGAGGATATTGACCCGCTGGGCCATGTTTGGGAGTGTCTGGTCAAGCCGGGTAAGCGCCTGAAGCCCGGTGCTCAGATTGAGTATCGCGCCGGTGGCGCCCATGCGCCCGAGGGCGCGCCCGTGGTGCTGACGGCCGAGGTCATCGACTTTGTCACCGATAGCCGTGGCGGCCGTCTGGTGCGCTTTGAGCCGGCCGGTTGTAATGCTGCCGGCGAGCCGCGCACGCTCGACGAGGCCATCCATGCTGCCGGTCACGTGCCGCTGCCGCCCTACATTACCGATTACGAAGGCGATCCCGAGAAGTACCAGACCGTCTACGCCATGAAGGAGGAGCATTCGGCCGCTGCTCCCACGGCGGGCCTGCACTTCACGCCCGAGCTCATGGCGGCTATCGAGGCTAAGGGCGCGAAGTTTGCCGCTGTCGAGCTCGAGGTCGGTATCGATACCTTCCGTCTGGTGGAGGAGGACGACCCTACGCAGCACGTGATGCACACCGAGCGCTACCACGTATCGCAGGAGGTGGTCGACGCCGTGCATAAGGCGAAGGCCGAGGGGCATCGCGTGATTGCCGTCGGCACCACCGCGGTGCGCTCGCTTGAGAGCGCGTTTGACGCGGACGCTCCGGTGTCCGATCCGGCTGTGACGGCGCGCTATTTTGAGGGCCGTGAGGACGGCGCCGACACGCTCGGCCGCGGTGACATCGTGGTGCGCGAGAACGCGACGACGCAGCTCTACCTCATGCCTGGCTCGACCTATCACGTGGTTGACGCACTGATCACAAACTTCCATGTGCCGCGTTCCACGCTCATGATGCTCGTAAGCGCGCTTGCCTCCCGCGACCAGATCATGGATGCCTACGCCGCCGCCATCGAGGAGCGCTACCGCTTCTTCAGCTTTGGTGATGCGATGCTCATTTGTTAGTTACGCGGTTCTACGAACCGCGTAACGGCTCGACGCTGCAAACGCCCCTAAGCGGCAATCTGACGTTCAATCGTCGGGCATGACCAGAAGGTCAATGCCCTCCTCTTTCACGTCACCTTGCTCGCTTAGGGGCGTTTTCGCTGACTTCGCCAAAACATTGGCGTTGCCGTGGTTGTTGCTGTGGTCATTGGGGACGTTCTTAAATGACTAGTCAAAGGGGACACTCTTGCGGCGCTTGGCACTTGACTAGTCGTTGGGGACGTTCTTGTTCGACTAGTCGTTTAAGAACGTCCCCAACGACTATCTTGCATCAAAAAGTTGCGGTGAGATAGTTCTTGAATTGGGCTTTTTGAGGGCTCAATAGGAACTATCTCACCGCAACTGCGTTGGGGCGTTTTTGGCAGCGGGTTTACTTGCTCGCGAACAGCCAGATTGCGATGATTGCCAGGATTGCGGCGATGATGCAGACGATGGCGCCGGTGAATTTGATGCGTGAGTCGCGGGTACGCTCGCGCACCGCGTCCTCGGTGGCTTCGAGCTGGGTAACCTCTCGCTCGGTCTCGGCGTGTTCGGCTTTGTCTCGGGCCAAGGATCCTGCAAGCGACTCAGTGATCTCTGGGTGGTCGTGCACCTCGGTCGCCTGTTCGATAATCGACTGCGCATGCGCGGCATCTGCCCGGGCGTTTGCGATGGCCTGCTCTTGCTCGCGGCGTGCCTTGTCCTGCGTGGCGATCTTTTCGCGCAGCTCGCGCTGGCGCGTCGCGGCGGCAGTTTTTGCGGACTGCAGCTCGTCGCGCGCGGCATCTGCCTCAGCCGTTACGGCCTGGTGCGCGCGTTTAGCGTCGGCGATGGGGGCCTGTGCCTGCTCGACGGCCTGCTCGGCGGCGGCGAGTGAATGCTCAAGATCGGCAGTCACGCGCGGAATATCTTCCTCGGCCTTGCGGAGGGCGTCGGCAGCGTCGGAGATTTGCATCGAGAGCTCGCTGGTGCGCACCGTATAGTTGGCGGGATTTGCCGAGGGAT
>CAJLUE010000143.1 GCA_905209765.1 uncultured Collinsella sp. | reverse complement strand
GCGATAAAGGCCCTGCTGCTGAGCGGAATCTGCCTGCATCGCGATCCTCCCCTAGATATTTAGACAGTCAGTTGAATAGGCATACTAGGAGCATCGCCGACCCGTTGTGTTTCCCGCCCGTTTCGAAACAATCGCGTAACGCGCGCCCCACGAGTGGACACCGCCGACCTCAAGGGCAACAACAAGGGCCCCAGGTTCGGCCCGTAAGCTCACCGCTTCAAACATCTCAATCTGTAACAGGAAGACCCAATTTTGGCGCCTAGATGTTACAGATTGAGATTTTCTGCAGGACGGTTTTGGTTTGTCTTGATCTGTAACACGAAGAGCCGGTTTTGGCGGTCAGCCGTTACAGATCGAGATTTTCCATAGGACCATTTCTTCCTGTCTCGATCTGTAACAACTAGGCCTAATTTCCATCCCTAGTTGTTACAGATCAAGACATTTCGGCAGCCCCCTTTCACTATCCTATTCAAATACGGCAATTCTGTTAGTCTAGGTTAACTTTTAAGCCTAAAACGGGTGTCCTTTGCGGCGTCAAACAAACGGCACGCAGGAGCGCACCATGCTCAACCATCTCAAACAACACTTTGGCTCCCGACGCACCGGTGGTCACGGAGGACTCGACATCGCACGGCATATCGGCCCCGGACTGCTCGTGACCGTCGGCTTTATCGACCCGGGCAACTGGGCCTCCAATATGGCCGCGGGCTCGCAGTTTGGCTACGCGCTGCTGTGGATCGTCACGCTGTCCACGATTATGCTCATTGTGCTGCAGCACAACGCGGCACACCTGGGTATCGCCACGGGCGCCTGTCTTGCCGAGGCCACGACACGTTACCTCCCCCGCTTCGTTGGACGCACGGTACTCGTCAGTGCTTATCTCGCGACCATCGCCACCGCCATGGCCGAAGTCCTGGGCGGTGCGATCGCGCTCCAGATGCTCTTTGGGCTGCCCGTGCGCGCGGGCTGTGTCATCGTGGCGGCAGTATCGATGGCGATGCTCATGACGAGTTCCTACAAGCGCGCCGAGCGATGGATCATCGCCTTCGTAGGCGTGGTAGGACTCTCGTTTTTGGCCGAGCTTGCGCTGATCAAGGTCAACTGGCCGCAAGCCGCCGCAAGCTGGATCACGCCCAGTATGCCCACCGGCTCTGCCGCGATTATCGTGAGTGTCCTGGGTGCGGTCGTTATGCCCCACAACCTCTTCCTGCACTCCGAGGTCATCCAATCCATGCACTTCGAAGGCCAAGGCGAGCAGGTTATCGAAGAACGTCTGCGCTACGAGCTCTTCGACACGCTCTTTTCGATGGGCGTGGGCTGGGCAATCAACTCGGCCATGGTCATCCTGGCCGCAACGACCTTCTTTGCGCACGGCATTGTCGTAGACGACCTCGCCGTCGCGGCGGCCACGCTCTCCCCCATCTTGGGCCCGGCGAGCTCGACCATCTTTGCCGTGGCGCTGCTGTTCGCGGGCCTCTCGAGTAGTGTGACGGCGGGCATGGCGGCGGGCACCATCACCGAGGGCATGTTCGACGAGGAATACGACATCCACGATCGACATTCCTCGATCGGGGTGGCGGCTTGTTTCGTCGGCGCAGTGGCGGCGTGCCTGGTCGTCCCAAATCCTTTTGAAGGTCTCATCTGGAGTCAGGCACTGCTGTCGCTTCAGCTGCCGATTACGGTCTTTGTGCTCATACGACTCACCAGTTCGCCCCGCGTCATGGGCAAATACGCCAACTCGCGCCCGCTCAACGCGCTGCTCGTAGGGATCGGTGCCATCGTGACGATTCTCGATGTCGTGCTGTTGACAGGGATGTAATGGGGCAGGACACCTACCCAGGCAAACGTCTCGATCTGTAACATCTAGACCCGCTTTTGATGTCTAGATGTTACAAATCGAGATCATTCCGAGGGACAGCTCCGTTTGTCTCAATTTGTAACACGTAGACCCCGTTTTCACTGCTAGATGTTACAGATTGAGATCTTCTGCCGGATGGTTTTGGTTTGTCTTGATCTGTAACAAGTGGACCCAATTTCCGCTTCTAGATGTTACAGATCGAGACCTTTCTTCAGCTCCAACCTTTTGTCTCAATCTGTAACAGATAGACCCGTTTTGAGCCGCCACATGTTACAGATTGAGACAAACAGTCGGCCGGACTCATGACAGAAAGGATCGGCTAACAGCAGCCGTGATCCCTTGGGGACGGAAGAAAAGGGCCCCGGCCGGGATGACCGACCGGGGCCCTTGGACAGAGCTATGTTCGGCTTTCGCCGTGTGCCTGCGAGCTACTCTTCGACGAGCTCAAACTGATCGGGACCGACGCCGCACACCGGGCACACGTAGTCCTCGGGCAGCTCGGGCGTATCGACCTCAACCTCGTAACCGCAAACGACGCACACGAACTTATACGTCTTCTTCTCCTCAGCCATGATGTTCTCCTCTCGAACGCGACTGGTGATGTACTTCGCTTATTAGTATATGTTCTCAATAAAATAATGCAAGTGTTTTTACAACAATTCTAGCCTTGATAGGACGAGGCCTTCGGAGGCGTCTTGCCCTTCAGAACCTTGTGATAGTAGTCGTACGTCAGCGGCGTCTCGTCGCTCAGGCGCTCGGCATCCTCGACCTCGCCGATAAACAGTA
>CAJLUE010000142.1 GCA_905209765.1 uncultured Collinsella sp. | reverse complement strand
ACCTTTGGCCTGACCGCGTCGTTTGGCCTTGCCAACTATGACCTGCCCACCATCAACACCGCTTTTATCGCCACCGCTGCAATCACCTTTGTCTTTGGCGCGCTGGGCGTGACCTTCCCCAAGTTCTTCCAGCGTGTGTACGGCATCGGCTTTGGCATCCTGCTTGCCACGATTCTGGTCGAGATCGTGCTGATGTTCATGGGCGTCTCGCAGTCTATCACCGACCTGATCGTGATCGTGGTGTTCGCCGGGTTTATTGGCTACGACACCTATGTTGCCACGACGGTGCCGCCCACGCTGCCCAACGCCGTGCTCATGGCGTCCAACCTGTTCGTGGACATCATCAATGTGTTCCTGCGCATCCTGAACATCCTTGGCCGTCGCGATTAAAGCGCGGCATTGCGACGCTTCCTGCCGGACAGGGTAAAACGATACGAAAGGCGGTCCTTCGGGGCCGTCTTTTTTGTGCGCGGCGGGGTATCATGGATGGGAAAAAGCCGATAGCGGCAGCGACAGGAAAGGTGGCCACGTATGGCAGATGTCGACAACAGGAACCGTAACCGCAGGTCTAACCGAGCGGGTCAGCCCAATCCCAAGCGCGAGGCGCGTGCCAAGGCCGCCGAGCGTCATGTGGCGGCTGTGTCCGAGGCCTGCGCCAAGGACATCGAGCGTTCGCTTGCCGGCGTGCGCGAGTTCGATGGTATGCCTGCCGGTTTTGTCGCGGCGATGAAGGCCAAGGCCCAGAAGGCGGCGACTGCTGAGGAGCAGGCTGCCGAGGCTGCGGAGGCTGACGCTGCCGAGGTAGAGACCGCGGTCGAGCCCGAGGTGGCGCTCGAGTCCGCCGAGTCGGCCGACGAGGCTGAGTCCGAGCCCGCCGAGGAGCCTGCTCCGGCCCTGCCCGAGGTCACTGTGCTTGATGCTTCCGCCACGCAGGCAATCCTCGATAACGGCCGAGGCTACGCGCAGTTCTGCGATATGGCCGTGCTTGCCTTTGCCTCGTTTACCAATCCGGGCGGCGGCTATATCCAGGGCTACCTGGGCCAGGAGGCCACGCTGTGCGCCGATTCGTACCTGTACAACGTCCTCGATAAGCAGCGTAAGTGGTACGGTGAGAACCGTCGCCGCAACATCAACTGCGAGCTGTACCGCAACCGTGCGCTGGTGGTGCCCGCGGTGCGCTTCGACCGCAACCATGTGCACGCCTATGCCGACGTAATCGTGGCCGCCGCGCCCAACGCCAAGCGTGCTCGTCAGGAGTATCGCGTGAGCGACGATGCCTTGCTTGACGCTCTGCGCGATCGCATCCGCTTTGTGCTTGCCATCTGCGACGAGCTGGGTCGCGAGAAGCTCGTACTGGGTGCTTGGGGTTGCGACAACAACGGCTTCGACGCCGAGGCCGCGGCCGAGCTCTTCCGCAAGGAGCTCGCATCGGGCGACTTTAAGGTCAAGCAGGTGTTCTTTACCGTGCCTTCTACGCGATGGGATGAGGATTTTGCCAAGTTCGAGCACGTGCTGGCAAACTTCCCCGAGCGCAACGAGGAGTCCTATGCCCAGGTTGCCGCACGCGCTGCGGCTGCTCGCGCCGCCGAGCAGGCCCAGGCTGCCGCCGAGGACGATGAGGACGATGACGATTGGCGCAAGTACCTGTAATCGGTACGGGCCGACAGATAGGTCGAGCCGGCGGGAGGGCTGCTCCCGTCGGCTTTTTACTAAAGGAGAGGCTTACGATGAAAAACGTTCTGTGCTTTGGTGACAGCAATACCTATGGCTATGATCCGGCTGGTATGCGCGATGGCACCGCGGTGCGCTATGCACAGGATGTGCGCTGGTGCGGCGTGGCACAGCGTGACTTGGGCGAGGGCTGGCATGTGATTGAGGAGGGGCTCAACGGTCGCACGACGGTGCGCGACGATATGTGTCATCTGGACACTAACCTCAACGGCATTCGCGCGCTTCCGATGCTGCTCGAGGCCCATAAGCCGCTGGACGCCATTGTGATCATGCTGGGCACCAACGACTGTAAGACGGTCTTTAACGTGACAGCTTCCGATATCGCCCGTGGCGCCATGGCGCTGATTCGCGCCGTCCGCGCGTTTCCGTGGACCGACGCCGCGCCTTGTCCGCGAATTCTGCTGATGGCTCCTATCAAGATCAAGCCGCAGATCGCCGATGTATATATGACCGATTTTGACAAGCATTCCGTCGAGGCCTCGGAGCATTTTGCCGAGTACTACGCGCACGTGGCCGAGCAGTTTGGCTGCGACTTTTTGAATGCCGCCGAGTTTGCCGAGCCAGGCGATATCGATTATCTGCACATGATGCCCGAAAGCCACGAGAGCCTGGGCCACGCCGTGGCAGCCAAGCTCCAGGACATGCTCGGTGAGTAGCGCTGCTCCAAAGCACCACAAAGGTACCTTTGCGGTGGCTTGATTCGTTTGTTTGTCTTGATCTGTAACAGTTGTAAGGCCGAAAACGGGCTAGATGTTACAGATTGAGATTATCTTCTCAGCGGAATTTGAAAGTCTCGATCTGTAACAGGTGGGCCGAAAAATGGGCTCTAACTGTTACAGATCGAGATGTTTGTGGGAACTGCCGTAAAGGTGCCTGTCCCCTTTGCGGTGGTTTTGGGCTGCGGGCTTTAATACTGCCACATGTGGTTGACGGGGCCGGAGCCTTTGCCCATGTCAAAGCCG
>CAJLUE010000141.1 GCA_905209765.1 uncultured Collinsella sp. | reverse complement strand
GATGATCAGTTCCATCTTGCCTTCGAGGTCGATGGAGCTGACGGTGCTCGGGGCCAGCAGGTGGCTTCCCTTGTGGACGGGGTCGCCGCAGACGGTGCCTTCGCCGTCGATGACCGACAGGCACATGAAGGGCCAGCGCTGGTCGAGGGTCTTGCTGCCGTTGACGCGCACGCGATCGACGGTGTAGCAGGGGTTGGACTCGAGCTCGGTCACGCCGTCCACCTCGGGCGCGGTCACCGTGCCGTCGGTCGGAGCCTGAGCATCAAAGTCGATGCAGTCGAGGCTCTGCTCAATGTGCAGCGGGCGCAGGTTGCCGTCAGTGCCGGGACGGTCGTAGTCGTACAGACGATACGTCACGTCGCTCGACTGCTGCGTCTCCAAAATGAGCGTGCCGGTCTTGATGGCGTGCACGGTACCGGAATCAATCTGGAAAAAGTCGCCCTTGTGAATCGGCAACACGTTGAGCATGTCGTCCCAACGTCCTTCCTCGATCATTTGTGCGGCCTCGGCGCGGTCCTTGGCACGCTGGCCGACGATGATCGTGGCGTCGGGCTCGCAGTCCAGCACATACCAACACTCGGTTTTGCCCAGGCTACCGTTCTCGTGCTCGGCAGCGTACTCGTCGTTGGGATGAATCTGGATCGAAAGGTCGTCCTTGGCGTCCAGAATCTTAATGAGCAGCGGGAACTCCTTGCCCTCGCAGTTGCCAAAGAGCTCGCGATGCTCGGCCCACAGCCACGACAGCGTGTGGCCGGCATACGGGCCCTCCGCAATCTGGCAGTCGCCGTTGGGGTGGGCCGAGATGGCCCAGCACTCACCGATGGGGCCATCGGGAATGTCGTAGCCAAATACGGTTTCGAGCTGGCGACCGCCCCAGATCTTCTCGTGGAAGATCGGCGTCAGCTTAATCAAATCGGACATGTTCATACCCCCATTGTGTTGCGCGGGCGCTGCACAAAACAGCTCAAAGCGAGCGCCCGGATGACTACAAAAACCTATGCCAACGTTACGTTGTGCAACTCAAAGCGGTCGCCAACGTTGCGCGAGACCGAATACTCAAAGGCGGCGCCGCTGTCCAAAAAGCCAATCTGGGTGAGCTCGAGCAGGGGAGAGCCAGGCTTGGTGTCCAAGCGCTCGGCTTCTTCCTCGGTTGCTGCCACGGCGCGAATGGTACGGTGGAAGCTCGAAATCTTCAGCCCACATTGCTCGCGGATGAAGTGGTAGACCGATCCGTACAGGTCCTTCTTTTTAAGGCCTGGAATCAGCTCGAGGGGCATGTAGGTGTACTCGATAACGATGGGCTTCTCATCGGCCTGACGCACGCGCACGATGTGATAGGCAAAGTCATCCTCGGCAATTCCCAGCTGGGCTGCGATGTCCGCTGGTGGATTAACAATCGAGAAATCGTAGACCACCGAGGTCACCTTCTCCCCGCGGTGCTCATACGAAAAGCCCTGGGCACGGTCGTTTTTGCCCTGGAAAAACGCCTGACCGGGAAGTCCCGCCGTGTCCTTAACGTAGGTACCCGATCCGCGTCGGCTGGTAATAAGACCTTCCTCGGTGATTTGCTCGATAGCTCGTTTGACGGTGATTTTGGAAACGCTATAGAGCTCGCAGAACTCAACGACGGTGGGAAGCTTGTCGCCCGGTTTAAGAGTGCCATCCTCGATGCTTCGACGAATATCTGCAGCTATTGCCTCGTATTTGGGAATCATTGAACCTCCTTTCCGACATATATCAATACGCAAGTAAGTATAACCCTTAACAAGGCACCCATATAACCTTTATCTAAGAAGCTCGAGAAAGAAAAAAGAAAAAGACGCTTTACTTTTAGAATTAGAACGCTATAGTTTAAGCAACGAACGGAATCTTTCCGCAGAACAGGATCGACCGTTTGGGGACGGTTTTGTTTTGGCGGGTTGGATATCGGTATGACCGGTGCGCGCCCGCGCCGGATAACCTGCCAAAGCAAACCCGTCTCCAACCGGAAGCTCTAGAACACGAAAGCGAGGACTTTGATGGCACAGTATCAGCTGCCCAACGACTTCTTCTTTGGCGCTGCTATGTCCGGCCCGCAGACTGAGGGTCAGTGGAACCAGGGCGGCAAGCTCGAGAACCTGTGGGACACCTGGTCCATCCAGGATCTGGGCTCGTTCTACAACTGCGTTGGCTCTTACGCCGGCAATGACTTTATGGCCAAGTACCAGGAAGACCTTCGCATTTTGAAGGACTTGGGCCTGGATACCTATCGCACTTCCATCCAGTGGAGCCGTCTGCTCGATGCCGACGGCAACCTCAACGAGGAAGGCGCCGCGTGGTATCACGAGTTGTTCCGCGCCTCTCGCGAAGCCGGCCTGGAGCCGTTTGTCAACTTGTACCACTTTGACATGCCCACCTACCTTTTTAACCGTGGCGGCTGGGAGAGCCGTGAGGTTGTCGAGGCTTACGCACATTACGCCGACGTCGCCTTCCACGAGTTTGGCCAGGAGATCAAGTACTGGTTCACCTTTAACGAGCCCATCGTCGAGCCCGAGCAGCGCTATCAGGAGGGCGTGTGGTTCCCGCAGCTCCACGACTTTAGCCGCGCTCGCACCGTGCAGTATCACATCTCGCTGGCACATGCGCTGGCCGTGGCCAACTACCGTCGCGCCTATGACGAGGGCGCCGTTCGCAGCGATGCCAAGATCGGCATGATCAACTGCTTTACCCCGGTCTACACCAAGGAGAACCCCAGCGAGGCGGACCTCGAGGCCGTGCG
>CAJLUE010000140.1 GCA_905209765.1 uncultured Collinsella sp. | reverse complement strand
GAGGGTGAGCCGCTCGTACTGGCGAGCCATGTCGATACCCTGGGCGCCATGGTGCGTTCCATTAAGGACAATGGCCGCCTGCGTCCCACGACGCTTGGTGGGCACCAGTGGTCTACGGCCGATGGCGAGAACTGCACCGTCTACACGCGTGACGGTAATGTCTACACGGGCGTGGTCCTCAATACTGAGCCTTCGGCGCATGTGGCCGATGAGCCGGTCAAGACCATCGAGAAGAACATGGAAATCCTGCTCGACGAGAACGTTGACAGCAAGGATGACGTGCTTGAGCTGGGCATTCAGACGGGCGACATCATCGCCATGGATCCGCGCACCACGGTGACGGAGAGCGGCTACATCAAGAGTCGCTTCCTTGACGACAAGCTGTCCGCGTCGATTCTGCTGGGTTTGGCCCGCGCTGTCGCCGACGGCGAGTTGACCCTTTCGCGCAAGGTTTCGCTGCTCTTTACGGTGTACGAGGAGGTCGGCCACGGCGGCGCCTTTGTGCCGGCCGACACGCGCGAGATGATCAGCGTGGACATGGGCTGCGTGGGCGACGACCTGGGCTGCACCGAGCGCATGGTTTCGATTTGCGCCAAGGATTCGGGCGGTCCGTACAACTACGATCTGGTGACCACGCTGTCCAATATCGCGCGCGAGCTGGAGCTCGATTATGCCATCGACGTGTACCCGCACTACGGCTCGGACGTCGAGGCCACGCTCTCTGCCGGCTACGACATTCGTCATGGTCTGATCGGCCCCGGCGTGTACGCGAGCCACAACTACGAGCGCAGCCACATCGACGGCGTGCGCAATACCTATGAGCTGGTTCGCGCCTACGTTCAGCGCTAGGGGAGCAGCTTGCGACTCGGCTGACCAATCGCTAAGGCCCGATTTCTCGGGCCTTTTTTCGCTTCATTCTGTTTAGTATTATACTGTATGTAACTAATTAACTTAACGTTTGGAATACTTAACGAGGTGATGCGGCATATGAATGCATCTGAGTACTTATCTATGGGTGATGCTGCCTGCCTGCTGGGCGTTACGAAAGCCCGCATATCTCAACTTGCCGCATCGGGAACGCTCGCGTGCGATATTGTGGGCGGACAGAAGATGGTCGAGTACAATTCTGCGATCGCCTATCAAAAGGTCCGCAAACGAGGGCGCCGTCCTGCGGCCGATGTGGGACGCAAGTTTACGCTGATGTCGGCCGACCATGAGGTCGCGCATGTCTCATTTGATCCGACGCGCGAGTTTCCCTTCGAAATCGCCGAGGTCCTCGATGCGCAACGAATGCCGTTTGGCACGTGCTCGAGCTCTTCTCCAACGGTGAATAAGCGGGAGCTCAACGCGTGGTGGGGGCATCGGTCGGTACCCGATGTTCGCCCTGGGCTTATCTCGCGTTACCGCGAGCTGGGGATTGTCAACGGCACTGAGGTGCCGGTTCAGTGCCTGGGCCTCTCGCTTTCGGATTGCTATTGGCTGCGACCGGCAGAATGCGACGGGCTCGAATGGCGAAACCTCAATTACTTCGAGAATGATTTTGAGCGATCGGCGCCCGAAGAGCGTTCGGGTTGGCTGGAAGGCATCGGTCTTAAAAATCCGGATAACACGTCCGAGGGCGAGCTTCCTAAATCGTGGATGATCCGAAACGGCATTCGCGTTTTGGCTAAAGGGTGCGGGATGGACGATCAGCGTCCCTTTAACGAGGCGGTTGCAACGGCTCTGCATCGTCGCTTGCTGTCGGAGGGCGAGTTTGTTCCTTATACGGTTGAGCGGATGTTCGATGGCCCTGTGTGTCTGTGCGACGATTTTCTAGACGGCCGCGAGGAATATGTTCCGGCTGTTTACGTTAAGAACACCCTTGGCGGCCAGCGAGGAAGCTCGACGTACGACCGGTACTGCCACTACCTCGGCAAGCATGGTGTCGATGAGGCCGCTGTGAGAAGGTCTATGTCGCAGATGATTGTCTGCGATGCCCTTTTGGCCAACAGCGACCGCCATTGGCGAAACTTCGGCATCATCCGCAATGTCGATACCCTGGAGATAAGGCCTGCTCCGCTGTTCGATAGCGGCAACTGCCTGTGGTACAACGTACCAACTGCCGTGCTCGCAGCTGGGGAGTTTGGGTTTTCCGCTAAGCCGTTTGGGCCCGACCCTTCCGTCCAGCTGGCGCTTGCGGACTCGCTCGATTGGTTCGATCCATCGCGGCTCAACGGATTTGTTGATGAGGCGATCGAGATTCTTTCGCAGAGCGAATGGGCGACGGCGGAGAGTCGACTCGAGGCCATTTGCCGCGGCCTCGAGCGTCGCGTAATCGAGGTTAGTGCCGCTGTTGAGGTGCTTCGACACGTGCAGCGATAAACCTGCGGCTACTTAAGTGCGCCGGTCACCGTGCCGCCGCCCAGGACGATATCGCCGCGATAGACTACAACGGCTTGGCCGGGGGCGATGGCTCGTTGCGGCTCGTCAAAAGTTAGCAGCATTTGCCCGTTTGCGCCGCGCGTGAGCACTGCTGCCTGGTCTTTCTGACGGTAGCGGTACTTGGCACCTACGTGAATGCCGCCGGCGTCGAGCTCTGCCTCCATGCGTGCATCTGGCGCGCTCCAGATCCACTCATCGGCCGTGAGGGCAGCGGCGGTCAGGTCCTCGGCCTCGCCCAGATGAACGGTGTTGTTGGCGGCGTCGACGCCCGTTACATACACGGGATGCGCCATCGCGACGCCCAAGCCCTTGCGCTGGCCGATGGTGTAGCGCAGCGCGCCATTGTGGCGCCCGACCACGCTGCCGTCGCGCCACACAATGTCGCCCGGTGCAGCGG
>CAJLUE010000139.1 GCA_905209765.1 uncultured Collinsella sp. | reverse complement strand
GCGGTGTTGCGCTCGTCGAGGGCCTTGAGGGTAGCGGCGGGATCGGCAACCTTCTGCAGGAACATCATGGCTGCGATGGCGTACGGCTTGTAGCTGGCCTCCTTGTACATGCCCACGCGGTGCATGTCGAAGACGTCGGCGTTGACCTCGCCGTGCTCGCAGGAGACGCCGGAGATGTCGGCGGGCAGCGGGTGCATAAAGATGGTGTCCTGGCCGTTGGCAGTCTTCTCCATGAGCTCGGTCGTGGAGCACCAGTCCTGATGGGTGGCGTTCTGGGCGAGCAGCTCCTTCTCGAGCGCTGCGATGCCGGCGTCGTCGCCCTCGGCGTACAGGTTGGTGCGCTTCTCCATGGCGGCAAACGGAGCCCAGCTCTTGGGGATCACGATGTCGGCGCCCTCGAAGGCCTCGGCCATGGTGTTGACCTGCTTAAAGGTGGTGCCGGACTCGGCGGCATAGGTCTTAGCGCGCTCGACGACCTCGGGCATGAGGTCGTAGCCCTCGGGGTGAGCCAGGGTGACGTCCATGCCAAAGCGGGGCAGCAGGCTGATCAGCGACTGCGGGCAGGACAGCGGCTTGCCGTAAGAGGGCGAATAGGCCCAGGTGACGGCAACCTTCTTGCCCTTGAGGTTCTCAAGACCGCCAAACTCGTTGATGAGGTAGAGCATGTCGGCAGAGGACTGCGTCGGGTGGTCGGAGTCGGACTGCAGGGAGATGAGCGTGGGACGGTGATCCAGAACGCCGTCCTCGTAGGCCTGCTGGACAGACTCAGAGACCTCGGCCATGTAGGCGTCGCCCTTGCCGATGTACATGTCGTCGCGGATGCCGATGACGTCGGCCATAAAGGAGATCATAGTAGCGGTCTCGCGGACGGTCTCGCCGTGAGCGATCTGGGACTTCTTCTCGTCCAGGTCCTGCAGCTCAAGGCCGAGCAGGTTGGCGGCCTTAGAGAAGGAGAAGCGCGTACGGGTGGAGTTGTCGCGGAACAGGGAGACGGCCAGGCCCGAGTCGAAGATCTTGGACGAAACGTTGTTCTCGCGCAGCTCGCGCAGGGCGTCGGCGACGATGTAGAGCGCCTTGAGCTCATCGGTGGTCTTGTCCCAGGTGTGCAGGAAGTCACTGCCGTACATACCCTTAAAGTCGAGGCCGTTCAGCTGCTCGACGAGCTCGGTAAACTTGGCGTCCATGTAAATGTCCTTTCTAAAGGTGAAACGATCGCAATGAGTAGATGTGCTCCGGCATGCGCGTGTGGCTAGAACATGCAGAGCGCTATGACGAGGACCCGCTACCGTCGAGGAAGCATGGGAGATAACGACCGCGGGCCCCAAGTCAACAGGAGGCGCCGGGGGCATAAACTGTCCCCGGCTCAACAAGATCGAGGAATGGGACTAGTCGATCTTGTTGTTGGTCAGACCGGCGCGGAACACGGTGGCATCGCCATCGGCCTGGCTCGGATCGTAGAGGTTCAGGGCAGCCACATACATGGCGGCAGCGGTGACCAGGTCGTCCTTGTAGGTGACCTCGTTGGGAGCGTGAGCCTGAGACTCGGCACCCGGGCCAAAGCCGACGCAGGGGATGCCATAGCGGCCCTGGATGGAAACGCAGTTCGTGGAGAAGGTCCACTTGTCGCACAGCGGGCGACCGGTGCGCTTGTCCATGCTGGGCTCGCAGCCGATGCGCTCGTCACCGAACATGGCCTTGTGGGCGTCGACGAGGGCCTTGACGTGCGGAGCGGTCTCCTTGTTGATCCACGTGGGGAAGTAAGCCTCGGTCTCGTAGACCTCGCCGGTCCAGGACGGACGGTCGTACATGTACATGGAGACCTTCACGTCGTCGCCGTACTTCTTGGCGGCCGGCAGGTTACGGATCTCGTCCAGGCAGGACTCCCAGGTCTCACCGGCGGTCATGCGACGGTCGATGGAGATGGCGCAGGAGTCAGCGACGGCGCAACGGCTGGGGCTGGTGTAGAAGATCTGGCTGACGGTGCAGGTGCCGCGGCCCAGGAAGCGGGCGTCCTCGAAGTGCTCGGGGTTGTACTTGGGGTCGAGCATCTTGACGAGGCCCTTGATGTCGGTCGACTCGTCGCAGCCGTTGTTGTTGAGGGCGCGGACGTCAGCGATGATGTCGGCCATCTTGTAGATGGCGTTGTCGCCGCGGTCGGGAGCGGAGCCGTGGCAGGAGGTGCCGTGAACGTCGACGCGGATCTCCATGCGGCCGCGGTGACCGCGGTAGATGCCACCGTCGGTGGGCTCGGTGGAAATGACGAACTCGGGCTTAATGCCGTCCTTGTTGTAGATGTACTGCCAGCACATGCCGTCGCAGTCCTCTTCCTGGACGGTGCCGACGACCATGATCTTGTAGCCTTCGGGGATGAGGCCCATGTCCTTCATCATCTTGGCAGCGTAGGTAGCAGAAGCCATGCCACCCTCCTGGTCGGAGCCGCCGCGGCCGTAGATGATCTCGTCGGTCTCGTAGCCCTCATAGGGATCGGCGTCCCAGTTCTCGATGTTGCCGATGCCGACGGTGTCGATGTGGGAGTCGATGGCGATGATCTTGTCGCCCTCGCCCATAAAGCCCATAACGTTGCCCAGGCCGTCGACCTTGACCTCGTCATAGCCAAGGCTCTCCATCTCGGCCTTGATGCAAGCGACAACCTCACCCTCCTCGCAAGACTCAGAGGGATGGCTAATCATTGCGCGAAGAAAACGCGTCATATCAGCACGGTGGGACTCAGCAGCAGCCTTGATAGCGTCGAAATCGAGTTCTTTAGCCATTATTCATAACCTTTCAAACGAAGGAATCTACCTGTGAGGTGGCGGAGCGATACCTATTTACTCCGC
>CAJLUE010000138.1 GCA_905209765.1 uncultured Collinsella sp. | reverse complement strand
GCCGTCATCACCGTCCCGGCCTACTTCAACGACGCCCAGCGTCAGGCCACCAAGGACGCCGGCAAGATCGCTGGCCTCAACGTCAAGCGTATCGTCAACGAGCCGACCGCTGCTGCCCTGGCCTATGGCCTGGACAAGCAGGGCACCGACCAGCGCATCCTGGTCTTCGACCTGGGCGGCGGCACCTTCGACGTCTCCATCCTCGACCTCGCCGACGGCGTGTTTGAGGTTCTGTCCACCTCGGGCGACAACCACCTGGGCGGCGACGACTGGGATCAGCGCGTCATCGACTGGATGGCCGATAAGTTCCAGCAGGAGAACGGCGTCGACCTGCGTCAGGACCCCATGGCCCTGCAGCGTCTGAAGGAGGCCGCCGAGAACGCCAAGAAGGAGCTCTCCGCCGCCCAGCAGACCACCATCAACCTGCCGTTCATTACCATGAACCAGTCCGGCCCGCTGCACCTCAACTACACGCTGACCCGTGCCGAGTTCGAGAAGATCACCCGCGACCTGCTCGAGCGCTGCAAGCAGCCTGTCACCAACGCCCTGCGCGACGCCAAGCTTAAGCTCTCCGATCTGACCGAGGTCATCCTCGTCGGCGGCTCCACTCGTATGCCCGCCGTCCAGGAGCTCGTCAAGACCATGACCGGCAAGCAGCCCAACATGTCCGTGAACCCCGACGAGGTCGTTGCCGACGGCGCTGCCGTCCAGGGCGGCGTGCTCACCGGCGACGTCGAGGGCATCCTGCTGCTCGACGTTACCCCGCTGTCGCTGGGCGTCGAGACCATGGGCGGCATCATGACCAAGATGATCGACCGCAACACCACGATCCCGACCTCCAAGACCGAGGTCTACTCCACCGCTGCCGACAACCAGACCAGCGTCGAGATCAACGTGCTCCAGGGCGAGCGCGAGCTTGCCCGCGACAACAAGTCGCTCGGTAAGTTCCAGCTGACCGGCATCCCGGCTGCCCGCCGCGGCGTGCCGCAGATCGAGGTCACCTTCGACATCGACGCCAACGGTATCGTCAAGGTTTCCGCTAAGGACAAGGGCACCGGCAAGGAGCAGCAGATCACTATTTCCGGCTCCACCGCTCTGTCCGACGACGAAGTCGATCGTATGGTCAAGGACGCCGAGGCTCATGCCGAGGAGGACAAGAAGCAGAAGGAAGAGGTCGAGGTCCGCAACCAGACCGACAGCCTGTGCTACTCCACCGAGCAGACCCTCAACGAGCTGGGCGACAAGGTTTCCGCCGATGTGAAGTCCAAGGCCGAGGCCGCTATCGCCGACGCCAAGAAGGCGCTCGAGGGCTCTGACGTCGAGGCTATCAAGGCCGCTGGCGAGTCCCTGCAGTCCGTGGCCTACGAGCTGGCCCAGGTTGTCTACGCCGACGCTCAGCAGCAGACCGACGGCGCCGCCGGTGCCCAGCCTGCCGACGATGACGTTGTCGACGCTGACTACGAGGTTGTGGACGACGAGGACAAGTAATCATGTCCGCCCGTAAAGCTCGCACGGAGGCGGCTGCCGCTGGCGCCGCCCCCGTTGACTCTGAGGAGAAGGACGTGAAGATTCCCGTAGAGGCCGTCGACGATACCGAGGCCAACGAGGCCGAGGCCGCCGAGGCTGCCGAGAACCAGGTAGAGGATTCCAACAAGGAGGCGACGATGACCGAGGACGAGATGGTGGAAGCCGCTATCCGCGCCGGTGAGGAAGCCGCCGACAACGACTTTAAGCTCAAGTTCGAGCAGGCCCAAAAGGAGCTTGCCGACGTGCGCAATGAGCTCGATGCTGCGGCAGAGGCTCAGAAGGCCGCCGAGGACAAGGCGAAGGACGCTACCGAGCGCACCGCCCGCCTGCAGGCCGACTGGGAGAACTTCCGCCGTCGCACCGCCAACGAGCGCATCGCCGAGCGCGAGCGCGCGACCGAGAAGCTCGTCACTGCGCTGCTGCCGGTGGTTGACGATATCGAGCGTGCAATCGACCATGCCCGTAGCCAGGAGCTTTCCGACGATTTTAAGCAGTTCGTCGATGGCGTCGATGCGGTGCATGCCAAGCTGCTCGATGTGTTTGCGCACGAGGGCGTTGAGCCCATCGACCCCAAGGGCGAGGCGTTCGATCCGCTCGAGCACCAGGCCGTGGGGCGTGTCGAGGACGCATCGCAGTACGACGAGACCGTCAACGACGTGTACCAGAAGGGCTACCGCATGGCGGACCGCATCCTGCGCTCCGCGATGGTGACGGTGACCTACGGTGGCGAGAAGCGCCCCGCACCGGAGCCCGAAGCGGCGCCCGAGGATGCCACGGCCGATACGGCCGAGAGCACCGAGGAGTAATTGAGAAGGGCCCCGGGGCAACACCCGGGGCCCTTTCTGGCCTAGTGCCATATGAAAGCATGAGCCGTCGTCCGCTGGGCGGCGGACGTAACAGGAGAGGAGCTACGATGGCTGCAGGCAAAACCTTCTATGACATCCTGGGCGTATCCAAGAGCGCCTCCGACAAAGAGATTAAGAGCGCGTTTCGCAAGCTCGCGCAAAAATATCACCCCGATGCCGGCGGCGACGAGGCCAAGTTTAAGGAGATTAGCGAGGCCTACGAGACGCTTTCGGACGAGAAGAAGCGCAAAGAGTACGACCAGATGCTCATGTTCGGCGGCATGCCGGGCGCGGGCGGCGCGTATAGCGGTGGCTACGGCGCCGGTGCCGGCGCGAGCGGCTGGGGCGACATCTTCGACAGCATCTTTAGCGGTAACGGCGCCTGGGGCAGCGATTGGGGCTCGGGTTTTGCCGGGGCCGCGGGCGCTGCCGGTGCGGGCGCGGGCCGCAACCGCGCGCGCAAGGGCGGCGACC
>CAJLUE010000137.1 GCA_905209765.1 uncultured Collinsella sp. | reverse complement strand
CGGTGGACGAAGTTCTCGTCCAAATACTCCACCTTAATGCGGCGATAGCGGGTACAGGGACGCTCGCCGATCAGCGAGAGACATCCTTCGCTCGTCTGATAGGCATTGACCTGCTCAAGAATTTGAGGGTTGTACATCAGGAGCGCCCTGTTGCCGTCCTTTACGCAGATGATGCGTTTGCGCACGCCGATCATGTTGGCGGCGAGGCCCACGCACTCGTGCTCATGCTCGTGGAGCGTATCCAGGAGGTCTTGCCCGATCACGGCGTCGTCGGGTCCCGCATCTTCGGAAGGCAGGCGTAAAAAGAACTCGGATTTCATGATGGGCTTAATCATGGCGGGCTCCTCATGTCTTATGCGTTCGTGGACTTTTAATAATAGCGCGGAAGGAAAGCCGCGCGTCCGCGTTACAATCTTTCGACGTTGGACCATGTTGCCAGATTCGTCGTGTACGGCGTCTGGTGTAAGTCTAGGGCTCATTTTCGCCCTGGACCGTTCCTCTGGGGCGATGCGATTGTCGTTCTAAGAGGAAGGAATTTCATGGGGACCAAATCCCAAAAGCAAACTCAATCACCGTCGACAGCCTCGGCGATTCTCGTCGTAATGTATATTGCAGCCTTTGTTGCCGCGTTTAACGAGAACATCATTAACGTGGCGTTGCACGACATTATGGCGGCCTTTTCGGTGAGTGCCACCACGGCGCAGTGGCTCGTTTCGGGTTACATGATCGTGACGTCGATCTTTACGGCTATCATGGCCTTCCTGTCCGGTCGTTTCTCGACGCGCAAGCTGCTGTTTTTCGCATGCGGATGCATGGTCGCCGGCGAAGTCCTGTGCCTGGTCGCTCCGTCGTTTAGCGTTTTGCTGCCAAGCCGTATTTTGCAGGCTGCAGGATCGGGCATCTTGTTCCCGCTCATGATGAACGTGGTGCTGTCTTGCGCCCCGCGCGAGAAGCTCGGTCTGTATCTGAGCCTGGGCGGTGCCTGCATTACGCTGGGGCCGGCGTTTGGACCCGTAATCAGCGGTCTTATGTGCACGTTGTTTGGCTGGAGGGCGGTGTTCGTAGTGCCGCTGGTGGGCGGCATTGTGGTCGCTGCGGCGGGCGTAAAGCTTGTCCAGAATGTCGGAGAGCGCTCGAACACCACGCTTGATATTCTGTCGGTGGTTTTGCTCGCTGCCGGTATTACGGCATTTGTGTATTCCGTAGGCGAGTTCTCGACCAATCTGATTGCCGGCATCGTGACGCTCTTCGCTGCCATGGTGCTGCTCGGCCTGTTTGCGGCCCGCCAGCTCAAGCCCGAGCATCCGGTGCTTAACGTACGTCCCATGGCGAGCGTTCGTTTTTGGCCTGCGTGCCTGCTTGTGGTGGTGTCGATGATGACGACGTTCTCGATGAGCGTTTTGTTGCCGCTCTATTTTGAGGGCGCATACGGCATGACCGCACTCGTTGCGGGCTTGCTCATTTTGCCGGCGATTGCCTGCAACGCCGTGACCTCGATTGTGGGTGGACGCGTGATGGATGCCCGTGGCGCATGGCCGCTGCTGCCGGTCGGCTTTGCCCTGATTGCCGTGGGGCAGACTGCCATCTCGATGACGGCGGCAAGCATGAACATCGGCGTCGTCGTGGCGCTGACCGTTGTGGTGTATGCCGGAGTCGGTTTGGTGCTGAGCCCCTCGCAAACGGCCGGCTTGGAGACGCTGCCTGCCTCTGAACATCCTCACGGAACGGCATTGCTCAACACGTGGAACATGATTGCCGCATCGTTTGGCCCGTCGCTGTCTATCGGCCTGCTCTCGAGCTCTGCGGCGACTGCCGGTGCCGCTGGCGTTGCGACGGACGTTGCCCAGGCGATTGGATTTGCAACTGCCGTGCGCGTGGCGGCTGTAATTGCCGTGGTCGGGTTTGTGGTGTCGCTGGTGTACGCTCGTCGCGAGTCGCACATGTCGCATTAATGTGTGCACATAGATTCTGCAGCTAGATTGGATGGCGACACCATAAACTAGTGGACGTTTTGCCGAGAGGCATGAATGTTTAAAGCGCAAAGAGTGCGCGACGGGCCCCGCGAATGGGGCGATGATGCCCGAGAGGGCCAAGAAGGAGTCTCATGTCCGAGAACGAAGAGATCATGAACGAGACCGAGAACGAGACCATGGCTGCCGAGGTTGAGGCAGTCGAGACCGTGGAGACCGAAG
Organism: uncultured Collinsella sp.; assembly: GCA_905209765.1. Classification (GTDB taxonomy): domain Bacteria; phylum Actinomycetota; class Coriobacteriia; order Coriobacteriales; family Coriobacteriaceae; genus Collinsella. The sequence continues at coordinate 694 of CAJLUE010000137.1, read as the reverse complement.
CTGCCGAGGTTGAGGCTACTGACGAGGTTTCCGCCGAGGAGGAGGCCGAGGTTGTCGAGGCCGCCGTTGATTACGATGACGAAGAGCTGATGGACAAGATGCAGAAGGCCGCCCGCCTGCTGCGTAGCCGTCGCTTTGCTATTTCCAAGGAGGAGGAGGCCAAGGCCGAGCGCATGGCGAACATCGAGCGCGCCATCAAGCTTCTTGACCTCAAGCCCAAGATGGAGCAGAAGGAAATGTCCGACCTGCTGGGCATGCGCCTTCGTGAGCTCGATGGCCTGATGGCCGAGGCCGAGGCTGCCGATCTGGTCGGCCGCATCGACGACGCCGAGGGCGATATGCGCAAGATTGTCGTCTTCGCTGCCGAGGATGCCGCTGAGGGCCTTGTCGAGCTTGCCAACAAGAAGGAGAAGCTCCTGCCCGAGCTTTCTTACGAGGAGGCAACCGAGCTGATGGCCGCTCTCGATAAGGTTATCGCTCCGCTCGTCGCCATGGGCCTGGACGAGGATCGCGGTCCTCGCGGCGGCCGTGACGACCGTGGTGGCCGTGGCGGCGACCGTGGCGGTCGCGGCGGCTTTGGCGGCAACCGTGGTGGCTATGGCGATCGCGGCGGCAACCGTGGTGGCTTCGGCGGTAACCGTGGTAACGACCGCGGCGGTCGCGGTGGCGACCGCGGCGGCCGCAACGGCGGCGG
>CAJLUE010000136.1 GCA_905209765.1 uncultured Collinsella sp. | reverse complement strand
CGCAACGCGTTGCGCTGAGTCCTGAGGCTGTTGCAATGAAAATGAGAATCAAGGCTTGACCAACGGTACGCCTCGAGCGAGTCGAGCGCGCCTTTCACGGGATTAAGATGGATATAATCGAGCAGCTGCACCGCCTGCGTGTCCGACTCAACCGCGACCCGCGAATAGCGATTATCAAACAGATGCCCCGTCCTTCCCGTTTTCCCATTGAAATACTTAGCATATGCCGTCAGCGCACACTGCATTGCCTTTGAAAGGTTGTCACATGGGTCATCAACCATCAAATGGAAGTGGTTGTCCATAAGGCACCAAGCCAACACCGCCACTTCATGACGTGCAAACCTGTCCGAGATGTCCGATAAGAAACGATAGCGGTCGGAGTCATCTTCAAAAATAATCTGCTTGGAGTTGCCACGGTCAAAAACGTGGTAATAGCCGGTGAGCGAAACGGCGCGGGCGCATCGAGGCATATTCTCTCCTTTCAAAACTGAACAGGCAACACCTAAAAGGAGAGAAGGAACGCGAAATGCTGAGCCTGTGACCTATTTATATCCAATGAGCGGCAAAAACAGGCCCGGAACGGCAAAATGGCAAATCAATGTCTGTCCCAAATGAGTGAAAGCACTCATGTAAGTCTGTCCCCAATGAGTGCAGAACGGCAAATGAGTGAAAGCACTCATGTAAGTCTGTCCCCAATGAGTGGGGCGATGCAGCATTAGTTGAAACGGTTCATTTAGTTGAAGCGTTTTAGTGTGCCTTTTACGGGAATCTTACCGTTCGCCGAATAATTTCTTGCTATCATGCAAGGCGTAGGGTAAATCTCCGATCGCAAGGAGACACAAATGGTGAAAAAGTCACCGGAAAACACTACTCCCGCCATCGTGGACAACGTGGAGGCGCTTGAGGCCAAACTCAAATCTATGCGTGAGGCCCAGGCTAAATTCGCTGAGTACACTCAGGAGCAGGTAGACAAGATCTTCTACGAGGCTGCTATGGCCGCCAACAAGGCTCGTATTCCTTTGGCCAAGCTCGCCATCGAGGAGACCGGCCGTGGCGTTCTCGAGGACAAGGTCATCAAGAACCACTACGCCGCTGAGTACATCTACAACGCTTACAAGAACACCAAGACCTGCGGTGTCATCGAGCGCGACGACGCTTACGGCATCACCAAGGTCGCCGAGCCGATCGGTATCGTTGGCGCTGTCATCCCGACCACCAACCCGACCTCCACGGCCATCTTCAAGACGCTCATCTGCCTGAAGACCCGTAACGCCATCATCATCTCCCCGCACCCGGCAGCCGCCAAGTGCACCATCGCCGCCGCCAAGCTCGTTCTCGACGCAGCTGTCAAGGCCGGTGCTCCTGAGGGCATCATCGGCTGGGTCGACAAGCCGTCCATCGAGCTGACCAACATGGTCATGCGCGACGTCGACATCATTCTCGCAACCGGTGGCCCGGGCATGGTTAAGGCTGCTTACTCCTCCGGTAAGCCCGCACTCGGCGTCGGCGCCGGCAACACCCCGGTCATCATCGACGATACCGCGGACATCAAGCTCGCCGTCAACTCCATCATCCACTCCAAGACGTTCGACAACGGCATGATCTGCGCTTCCGAGCAGTCCGTCACCGTCATCGACACCATCTATGACCAGGTCAAGGCCGAGTTCCAGAAGCGCGGCTGCTACTTCGTCAAGCAGGGTGCCGAGATGGAGGCCCTGCGTGCCGCCATGTTCAAGAACGGCGCTCTCGATCACCGCATCCCCGGCATGGCTGCCGCCAAGATCGCCGAGCTCGCCGGCATCGAGGTTCCCGCCAAGACCAAGATCCTGATCGCCGAGGTCACCTCCACCGATCCCGAGAAGGAAGAGTTCTCCCACGAGAAGCTCTCCCCGGTCCTCGCTATGTATCACGCCAAGGACTTCCAGGAGGCCGTTGACAAGGCCGAGCACCTCGTCCTCGCAGGTGGCCCGGGCCACACCGCCTCTCTCTACGTGCACCCGGCACAGAGCGAGAAGATCGCTAAGTTCCAGCACGTCATGAAGGCCTGCCGCATCGTCATCAACACCCCGTCCTCGCACGGCGGCATCGGTGACCTCTACAACTTCGGCATGAAGCCGTCTCTAACCCTGGGCTGCGGCTCCTGGGGTGGCAACTCCGTCTCCGAGAACGTTGGGGTGAAGCACTTGATCAACGTCAAGACCGTGGCAGAGCGCCGCGAGAACATGCTGTGGTTCCGCGCACCCGAGAAGGTCTACTTCAAGAAGGGCTGCACGCCCGTCGCACTCGACGAGCTCGGCACCGTAATGGGCAAGAAGCGCGCCTTCATCGTTACCGACCAGTTCCTCTTCAAGAATGGCAACACGCGTGCCATCGAGGCCAAGCTCGATGAGATGGGCATCGCTCACGACTGCTTCTACGACGTTGAGCCCGATCCCTCCCTGCAGTGCGCACGTCGCGGCGCCAAGCAGATGACGCTCTTCGAGCCGGATGTCATCATCGCCGTCGGCGGCGGTTCCGCAATGGACGCCGGCAAGATCATGTGGATGATGTACGAGCACCCCGAGGCGAACTTCGAGGACATGGCCATGGACTTCATGGACATCCGCAAGCGTATCTTCACCTTCCCCGAGATGGGCAAGAAGGCTTACTTCGTCGCCGTCCCGACCTCTTCGGGCACTGGCTCCGAGTGCACGCCGTTCGCCATCATCACCGACAAGGAGACCGGCATCAAGTGGCCGCTCGCCGACTACGCGCTGCTCCCCAACATGGCTATCGTCGACGCCGACAACTGCATGACCGCCCCGAAGGGCCTCACCGCTGCCTCTGGCATCGACGTCATGACCCACGCCATCGAGTCCTACGTCTCCATCATGGCTTCCGACTACACCAAGGGCCTCTCCGAGCGCGC
>CAJLUE010000135.1 GCA_905209765.1 uncultured Collinsella sp. | reverse complement strand
CTTAGGCCTTCTTGCGACGATAGAGCACGAAGCCGCAGACACCGATGATGACGACGGCGCCAACGGCCATGGCGGCCATGTTGTTGCCCTCGGACTTCTCCTCGGTTGCCTCTTCCTCAACCTCGGGCTCGGCAACGTCCTCATCGGAGAGGGCCTCGTCGGCGTAGGTGATGGACTCGACCAGGCTGTCGTTGTCGGCATCGTAGTCGCTCGGGACGAACTCCTCGGAGAAGTCGCCCTCCTTAAGGTAGTCACGCATTTCCTCGAGCATAGCCTTGCACTTGAGGTAGGTGTTTTTGGTGGCAGCCTTGCCGGCCTTGTTGGCCAGGGCGGTGCGGGCCTCGGTGCCCTCGGCGGCCTGCATGGCCTCGTCGACGGTCAGGTTCTGCTCGATGAGCTCCTTCTGCAGGGCGTCGAGGTAGGCGCGGACGCCGGTAGCGCAGTGATCGCGGTTCTCATAGGCGAGCGTGTTGATGTCCATGAGGACGTAGTTGATGGAGTTCTTGGGCTCCTCGTTGTTTACAACGTCTTCCTCTTCGCAGTGATCGAAGGAGACGTCCTGATCGCTGAAGTAGGGGCTGACCTCGGTGAGCAGTGCGGAGTAGAGGGGGATAGCGACGGAGAACTCGGCGTTGGAGAGCATCTCCCACTGGATGGTCGCGAATTCGGGGTCCATGCCGTGGCGGATCTGGAAGGTATGGATCTCGGTGTTGCGGTTGGAGCCGATAGCATAGGCGCCGTCGGTGTTGGCGTTGAGGCCGGCGACATTCTCGCCGCGAGCAGCGAAGCTGCGGATCATCTCAAAGGTGTTCCAGTCGGACTTGCCGGGCTGGAAGAACAGCGGCTGCATCTCGTGGACCAGGGCGCCGGTCGTGGCGCGAGCGTCTTCACGCTCGTCCTTGACGATCTCGTAGTCAGTGCCTTCAGCCAGCGGGGCCATGAAGTAATCGCGACCCTGGATATAGCGCGACCACTGGTGCATACCGGCCTCGCCGATCTCCTCGCCGTAGGTCTTGGCGACGTCGAACTTGCCGTCAGTGTACTCGGCAAAGCCCTTCTCCTTAGGCATGGACTCGATGCCCTCGGAATGGAGACAGTTCTCGGTGTCGTCGAGGTCGACGTCATAGGTGAGGTTGCCGATGTTGGGGTTGAGCGAGGCGATGTCATCGGCGAGCTTCATGGCAATCCACTGATGGCCGGAAAGCGCGGCGAACAGCCAGGTCTCGGTGCTGTCGGCGATGATGATCTGGTCGTTGGAGCAGACGCCCTGCTCGTCGATCAGGCTGCCGATGAGCTCGACGCCCTCGCGGGCCGTGGCGCTCTCGCCCAGGATGACGCTGGCATAGCTGTACTCGCCAATGCCAGTCTCCTCGGTGATGGGGTCGGCCTCTTCGGCCTTCTCGTTATAGGAGGTGCTCAACGTGGCAGAGCAGGAGACGCCCTTCTCGTTGATGCCGGCCTCGGAATATGCGTCGTAGCGATCTTCCCACTGCGAGGGGTTGTCGCGAACGAAGGTGTAGCGGTAGGTTGCGCCCTTGGACTTGTATTCAAAACCGGACTCGACCGATGTGTACTCGTTGCCGTCCTTGTGTGCGGGCTCAATGCCAAAGTGCTTGACATAGCGCGGACCGAAGTCCTCGGAACGGCCATAGTACGTGTTGCCGTCTGCCGTGAGCTTGCTACCCATGTAGATCTGGGTGCAGGCGAGCGCCGAAGTCGGCATGGCCATGATGGCCGCTGCTCCAAACGCAAGGCCGCAGCCGAGCTTTTTGAGCGTGTTGACAGGATGAGTAAACCTCATGATCCCTCCCAACTGTTGAGACCCCACAAAACTGTGCGGAATCTCAGCTAATAAATACATTTATTAGCCTATCGGAAGTCTAAGAAGTATTCATCTATTTCGATGAAATACTCGATGAGCGTCCTAAAATATGCGATGAGCGGATAAGAATACTCATTATGTAGCTTTACTTAAATAAAGGCACCCTGCAATTACTGTACCTGAATAAAGTGCCTTGCACGGGGCGCAAAGAAAAATCCCCCGCTGTTTGGCAAATGCATAAACAACGGGGGAGACGATGATTGGATGAATATCATACCAATGTGGAATTACTTCTTCCGGCGGTGGATTACGTTAATCGCATAGCCGACGAGCATGGCCAAGACGATGACGATAAAGCCGGGCAGGGGAGTGTCGTTCATGGGGTCCTCCTATTTTCCGAGTGGGGAGAATTCGTCGACGATGAGGTCGAGGCATTGCGGAAGTGCGCGGGCGCCAAAGACGCCCGAGTTGCTGGAGATGATCTCGCCATCGAACTGCATGCCCAGCGACGGCGTGCAGGTGATCTTGGCTTCTTTGGTCTGGATGATCTTGAACTGCGGGCGGCCGAGCACCTTGCCGGCGGGGTCGAGTGCGGCGGTGATCACGGTGGGCAGGAGCTGGACGGTTTTTACGGGCTCGATGACCGCGATGTCGACCATGCCGTCGTTCATACGGCAATCGGGGAACAGGTTGATGTCGTTTTGAATGACCGAGGTGTTGCCGGCCATACAGCAGATGCCATCGAGCTCCTCGACAATGCCGTCATGCTCAATCGTAAAGTGCGCCACCGTGGGGTTGGGTGTGGCGAGCGCCGACAGGAAATAGGCGATCTCACCGATGTCGTTTTTGGTGGGGGCGGCCTTCATCATGATCTCGGCGTCGAAGCCCGAGCCGGCGATGATGATGAAGCCGTGGCGCTTTTCGTTGCCGTTCTCGTCGAGCCAAAAGAGCTCGCCCATGTCCACTTTGACCGTGCGACCGGCGCGGCAAGCCTTGGCAAGCGCCGCTGCCTCGGGGGCATTGCCAATGTTGTTGAAGAACAGGCAGGCCGTGCCGGAGGGGAAGACGAGCGTGGGGACGCCGCACCCGCGCATCTGGTCGAGCACGTTGGAGACGGTGCCGTCGCCGCCCGAAA
>CAJLUE010000134.1 GCA_905209765.1 uncultured Collinsella sp. | reverse complement strand
CTCGAGCGGCACCTGGGTGCGCACGAGCTTAACGGCCGGGCGCATGCGGGCAAACAGCGGTACGTACTCAATGATGATGGCCGAGTTCTCGAGACCGTACCAACGTGCCGGGCTTCCGCAGGCGCGGCGGACGGCGTACTTGATGGCCATGACGCGATGGTCGTTGCGGTTGATGTCCGTTTCGGGGGCAAGCATCTTGCGCAGCATGCAAAAACGGAAGTCACCCACGTTGCCGCGTGTCTCGTAGATGGAGTAGGTGTGATGCTGCGGCGGCAACTCACCCGATGCCATCAGGTCGCCAACGATCTGGCGTAGGTAGGCGTTGATGCGCTGATTGACCTTAAAGCCCAGGTCCAAGCGCACGCGGAACAGGAAGTCTGTGCCAAAGGTCTCAACGGAATACTCGTGAGTATAGGGCTCGTCGGTAACGTGTACGTTGATGAACCAATATGCCTTGGCGCGCTTGGGGTGCTTGTCCAGGATGGAATAGAGCACGTCGCGGTCGAGCGTGAGCGGGTCGGGGCTGTTGGTAAGGAACACCAGATTGTCGGCGAGCACGGGGTAGGTCTCGTCGTTGCGCAGGCGGTTGAGCTGATCGATGTACTTGGAGACGGGCAGCAGGATCGTCTGCGTGCGCTCGATGGCGGTGCCGCGACGCCACACGTACATAAGGCCAAACAGCAGTGCGGCCAGGAAGATCATGACGTAACCGCCGTCAAAGAACATGGTGAGGCACGAGGCGAAGAAGCACAGCTCAATGGCACCAAAGAGCAGGGCGAAGACGCAGGCACCCAGCTTGTGCTTGAGGATGCCGGCGATATAGCTCGTCAAAAGCGTCGTGGTCATGAGCATGGTCACGGTAATGGCGAGGCCGTAGGCGCTCTCCATGCGCTCGGAGTTTTGGAACAGCAGCACGATGAAGATGCAGCCGACCCACATGATGTTGTTGACGAGCGGAATATAGAGCTGGCCCTTGGTGTCGCTGGGGTAGTGGATGCGCAAGTGCGGCATAAGGTTGAGGCGCGTTGCCTCGGATACCAGCGAGAACGAGCCGGTGATGAGCGCCTGCGAGGCGATGATGGCCGCCACGGCCGAAAGCACGATGGCAAAGGGGCGCAGGGGCTCGGGAAGCATCATATAGAACGGGTTGACGATATCCATCGCGAGCATCTGGGGGTTGGAGTTGTTGGCGAGCAGCCAGGCGCCCTGGCCCAGATAGTTAAGGATGAGGGCCGCCTTTACGAACGGCCAGGATGCGTAAATGTTTGCCTTTCCCACGTGACCCATGTCCGAATAGAGCGCCTCGGCGCCGGTCGTCGACAGGAAGACGAAGCCGAGCACCATGATGCCCGAGTGGTTGATGGGCGAGAACAGGAACATGATGCCGCGGATGGGGTTGAGCGCGCGCAGGATGGACAGGTTGCCGAGCATGTTGAACAGGCCGGCGCTCGCCAGGAACAGGAACCATAGCGTCATAAGCGGGCCGAACAGCTTGCCGATTGACGAAGTGCCGGCGCGTTGCATGGCAAACAGACCGCAGATAATGATGATGGTGATGATGATCACATTGGTCTGGCCGTCGCCCAGCAGCGCATGGCCCCATTCGATGGTGCGCAGACCCTCGATGGCTGTGGTGACCGTGACCGCGGGGGTGAGGATGCCGTCGGCGAGCAGCGCCGCGCCGCCGATCATGGCGGGAAGAATCAGCCAAGGCGCCACTTTGCGCACCAAGCTAAACAGGGCGAAGATGCCGCCCTCGTTATGGTTGTCGGCCTTCATGGCGATTACAACGTACTTGACCGTGGTCACGAGTGTCATGGTCCAGATGACGAGCGAAAGCGCGCCCAGAATCATGTCCTCGCTGACGGTGCCGATGCCGCCGTTGTTGGCGACGATTGATTTCATGGTGTACATGGGGCTTGTGCCGATGTCACCGTAGACGACGCCGAGCGTTACGAGCAGCATGCCAGCGGAGAGGGGAATGGCTCCATGCCCGCCTTGACTACGCTGGTCTTGGAGGCTTGCCTCCAGCTTGTTGTGTGCCACGTGGACTCCCTTGGACATCTGGCCTCTGCCACGAGCAGTAGACCTTTATGCCATCTTTATACATATAAGAGCAGTTTGGCACATCGGGGTGTTTTAGACAATAATCCCCATCTGGGGATTATTCATATACGCAGGTAGCATTTCAGAGCAGGGGCTATTAAGCACGCGCTGTCTGGGCGATGCCGGCCTTAGCGCTTGCGCGTTTGCCGGCGAGTTCGCAAAAGATCGCGCCGCCGATGATAAGCACGGCGCCCATCAGACGGACCGGTGTTATGGCTTCGCCCAAAAGGACGGCCGAGAACACGACCGCCGAAAGCGGCTCGAGGTAGCCGACGACCGCGACGGTCTGGACGGGCAGCTTAGCGACAGCACTAAAGTAGAGCAGGCAACCGATGCCGGTGTTGACGACGCCGAGCATGATGACGGCGCGCCAATCGATGCCGGCGGCAATGCTGGGGGAGAGGAACGAGGGGACACCTTGCCTGAGGAGCGTAAGGATCAATGCGGTTACAAAGGCGGCGCTCACCTGGAGCGTGGAGTTCTCGAGACCTTCGATATGTGGCGCTCCCTTGCTGGCAATGACCATCAACGCGTAGCAGAAGGCCGAGGCGATGCCGCACACGATGCCCGCGATGGGCATATTGCCGCCGAGGCCTTGGGCCGCGATGAGGAAGGCGCCGCAGGCGACGGCGATAAACCCGGCGATTTTGCCGCCGGTCAGCTTTTCGCCAAAGATGAGCGGGGAGAGCGCCATGACAATGATGGGGCCGCAGTAGTACAGCAGCGAGGATACGCCGACGCCGATCGTCTGGTAGGCGCGGAACAGAAAAATCCAGCTGGCGCCCAGCGCGGCTCCCGAGAGGAGGAGGGCTGCGGCTTCGCGGGGGCGAGATGGCGCCTGCAACTTATGGCGTTGGGTGATGGCGAG
>CAJLUE010000133.1 GCA_905209765.1 uncultured Collinsella sp. | reverse complement strand
TTAATCTGCTTTCTTACGTGCATGCTAGATAGTAGCATTTTGCTGTTTGCTCAAAACAGTTAATTAAAATAGACGCGGCGTTATCTGGACATTTGGCACCAATTTACGACATTTCTTTATCGATTATTTACGCTGGTAGCTGACTCGCAGCTAATCGTCATTCGCTTGTCAACAAAATTGGCATCTCTTTATGTCCTTTGATATAGAGGATATAATTATTAACCCCTCCCCCAATAATTTTGAGTGGCCTGCAAGGTAGTAGATGTCCTCACTCCTCATGATTACCGCGCACTGCCCTCCACCGGAGCAAAACAAAAAGGGCGGGACCTGCTGCGCTTGCAGACCCCGCCCCGGTTGACACCCCATGGGACGCAGTCGGGCGAGGCAGATCCGTGCTACCGCCCCGCCTGGCCGCGAAGTTAACTACAGCTCGTTGGCCGCGTGATACGCCGTGCGGATGGCGCTCGCAATGTCGGCGGTGCGCTCACCCGAGCAGTCGCCCACGCAGGTCACGGGCACCGTCACACCGTCCAGGTCAAACGCGTTGGCCTTGGAGCCCACGGCCATCACCACGTAATCGCAGGCGATCTTCACCGGCTCCTCGGCGCCGTCCTCGGCGGTACGAACGGCCTCCACGCCCTCGTCGGTAATGGCGGTCAGGCGGGTCTTAACGTGCTGCTCCACGTTGTGCTCGGCAAAGTCGCTCATAATCAGCGGCAGAATGGTCTCGGACTCGCCCGCGGCAATCTTGTCGAGCATCTCCACGATCGCCACCTCGCAGCCGTGCTGCAGCAGGTACTCGGCAGTCTCGGTGCCCACCAGGCCACCGCCAATAACGGCGACACGGCCCGTAAGCTCAACCTTGCCGGCCAGCACGTCCCAGCTCGAGACGACCTTCTCCGAGTCGGCACCCGGAACGGGGATGACCACGTCGTGTGCGCCCACGGCCACAATCGCGGCATCGGCTGCGTTGAGGTCCTCAGCGGTAGCGACGTGGTTGAGCTCGACCTTCACGCCCAGGCCAGGCAGAATCTTCTCGTAGTACTCGACCGAGCGCATGATCTCGTCCTTGCGCGGGGGCGCGGCCGCCAGCACAATCTGCCCGCCCAGATGGTCGCTCGCCTCGTAGACAGTCACATCGTAGCCGCGCTTGGCCGCCACGCGTGCGGTCTCCAGGCCGGCAATACCGCCGCCCACCACGGCGATCTTCTTGTCGCCCTCGCCCGGCTTAATGGCGATGGTCGCCTCGTCGCCGTTCTCGGCATTGAGCACGCACGAGATGTACTTGCGGTTTTGAATCGCATCGACGCAACCCTTGTTGCAGTTGAGGCACTCGCGGATGGGTTCGCCCGTGGCAGCCTTCAGCGCAATGTCGGGATCGCACATGAGCGAGCGGCCATAGGCGACGATGTCGGCCGCGCCGTCTTCCAGGATCTTCTCGCCGGCCTCGACCGAGACTACACGGCCGACGGTTGCCACCGGCACGGAGACCAGGGCCTTAACGCGCTCGGCCACGGGCAGCGTCCAGTTGTAGGGCATGGCGCCCATGGGCGGAATGGTGTCGCCCATGTTGCCGGTGTGGTTGGCCTGCGCGACCTGGATCATGTCGATGCCCGCGCCCTCGAGCAGCTTGGCGAACTCGCAGGCCTCGTCAGGCTGCAGGCCGCCCTTGCCGCGCGGCGTGCCGTCGGGGTTCTCCATAATCACGGGGAGCTTGTACTCCACCATCAGCTGCGGCGCGGCTTCCTTAATGGCAGCGACGACCTCCAGCGCGTAGCGGACGCGGTTCTCGAACGAGCCACCGTACTCGTCGGTGCGCTGGTTGAGGATGGCCGAGCACAGCGAACCCACCAGGCGGTCGCCGTGGACCTCGATGGCGTCGATGCCAGCCTGCTGCGCGCGGGCAGCCGAGGCGGCGATGGCCTCCTTGATCTGGGTGAGCTGCTCTACGCTCGCCTCGTTCACGAAGTGCTGCATATCGTGGTGCAGCTTGGCGTATGCCTGGTTGCGGATCTCGTTGGACTCGGCCATCTTGGCAGCAAAGGTCTCCTCGTCGCCGGCGGCCTTGGCCTCCTGCGCGGCCTTGGCGGCAGCCATGGAGCCCATGACCATGCGGCCGACACCGGGCACGTCGTACTCGGGGTGGAACAGCTGCAGCGCGACCTTGGCACCGTGCTTGTGAACGGTGTCGGCCAGGGCCTTAAACGTGGGGATTTGGGCGTCGGTTGCCAGCTTGGGCGTGGGGCTTGCGGTCATGACGGGAGCGACGTCGCCGATGACGATGTAGCTCACGCCGCCACGGGCCAGGCGCTCGTAAAAAGCCAGGCTGCGCTCGCCAATGGAACCGTCGCGCTCCTCGTAGCCGGTGGTAAGCGGCGGGAACATAATGCGGTTCTTGAGCTCAAGGGGACCAACCGTAATGGGCTGGAGCAGCTTGGATGCAGGTGCGGTCATAGACATTCCTCTCTTATAGGCGCGGCGGCGATGGTGCCGTGTAATTGTCTAGAGGATATGGCATGGGGGTACAGCGGCACAACGAAAATCGGCGAATATCAGGTGGCGGCAGGTGGATGGGGCGGGACGGCCCGTCGGTTTGTCTCAATCTGTAACAGTTGCTCGGCAAAACCGGGTCTTACTGTTACAGATCAAGATATTCCTCTCGACCCATCCTCAACAATCTAGATCTGTAACAGCTAGGCCCATTTTTGACCCCTACCTGTTACAAATCGAGACAAACCAAACCCGCCTGCTAGAAAATCTCAATCTGTAACAACAACTCGGCAAAATCCGTCCCTTGTGTTACAGATTTAGACAAACCGTCCGGGCGGGAACTCAACATCTCAATCTGTAACACCTAGCCGTCCAAATCGGGTCTAGATGTTACAGATCGAGATGTTGTTTGAGAGGTTGAGAATTGGACCGAAAACACGGTCCCGGAATAACAAAAAAGCTCGCCGGCTAGGCCGACGAGCTGCAAGTTCTTGGTCGCGGG
>CAJLUE010000132.1 GCA_905209765.1 uncultured Collinsella sp. | reverse complement strand
CCAGACTTGATTAAGGGTCGATGGACGCTCTGCTCCATCGACCCTTTCCTTGCCCAAGTCTCGACGAAGGTTGATTTGGGGATGCTGCTGCGCGGGGCTTTCTGCGACCCCCGCGCAGGGGGGTGCCGAACCACGAACCCGAACCCTTGGGGGAGTTTGAGGGGGCCTGCCCCCTCATGCACGCGCCGCCGCGTGCCGCCAAGCCGCAGGCGCGGAGCGACCCTAAGTCGCGGAGAACCGACAGTGGTACACTGTCGGCGCGCCCTCTTTTCCGTAGGTAAAAGGGGAGTGCGTTACCCTTTTGTTCCAAAAAGCCGGGAGGTGCCGCCGCCGATGGGGAAGCAGTACGCAATCCTTCGAGTCCAGAAGTGCAAGGGTGCCGCGATAGGTGCCATGCAGTACCACAACGACCGCGAGCCGGGAAAGCACACGAACCCTGACATAGACCAAACCCGAACCCGGCTGAACCGCGAGATGCGTTCTCACGTCGATTACGAGCGCGAGGTGCAGGCGAGGATTGACGACGGGTATTCGGGCGAGCGCAAGGTGCGCAAGGACGCGGTGAAGCTCGTCGAGGGAATCGTGACGGCGAGTCCCGAGTTCTTCGAGCTGGCGGACGATGACAAGGTGCGCGAGTTCTTCGATGACGCGTACCGGTTCTGCTGCGATGAGTTCGGTGAATCGAACATGGTTCACTTCACGGTGCACATGGACGAGGAGACCCCGCACGCGCATTTCGGTTTCGTGCCGTTGAGGGACGGCAAGCTCTCGTGGAAGGAATTCTTCCCGAACAAGATGGCGCTCGGGAAGATGCAGGACAGGTTCTATGGGCGCGTAGGAGCGCTGTACGGCCTTTCTAGGGGCGAGAAACGCGGGGACGGGGAACCAGTGAAGCGGCACAAGTCCGTGGCCGAATACAAGGCCGAGAACCTCCGTATACAGGCTGAGCTCGACGAGAAGACCAAACAGCTGGAATCGGTGACGGCGGAACTTGCCGTTGTGAAGGATGTCCTCAAAACTGCGCAGGATGCCGCAAAGAAAGCGAAAGACCAAGTTACCGAGTGCGAGACCAAGCTGGATGGTTACGCAACTCGATTCAAGAAGATAAAAACCGAGCTGGCGCAGATTGCCGAAGCCCTGTCGTGGAGGAAGTTGCTAAAGAGGTTCAGGGACAAGCTCATTGAGTTCTCGGAAAACCCGATTTGCTGGGACGCGCTCAAAGCTGGTCGAGATTTCGAGAGCGAAAAAGACGGCAAGCGAGCCGAGCGCGTTCTTGAGAAGGGCGCTCGCGAAAAGCTCAAGGAAATGAACCAGCTTGAAAAGGAGATGGACGAGTGGTCTCCGTTCGATGACGTTGAGGAAGGTCGTGCGGCTAGCAAACGGCTTGAGCTTGAGCGGTCGGGTTTCGCGCCTGACCGCAACTATGATGGGCAGGCGCTTTGATTCAGTATACTAATCGGGTATACTTGCTAGGGAAGAAAGGAGAACGGCAGTGGTCAGAGTACACGGGAACGCCCTCAAGCACGGGCTTACCAGCGAGGAAGTCGCATATGCGTGGGAGAACCCGATTAGGTGCCGACAGCGAAATGGCACGGACGACCCGCCGCTCTGGATTTCGGTCGGTTCTCTTCCTGACGGGAGGTTCGCCGAGCTGATTGGGTTTATGGATATCGACGGCGTTTGGTGCGTGTTCCACGCGATGGTGCCGCCGACGAAGAAGTTCAAGCGTGAGCTGGGATGGAGGTAGACATGAACGGAATCGTTGCCGAGAACGGCAAGGTCGTTACCGACGAGATGATTGCCGACTGGGAGAGCGCTCTTGAGCGTGACGAGTGGCCTAGCGGATGGGTCAACGTCGGCGAGATTGTCGAGGGTAAGCTTCCGAAGGCGGCTCCGGATACTGTGACGCTGTCGCTCAAGGTTCCCGCTGCCATGAAGCGGGCGCTTGAGAAAGAAGCGAAGGCCGAGGGCAAATCGACGGGTGCATACGCTCGCGGAATCCTCGCGGATGGTCTCATGGCCATAGCGTAAATAGGCAAAAAGAAAGCCCCTCTTGCTTGGCGGCTTAGGGGCTTTTAGCAGACGGTTTAACCAGTCCTTTCTGCAAGGAGAATTATAGCATCATGCCATACAAGGACAAAGAAAAGCAGCGCGAAGCACAGCGCAAGTGGGAGAAGGAGAACCGTGGGGCTGGGAAGCGTCACAAGGTTTGGATGTTCATCTTCTATCCCGATACCGCCGAGGTTGGCTGGCGTGACGAGTGCGATGAACTCGGACTGCCGTTTCTAGTCTCGCCGCTTCACGACAGGGATGTGTGGACGGCTGCGGACGAGCGCAGGAACCCAGACCACATCGAGGGCGAGGTCAAGGTCGCGCACCACCACGGCTTAGTTGAGTACCCACAGCCCGTGGGCTACGACACTGTTAAAGAGGACTTCGCATTTCTGCACACCCATTCGATTAAGTACGCGAAGAGCAAGGCGAGCATGGCCTTGTACCTGACGCACGAGAAGTGCTCGGACAAGGTTCAGTACGACTGGAGGGACGTTCTCGAGTTCGGTGGTGCGAACTGGCACGACTGGTGCAACGAGCTTGAGGACTTGCACGCGATGATGAAGGAGATGCGTCAATACATCATCGCGAACAACGTCTCGGAGTTCTACGAGTTTCAACTTTGGTGCGACGAGAACAACGACATGTGGAGCCGTGCCCTCGACCTCAAGTGTGCGTGGGCAATCGGCAATTTCATCGAGCGCCGGCGCAACGCCATCCAGCAGGCCGCGAAGCTCGACTATGAAAAGCGTCGCGACAACAGCGACGAGACGATTGTGTGAGGGCAGACGGGTCAATGCAGCAATGCGTGACCACGGGGGTGGAGAGTTCCGCGAATGCGGATCTCGGAACCCTCGTTCACGGATTGCGGAATTGACGCGGCGGGCAACCGAATAGACCAGACTTGATTAAGGGTCGATGGACGCTCTGCTCCATCGACC
>CAJLUE010000131.1 GCA_905209765.1 uncultured Collinsella sp. | reverse complement strand
ACGCGCTGCTTCATGCCCTCTATGTCGAGCACGCCTTCGGCAAAGCCCTTGCGCACGAGCTCTTCGGGAACGAACTCATCGTAACGATCAAAATAAGGCACCTCGCCGGGATAGACGAGCTCAATGGGATCAAAGTCCTTCTCGGCCTCGGCGGCGAGCACCTCAAAGAACGTCTCCTCGTCGGCCTTCATCTTGAACTGCATAAAGTATGGACGCGACGGATCGAGCCCGCGAAGGCCCAGCTCCGCGGCGCATTTAATTTTGAGCATACGTTCGAGCGCCAGAAAGGCGTAGCTGCCCAACCAGGGGAAGAGCACCCAGGTGTCGCCACCCAGGTTGATGAGCGGCTTGGTTCCCGCGCCCGAAATCTCGGCCGTATGACGAGCCTGCGCCAAGCGGGCCCGTGCGTTACCCATAAGGTACGGATATGCTGTGTGCTCGTTGAGCGCCTTGCGCATACGCTCGAGTACATGTGTGTTGATGTCACCGGGGCAGTCGCCAAAGTAGGCCGGCACACGGCCCTTGACCTGCGTGGCAAAGACGGTGTGACGCTTCCAGTCCACTTCCTCGACAATCCAGCAGTGCCCGGCTATGGCGATGCGCTCACCGGGCGGTGGGGGATTGACGATCGTGCCCAACTCGGCCGATTCGCTCCGGACGGTAAACTCCTCGTTCTCCTGGAACACGGCGTAGAACTTAAAGTTGTTAATGATGCGCTCGCCCGCGAGGCCCACGATGAGCCCGCCGCCCTCGGTGACCTGGATGTGGTCGATCTTGATGAGGTGGCGCAGCAGTACGCGATAGTCATCGGCCGAGATGCGATGGAAATAGCTGAGTGTGAGTACACGCTGGGCAAGTTCGGCCGGTGTGAGCTCGCCAGTGCTGGCGAGCGTCGACATGGTCTGGTGATAGAGCAAACTGTAGGGGAGTCGATCGAGCTCGGGCGGCTCGACCCACTTTTCTTCGCGATAGAGTTGTACGAGTGCGATGCCCTGCAGGAGCTTCCATGGAATGGTCTCGGGCATCATCGTGCGCGGCTCGGGTTCCTCCTCGCGCATGACAAACCACATCTCGGGCGGAAGGTCGCGACGGCCTGTGCGCCCCATGCGCTGCAAAAAGGAGCTGACGGTAAACGGCGCGTCAGTCTGGAACGCGCGCTCCAGACGACCGATATCAATGCCGAGCTCCAGCGTGGAGGTGGTGACGGTTGTCTGCGCCTGCTCCTCGTCGCGCATGAGCTCCTCGGCGGTCTCGCGTAGCGATGCCGAGAGGTTGCCATGATGGATAAGGAAGCGGTCGGGCTCGTGCCGGCTCTCGCAGTAGCTGCGCAGCATGGAGCATACGGCCTCTGCCTCCTCGCGCGAGTTGGCAAAGACCAGGCACTTGCGGCCGCGGGTATGTTCAAAGATGTAGCCCATGCCGGGGTCGGCGTTGTCGGGTGCGGTGTCGGTGGGGTTGAGCAGTGCCTGTTCGGTTGCCTGCGGGATGTCGACCTCGCCCTCGGGGGCTGACGAAGTGCGACGGTCCTTGGGGGCAGCCTTGCCCCGTGCCTGCTCGCGACGTTGACGGCGCTCCTCCTGTGTGAGCTGTCCGCTGTGGCGCATGTCTTTGGTGTCGGCCGGCAGCGCCGTGGGTGCCGCTGCCTCGATGCGCTCGCATGCGAGCGCTTCGGCCTCTTGAGGGCCCATGCTCTCAAATCCCCGCTGCTGCGCCTGGGGACCCGAGTTGTAGAAGTGCTCCATGGAGATACGCCACACGCGGCGCGGCTCCTCAAAGCGGGGGATGACGCAGTCGCGTCCTGTCCCCTGCG
Source organism: uncultured Collinsella sp. (assembly GCA_905209765.1). Lineage (GTDB taxonomy): Bacteria > Actinomycetota > Coriobacteriia > Coriobacteriales > Coriobacteriaceae > Collinsella. The sequence continues at coordinate 1,193 of CAJLUE010000131.1, read as the reverse complement.
ACAAGAAGGCACCCGTGCGTTCCGGGTCCCCGATGGTGGCCGAAAGGCCAATGCGCCGGGGCCGCACGCCCGCCATGCGCGAAAGACGCTCGATAAGGCAGAGCGTCTGCCCGCCGCGGTCACCGCGCATGAGCGAGTGGACCTCGTCGATGACCACATAGCGCAGGTCGCAGAACATACGCGGGATTGCCATGTGCTTGTGGATCAGGAGTGCCTCGAGTGATTCGGGCGTAATCTGTAGGATACCGCTCGGCTTTTTGATGAGCTTTGCCTTGTGCGACTGCGAGACATCGCCGTGCCAGTGCCAGACGGGGATATCGGCCTCTTCGCACAGATCGTTGAGGCGAACGAACTGGTCGTTGATGAGTGCTTTGAGGGGGCCAATATAAAGGGCGCCAACGCTTGCGGGCGGGTTCTCCCAAAACTCGGTCAGGATGGGAAAGAAGGCCGCCTCAGTTTTGCCAGATGCCGTGGATGCCGTCAGGAGCACATTGTCTTGCGTGTTGAAGACGGCATCTGCCGCCGCAACCTGGATGGAGCGCAGACTCTCCCAATCGTGGGAGTAGATGAAGTCTTGGATAAACGGAGCGTAGCGGTCAAAGGCGTTCACGGAGCCTCCTTTCAAAAGCGCATCTCTCAACGCGGCGGGCAGTGGCTTGCTGCATTGCTGCTTCAACGTTTGCCCAGATAAAACCGGCCAAAATTAACCTGTCCCTTTTTGGTAGGTTAGATGGTGAATTCGGCGAAGTTACGGTCGCCGCCTGCGGTATCGGTGCCGCCTGTTGCAGCTGCCGGCGCCAGCGCGTCGCCGCCGACGCTTTGCAGCAGCTCGGCCACGTTGGCATCGGGGTTCTGACACAGGATATCGAGCAGCTCGATAAAGTCGCGGATGACCTCGCGCGGCGTCAAATGCGTATCGGCTCCCACGCGGCCGAACTCAATCTTGAGAAAGTCCACCAAGTCGTTCTCGGTAAGCGTGGGCGTCCAGCCAAAGTAGCCGGCATGGATCTGCATGAGCTTTTCGATGAGCACCAGCAGCTCCTCGTAGGTGAGCGGTTGCAGGCGGATGATGGGCGCGAGCATGTCTTTGAGATCATCGCGCGCAAAACGGCCTTGAGCGAGACGGCTGCGCAGGGCCTCGTAGGAGAACACGCCGCGGCGGCGGTCTTCGATGGAGGTTGGCGTGCCGCCCA
>CAJLUE010000130.1 GCA_905209765.1 uncultured Collinsella sp. | reverse complement strand
GAGATTGCAACCGAGAATTTGCCTTCCGCGAACGCGTCCACGATGGAACCATTCTTGATGACGATGTCGTCCCCGTCAGTGATGAGGGCGATGGCCTGGCCGCCGCTCGCGCTTGTACGGACCGTCACGGTCGCGTGATCGAGCGTAACGCCCTTGTAGGCATAGACACCATATTCAACACCGCTTGCGTCAAGGGAGGCGTTCGTGACCGCGAGACTGCCCTCAGTGTCGACGGCAAGATCCTCCTCGGAGTTTGCCTTAACCTGGCTGCCGCCTGAGATGTTGATGCCGTCTTCAGCCCAAATCGCCGCTTCTTCTATCGAGCTTGCTTCTACCTTGCCACCGCCTTTGATGATGAGGTCACTGCCCGCGGAGATGCCGTAACTTTCGTTTCCTTTAGCGATCACTGTGCCAGAGGAATCGATGGTGGTCTTGTCCTTGGATTGGATACCTTCGGTACCGCCCGTTGCATTCACGGTGCCCGAGCCCGTGATAGAGAGGTCGCCCTTTGCCTCAATTCCGTCGGAAGTAGTGCTCGTGGTGTTCACAGTGCCTGGGCCAGAAATGGAGAGGTCGCCTGTGGATTTAATTGCATCGGCCTCGGCTGTCACATTGAGCTCATCCGTGCTATTCGAGCTCGTTATGTTCAACTCCGCTATCTGGTTAGTGCCATCCTGCGCTTTGATGGCGGCTCCGGTGTAATCGGGCTCGGTTTTCACGGTGTTCTTGCCCTCGTACGCAATGTTGAGCTTGCCCGCAGCCTGGATTGCACCGCCGTTATAGCCGTTGAGCTTCATGTCGTCGGCGCCGTCCCAGCTCCAGGTGCCGGCCTCGTCGCCTGCCGCGGTGCCGGCGTTGTACTGGGTGCCGCCGATGTCCACCCACTCGGCCGCGAGCGAGACGTTCGGCATGAGCAGCGAACTTACCGTGAGCGCGCAAACGGCGCCTACAACGATGCGGCGTGTCACGCGGCGCCAGCTGCCGTGTGCGAGCAGCGTGCGGCGGCGCACGTCGGGCTCGACAAAATGGGCTCCAGGGGTTTTGTCATTGCGCTTGGGGGTCGTGAACAAGGCGGCCATGGTTACTCCCATCCTCATAGGGCCTATGCGATTACGCCCAGCATATCTGCAGGATGTAGCCGGCGGTAGTGCCGTTTGGAGGGCAAAATGTCCAAAACTCGGGAAGCAATACATCGCGCGTCCGTGCGTTGCCTGGGCTTAAAAGCAAAGCGCGGAGCCGCTCGATGCGACTCCGCGCTTTGCTGTTTGATATTGCGAACCTTGCGCCTACGCCACGAAGAAGTAGACGAGGAAGGCAAGGGCTGCGATCCACATAAGCGGCTTGATCTTGGAGGCCTCGCCCTTAAAGAGCGCGACGATCACGTAGGCGATGAAGCCCAGGCCAATGCCGGCAGAGATGGAGTAGGTGAAGGGCACGCCGGCGACAATCATGAACGCCGGGAAACCCTGCGACACGTCGGACCAGTCGATCTCGGAGGCTTCGCTCATCATGAGGTAGCCGACGTAGACCAGAGCACCGCAGGTGGCGGCGCTGGAAACGATGGTGACGATGGGGGAGAAGAACGCGGCGAGAATGAACAGCACGCCGGTGGTGACGGAGGTGAGGCCCGTGCGGCCACCGTCGGCTGCGCCAGAGGTGGACTCGACGAAGGTGGTGATGGAGGAGACGCCCATGAAACCGCCCACAGCAGCGGCGGCGGAGTCGACGATCAGGATCTCCTTGATATTCTCGACGTTGCCGTCGTCGGTGAGGAACTCGCCCTGCTTGGCCACGGCCATCGCGGTGCCCATGGTGTCGAAGAAGTCACTCATGAGCAGCGAGAACGAGATGACGAGGAGCGCGGGGTCGGTAAGGACCTTGACGATGGCGGGCATGCCGCCGGCGTCGGCGATGGGGCCACCGATGCTCGAGAAGTCGAGCGGGGCGATGATACCGGTCGGAGCCTGGGTCACACCTAGGGGGATACCGGCGATGACGGCGACGACGATGCCGATGAGCAGCGAGCCGGGGACGTTGCGGCAGGCGAGGGCGACCGTCACCAGGATGGAGATGATGCCGACGATGAAGGTGGGGGAGGTGATGTCGCCCAGACCGACGAGTGTACCGGCGCCAGCGGTGATAATGCCGGCATCGCACAGGCCAATCATGGCGATGAACAGGCCCAGACCCACCGAGATGGCGTGACGCAGGACAACCGGGATGGCGTCCATGATGGCCTCGCGCAGGCCACAAAGCACGAGCAGCAAGATGACGACGCCCTCAAGGAAGATGACGCTCATGGCCACATGCCAGTCACCGCCGCAGACGGTGGTGGTGATTCCGGCGATCATCGCGTTGACGCCTAAGCCCGACGCGCAGGCGAGCGGGCGGTTGGCGAAGATGCCCATGCAGATGGTCATGATGCCGGCGCCCAGGCAGGTGGCGCAGGCGAGCGCTCCCGCATCGATGCCGGCGCCCGAGAGCACCGCGGGGTTGACGGCGATGATGTAGGCCATCGCCAGGAATGTTGTCAGTCCAGCGCGGAGTTCGGTCCCGATTGTGGACTTGCGCTCGCTGACGTGAAATAGTTCGTCCATGCATACCCTTTCCTTGTTCGGCCCCGAGTTTAGGCCGATTGACACGAACTCACCCACTATAGCCCCTTTACGACGCTGTTGTTCCTCGCATGTTGATGTTCGGCGCTTTGTAGCAGACGGACGGTATTTTTCGCATGAAAATGTGTGGGTACCGTATACTTAAGCAGTTACAACGACCCCTATGGAGGAACGTATGATTAAAGAGCTCTGCCACGACGAGGCTATTCTGTCCCAGCGTTGCGAGGTCGCGACCGTCGAGGACGAGTCGGTGGCACAGGACCTGATCGATACCATCAAGTCGCTCGACGATGCCGGCTGCCTTGCCGCCAACCAGATCGGCGTCACCAAGAAGGTCTGCGTCTATCTGGACGACGCCGGCGAGCCCCATGTGCTCTACAACCCCCGTCTGGTGTTTGGCCTGGGTGCCAGCAAGATGGAGGAGAGCTGCCTGACGCACGAGGAGGTCACCAAGTCCACGCGCTA
>CAJLUE010000129.1 GCA_905209765.1 uncultured Collinsella sp. | reverse complement strand
TCCATCCTGCCGCTTGTTATCGGCATGGTTCTGGGCAACCTCTTCCCGTTCATCAAGAACCTGCTGGTTCCCGGCTCCAATCCTGCGATCGCCGTCATCGGATTTCAGCTCGGTGCGTCCATGAGCCTTTCGAGCTTTATCACCGGCGGCATCTCGGGCATCCTGCTGGGTCTCATCACGCTCTTTATCGTCGGCCCCATCACCTTTGCGTTCGAGCGCCTGTGCGGTGGTAACGGCAAAGCGGCCGTTGCCTGCTCCACTATCGCCGGCACGGCCATGACCACGCCGGTTGCCCTCGCCGAGGTCGCACCGCGCTACGCAGAGCTTGCGCCCACTGCGTACGCTCAGATCGCCACCGCCGTTATCATCACGGCAATCATGGCTCCGATTCTAACCGGCTGGGTCGACAAGAAGTTTTGCCAGGGCAAGGAGGATCTGTCGGTCGAAGGCGTCGAGGCTATTGAGGAGGCCGTCGCGACCGACATCGACGGCGAGTAGCAATCGCTACCAATCAATGATGCCGGCGTGCAATTCGCGCCGTTTGAGCGCCCGAACGAAAGCTGTCTTGCAGTGACGTTCGGGCGCTCTGCTATTATTCCCCTTACCCCTGCGGAGTAGGGGGTGTTTATTGTCCAGACACGAATCGGGCGATTCTGACCACTTGGATATTGAGGGGATGGCGTCTAGTGGTTAAGGCACTCAAAATTGAGATATTCCTGCTATGCATGATTGTTCTTATCGGGCTTGCCGCACGAAGCCGCCGCTCCTTGTTCTCGAGCACCCAGCAGCTTCTGTTTAGCATGCTGGGCTACACGTCTGCTGCCTACATTTTCTTCGATATGATCTGGACGCTCTCGGACGGCGTGAGCACTCCTGTGGGCATCACGGCCAACTGGATTTCCAACGCGGTCTCGTTTTCGCTGTTCGCCATCGCGTGCCTCATTTGGTTTTTCTATTCCGAGACAGTGCAGGGCTCTCGCCTTTTGACCGCGCGCTATAGGGTGGCGCTCGTGACGTTGCCAACCGTATTGGTGGTCGTGCTGGCATTTACCAGCTACTGGACGCACACTATGTTCTATATCGATGCGCAGGGCGTATATCGTCGCGGAGCGCTTTATATGATTCAACCTATCGTTAGCTACTGCTACATCATATATACGTCTTTGCATGCCTTTATTCAGACTCGAAAAGTCGAAAGTCTGCAAAAGAAGGCCATTTATCGCACCCTCGCCTTTTTTGCGGTTCCCGCTCTGGTGGGCGGTACCTTCCAGGTTTTGTTTTCGGTACCGGGCCTTTGCGTCGGTATAACGCTGAGCATCCTGTTGCTCTACATCATCTACCAGGAGCAGCTGATCTCGACCGACCCGTTGACTGGCCTTAACAATCGCAACCGTTTTGAGACCTATATGCTGTCGCTCTTCTCAAATGTGGATCAGGCCGAAGATGTGTACCTGCTTATGATGGACGCCGACGGCTTTAAGCAGATTAACGACCGCTATGGACATGTGGAGGGCGACCATGCCCTCCAGGTCATATCCGCTAAGCTCAAAGAGGTCTGTTCGGCGTCTGGCGGCTTTATCGCGCGTTATGGCGGTGATGAGTTCGTGGTGCTTCAAAAGGCGACGGCGGAGCAGGATATCATGCATCTGTGCGCGACAATCAACGATGAGCTCGCGCGCGCCGAGATGCCGTATCTGTTGCGGATGTCCATCGGCTACGCAAGGGTTGGTGATGGCGTCGATACCTGGCAAGACTTGCTTCGCGCTGCCGATGCGGAGCTCTACCGTGCCAAGGCCGAGAAAAAGAAAGCCGGCATCCAGATACGCTAGATAAAGGGGCACAAGCTTGCGTGCATGGCGGCCCTCGGCTCTCCGATGTGCTCCATTAAACTAAAGTATGTGAATCCCCTCTGCTAAATAAGGGCAGCTCGCTAGGCCTTTTTAGGCCTGTTGACGATGATGATGCCGCCGCAGACCAACAGCAGGGCAACTATAACGGTAACGGGGCTCGTGCCAGCGCCCTCGCCGAGCAGCAGCGCGCTCAGCAGCACACCAAAGACGGGGTTCATAAAGCCAAAGACCGACACGCGGCTGACGGGGTTGACGGCAAGCAGGCGCGACCATAGCGAGTACGCGACGGCGGAGAGGAGTGCCATATAGATAGTGAGCGCGATGGCGGGGATGATCGCGGTGGGGGAGAGCGTACCGTCCATCAAAAACCCGATGGCGGTAAGGACCAGGCCGCCGACTAAAAACTGCCAACCAGCGAGCAAGACGCCGTCATGCTCGCGCGAGAAGATGCCAATGAGACAGGTCGATAGGGCGCCCGCAACGGTGGAAGCCAAGATAAAGCCTTCGCCGTCGAGCGTAAAGCCAAAGGTGCCATCCGCACCCGAAAGGTTGACGAGCGCGACGCCGGCAAAGCCCAGCGCACAGCCAAGCACCTTGGCCGTATTGAGCTTCTCGGTGTGAAATGCCAGGGCGGCAAAGAGGATGGCTAGGAAGTTGGCGCTGGCCTCGATGATGGAGCTCGACATGGCACTGGCGCGTGAGAGTCCCAGGTAGAAAAAGAAGTACTGCCCGATAGTCTGGAAGAGCGACAGGATGCAGATGGGCTTGATATCACGCACCTGTGGGATGAGCGGGCGGCGCTGGACTGCACTCATACCGGCGATAACCAGGATACCGGCAAGCGTGAAGCGCAAACCTGCAAAGAGTAGCTGCGAGGCGCTATTGTGCGCCGGGATACCAAAGAGTGCGTAGCCAATCTTGATGCAGGGAAAGGCCGACCCCCAGAGCGCGCAACAAACAAGGCAGCCCAGGATGAGTCCAGGCAGGGTGGCGAGATGCGTCTTGTGGCTTTCCATGATGTCCTTCTCCTATACGCGCAAAGCAAAAAAGAACCCGCCACCGGGCGTGCCGGTGGCGGGTGTTGTTACCCGAGGGGATTGTACCCGATGGGAAAGCTTTAAGCGAAGTAGGCTACGCCGCTCTCAAAGATCGGCATGAACTTATCGCCGGGGACATGCTCGGGCACGTTGCGGTACAGGTTGTCGCCGCGGCGCTCGGCATGGCCCATCTTGCCCAGGACGCGGCCGTCGGGGCTCGTGATGCCCTCGATGG
>CAJLUE010000128.1 GCA_905209765.1 uncultured Collinsella sp. | reverse complement strand
GACTCTTAATCCCAAGGTCCAGGGTTCGACCCCCTGACGGCCCACCAAAGCATGTTAAGACGGTCAACTTCGGTTGGCCGTCTTTTTTGTTGACCTCGCATGGGGTCGAACCCGTAAGGGCACAGACGCTTTACAAGTCGAGCCTGCCCTGGGGGTCGGTGAATCCGTCTGTGTCCTCTTTGAGCTTTTTCTCGTCTGCTTTCACGCGACGTTCGAGCTTCTTTGTATCCTCGGCAGGCGGTAGATTCTCGGGGACAATTCCACGGTCGATGAGGCTACCACGCACGCTTGTGTTGTTCTCGATGTGCTCTTGCTTGATCTGGTCCAGGCCGTACAGATCGTGTTCCTCGGCGTTGAAGGCCGTCATCGAGTTCGTAAGGTCCTTTGCTTTGATGAGAACATCGGCTAACCTGTCCGCCAATGCCGCGCTCTTGGGCACACCAAGCTGCCGCTTCATGTCCGCCGTGCTTCTGCCGCCGAATAACGCCTCATCGCCCTTCGACTTGATGATTGCGAATCCTTTGGAGTCCACGCCTCGTTTGAATGCAATGCCCGAGAGCTGTTTCTCTGAATCAGATAGTGAGTGGCGCGCCTGCAAGCGCTGAATCTCTGCGAAGCGCTGCTCTATGAGCTCTTGGCGGCGCGTCTGCACAGCAAAGTATGCCTGGGCGAGCGCGATCTCTGGCTTGTTTGAATCTCCGTTCTGGGCGATTAAATAGCATGCATAGCGCGTAAGTTTGTAGTCTTTAACCGCGCGAGCGGCGACACCGGCAGTTACCATTTTCGTTGTGTCACGAAAATGGGAATCAACTGGAGTTTTGTTTGTTTCGCACGAGACTTTTGCCCTCTTAATAACTTCGGCGAAGTTCTCCCATCGAGTGTACCCCATGGGTTCCATTAAATCGCGTGCAAGCCAATACTCAACGCCGTCTTCTACATGGGCGTAGCTGTCAAGTTCGACACGCCATTTCTCGATATCCCTGCTGTCCATATCTCTTCCTTTCTGTTCATTTGTCTACGTGGACTATGTCGACTCTGTATTAAGAATAAGGATACGCTGCCGTGCGGACACGAATGGGCCCCGTGTCGCTTTGAGCTCACGGGGTCCTTAGATATCGATTAGTTGTGTTCTGCTCTAGAGGGGTGCTCAGCTTAGTCCGCTCGATAGTGCGAACCCAGGCTTTCGGTTCGCTTGCGCATGGCTTTGACCATTTCCTGTGCTAGTTGAATCTGCGATTGCAGGCGGGCGAGGGCTGCGATTTCGCTGTCCTGGGCGTTTTCCATACTCAAGGCTGCAGTCTCTGCCCTCAGGCCTTCAAGTTCCTGCAACGCTGCGGATAGGCCCGTCTCGGTGCGGTTGATCATGCAATAGGTGCTCATCGTGTGTTTGAGGCCGTGCGTCAGGCGTTCGGCGTCTGTTGTGGCAATGCCGTACTGGGGGAGGGCGATATCCGCCTTCGGGGCCTCCTCAGGTGTATTCTGTGCTGCCTGGGCTGCCGATGCGCCCGCGATACGCCCAAATACGATGCCGTTGGCGCTCGACAGGCCTCCGATGCGATCGGCGCCGTGCATGCCGCCTGTCGCCTCGCCGCAGGCATAGAGGCCTTCGACGCCCGTGAAGGCTGTCTTGTCGATTTTGATACCGCCATTAGCAGCGTGGGCATACATCGCCACGCGCATCTCGGCGGTCGGCGCGATGCCGTGCTCGTCTTGTAGCCAGGTGGCAAAGGTCTGCACAAACTCGGGGACGTCCTTGCGGGGGAAGTCGTAGTGGAGCGCGAGGCCTTCGGCGCCTGCTTGATCGATGGCAAGATCGATGGCGCGGGAAGCCAAGCGTGACGTGAAGGGGCCATATCCGGAGCGTTGCTCAAGCAGATCGTCTAGCTTGTCGTCGGCGATATCGACCGGCTGATCTACATGTACGTAGCGCCAGGTCTTCTCGTTAAAGACAAGGTTGCGCTTGGGCTCGATGAAGCCCGGCATCATCTGCATGAACTCTATATTAGTGAGCGTTGTGCCGTGTGCCAGTGCGATGGCCTGCGAGGAGCTGAGCACGTCTGCCGAAGTGAGGCTGCGTTCGAACAGGCCACCGGTGCCGCCAGCGGCAATGATGGTGGCATTGGCCGCAATGGGTTCGAGGCGTCCGCTTGCGTGGTCAAAGAGCACGGCGCCGATGATCCTGCCGTTCGCATCCTCAAGAAGATCGATAAGCTCGTGGCGGGGAAGTAGGCGAATGCCGAGCGACTCGACCTGGGCCGACAGAGCGTCCTCAAGCGGCTTGCGGGTGAGGCCGCGCCACATACGCGTCTTATGGTCAAAGCAGGGGATAAACTGCTTCTGCTGGGCGCTTTCGGCACTTTGCGGACGCTGGAGCTCAACACCTAGATCCTGCTCGAGCCATTGGATGGCCTGAGGAATACCGTGGACAAACGTCTGGACGAGTTCGGGGTCGGCAACGCCGCCGCCGACGGTCTGGATGGTGTCGATGAGGTCCTGCTCGTCGTCTTCGTCGACGGGACCAATCAGGCCGAGGCCCCAGGTGCCCGGGAAAAAGCTCGATCCGCTCATGGTCTTGCCGGCGCTTGCGATGGCAACGGTTGCGCCCGCGCTTGCTGCTTCTATGGCGGCGCAAAGGCCCGCAATGCCAGATCCAATTACCAGTACATCAGTCGATTCCATCGGATTCCTTTCTCGTCCGGCGCATTGTCGCACGAGTAATCGGCAAAGGTAACGCAAAGATTGGATAAATCGGTAAAGGGCCAAATTGGAAGGTGGGCGTCACCGATACCTTAACGCCCGCTAAGAAGTTGCGGTGGAATAGTTCCTGTTTGGAAGGATGGGGTGGCTGTTTAGGACCTATTTCACCGCAACTGAGCGAGGGACAAAAAAGAGCCGCTACCCGGGCGGGAAGCGGCTCTAAAGCTCAACTATATGAGCATCGCGCGGACGCGATTAGGCCTTGAGGGCCTCCTCGACGGCGACAGCGCAGGCGACGGTGGCACCGACCATGGGGTTGTTGCCCATGCCGATGAGACCCATCATGTCGACGTGCGCAGGCACGGAGGAAGAACCGGCGAACTGGGCGTCGGAGTGCATACGGCCCATGGTGTCGGTCATGCCGTA
>CAJLUE010000127.1 GCA_905209765.1 uncultured Collinsella sp. | reverse complement strand
AGACGGCGAGATAGCCGGCAGGCCGGCATGTCAATCCTGGTCTAACAGAGCCAAAGGTTTTTGGGTGCCATGGTTCTCCTATCTATTTCGCGTACTCCGGTCGTGCTTGGCTATTGGTTGCGTTTGATGTGCAGGCCAAGGCACGTCAGTCCTGCTCCCACCGTGGCGGCGCCTGTCGCAATGAGTTGCCGGGTGTCGCTCGTCTGAGCGAGCGGCTCGTGACGGCCGCCGCGATTAAGGCCCGAAAGGTCGACGGTCACTTCTGTGGCCGCCTGCGCTTGCTCTTGTTGAGCAAAGGCCATGGCAGGCGCGGACGCCAAGATGCCGACGATGGCGGCCGGTGCGATCGCCTTAGGACGTGGCGTGCGCACCGGGCTCGACCGTCCAGGTGATGCTTGCCACTTGATCTCCCGTACCGCCGGCGTGGTAGATGTCACGCGTGACGCGGGCGACGTGGCCGCTCACATTGAGCTTGATTTTGTCCGTTCCGTCGGCAATGCCCTTGTACTTCATGTCGAAGCTTACGTCTTTGGAAAGATCGAGGCCCGTAGTCTGAGTCGCCGAGCTGGCGTCCTTTTCTGCCTTATCGGGGCCAACCTTAAAATCGATGGAGTTCTGGGCCGAGCCCGTCTTTGCGTCTGCAACGATTGTCCAGTCGTTCTTGGCCGTGACCTTCATGTTAGTGACGTGGATGCCATATGCCGAGAGGTTGTCGATGGTAATCGTCTTGTCGGAGGGTCCTACAAGTGTTCCGTCGGCTTTGGCGGCAAAGGGGATGACCGTTGGCGCCTTAAACGAAACATTGCTAATGTCGGCCTTCACCGTCACATCGGTGGTTCCAACGCGCACCTCTGCCATGGCCGCCGTTGGCGCGGCGCCCATCGCAAGTGCGAGCGCAAGCCCTGCGCCCACGGCGAGTGCCCTGGCTCCGCTCAGGTTCATGGGTGTGTTCATAATCGATCCTTTCTGCTCGTCACGGACTGTTTCCGTGATGGTTGGACGAATGGGGACAGGGTGCTGCCCCTGCGAGCGCGTCGGCCACTAGCCTTCTGCCTGGGCCACCCGCACTTTGACGCGCGTCGGATTGCCGTGGGTGTCGTAGGTCTTGGCATCGAGTGCCTGAATCTCGATATATGCCTCGCCTTCTTGGATATCGCCGGCGGGGCAGGTCTCAACCGTCTTGCCGGCTTCGACCACACCGGACTCATAGATGGTCTCGTCGTTTTGAATCACGCGGAAGCGCTGGGGAAACTTGTTGTCTTGGACGTTTTGCACGTTGACGCGCAACTTGCCGCCTTCCTGCAACTGTGCGACCGGCGCGACCGAGATCGTCATCATGTTGTCGCGGACGATGGCATCGAGCTCATCCTGGATTTCTTGGCGCGATTTACCCTCTGCCGTCGTGACTGAGGCGCCCGCTTCGGGCACGGGCTGCGACTGCCAGGCGTATAGCCCTACGGCGATAAGGGCGCAGACGATAGCCAGGCAGACAACGACGAGTTTCTTGCGACGCCCCAGCCCTGCAAGGCGGGGTAACTTCTTCGCACTCATGCGGCGTCCTTGGTGGTGTAGACGCGTGCGAACGTGGACGGGTCCGCTCCAAAGAGCATGTGAAGCATTAGGCGGCGCGAGTAGATGAGCTCGTCGAAGTCGTGAGGGAGCTCGATGTTGTGGATACGCGCGATGTGGTGGGCGAGCGCCGAGAACGACTCGGGGTCGCAGATAACATCGGTGGTGACGTGGTAGACCGCCGTATCGGGGAACGCCTCTTCGTCGAAAGGCAGGAGATAGGGATCGTCGTCGACCTCGATGGCGACTCCGTACTGGGGCCAGTAATATGCCATGGGAACCTCCCTGCTTCTGGGGCCAAAACTTCCATTGGTTTTGGCTGTTGATGCCGACCGTATCAGTCACTACTTGACCAATTTCTGACCAAATGCTTGACGGATTGACATCTCCGCAGGTAAAAGATGGTAAAAATTACTTCAACTTTTTTCGAGCGACAATTGCGTGGTCGCTGGCGGTAAAGCGACATGTGTCAAAAGCATCGTCTGCCGAGGAAACCTTGCCGCTCGCCGAATTGCACGAACGTAAAAATCGCCAATTATGGAGACGGTCTCGAACACGTCGACGAAACGATGCGGTAACATCTCCCTGCAAACACTGTAGTTAGCTAAAGGGGGAGTTCGCGTGTCTGCAACCATCAAACCCTTCACCGACGAGTTCGAAGAGTATGGTCGCGATGAGTCTCGCACATCGGGCGAGGCCTCGAGCATCTCGTTTCCGACAACGGAGGACGAGGTGCGCGCCATTTTGAAAAAGCTCCATGCCGAGCGCGTCCCGGTGACGGTTCAGGGCGCCCGGACCGGTCTTGCCGCCGGCGCCGTGCCTCATGGCGGTCACATTCTCAATACTTCCCGCATGAATCGCTACCTAGGCATTCGCCGCGATGAGCAGGGCCGCTTTCTTTTGCGTGTGGCGCCCGGCGTCGTGCTGTCCGAGCTGCGCAAGCAACTGGGCAAGAAAGTGCTGCCGACTGCTGGCTGGGACCAGGCATCGCTTGAGGTCTACGAGGAGTTCCAGGAAGCTCCCGAGCAATTCTTTCCCACCGATCCCACCGAGGCATCTGCCTGCCTGGGCGGTATGGCGGCATGCAACGCTTCCGGCGCCCGTAGCTACGCTTACGGTCCCATGCGCCCTCACGTCACGGGCCTTCATGTCGCGCTGACCGATGGCGACCTGCTCGAGCTTCACCGTGGCGAGGTTTTTGCACGGGGTCGCCGCCTTTCGCTCGTCACGGTGCAGGGCCGCACGCTCGAGCTCGACCTTCCCGACTACACCATGCCCAAGACCAAAAATGCTTCGGGCTATTTCGTTGCTGACGATATGGATGCCATCGATCTGTTTATCGGTGCGTGTGGCACACTCGGCGTCATCACCGAGCTCGAGATTGCCCTGCGGGCGGCGCCTGCGGTCGTTTGGGGCGTGAGCTGCTTCTTTGACAGCGAAGACAAGGCCGTGTCCTTCACCGATTCTGTGCGTCCCGTCCTGTCCCACGCGGCTGCCATCGAGTATTTCGATGCGGGCGCCCTGGATATCCTGCGTCGTCAGCGTGAGCAGTCGACCGCGTTCGCCT
>CAJLUE010000126.1 GCA_905209765.1 uncultured Collinsella sp. | reverse complement strand
GCACGGCGAGCTTGGCGCGCTCCAGGCGGCGGCGCTCACGCGGAGTCAGCTCGGACGGGTCAACCTCATCACCATAGGTCTTATCGGCAAGAAGATGTGCCGCGTCCACAATACGGGCATCGATATGGCCGCTCGCCGCCTCAGCGGAAAGACGCTCGGCAATCGTATCGAGCGTAGGCAGGCCCTCAAATACGCGACCATGGCCATGCGATGTCAGCAGCTCGTGCTCGCGTGCGATCAGGCTCGCCAAATCGTGATGGGCGCGCAGGATGTCGAGCGCATCGGATGGATGCTCGGCAACCTCTGCCACGGCGGCGACCGGCGCAGCATCCACCACGCGGTAGAAGAGCTGCGCGAGCAGCGGCATCAAGAACACCGTGATGGCGCCGGCGGCAACCATAACCGACGCGATGTCTTGCGACAGCGCGCCCGCGTTGACGGCAACGCTCGTCACGGCAACGATGATCGGCAGGGCCGTGGTGCAGTACAGGGCCACGGTAATGCGACCATACGCCGACACATCGCGCGTCGCAGGACAAATGCTCATAGAGATGAGAATGGGCACGGCGCGAATGATCAGCAACGCCACGATAAAGCCCGCGAGCAGCCCGGGGCGCGACGCCACGGCCGTCAGGTCGATCTTTGCGCCCGATACAGTAAAGAACACCGGAATCAAAAAGCCGTAGGCCAGGCCGTCGAGCTTGGTCTCGAGCGTATGATTGCCCTCGGGGATGATATAGCGCAGGACAAAACCGGCGGCAAAAGAACCCAACACGATGTCGAGATCAAAGACGGCCGAGAACGCCACGAGCGTGACCAGGATGAGCACCGTCAGGCGCACGAAGGTCTGCGACGTGGTATCGGCGCGCTCCTCGACAAACGCAAAGAAGCGGCTGCCGACGCGCTTGGAGCGGCTTGGGACCACGGCCAGCAACACGCAAACCACCGCAAACAAGCCAAGGATTACGAGCGTCTGGATGCCGGTGCGGGCAGACAGCAGCACCGACATGGCGAGCACGGGACCGAGCTCGCCCCAAGTGCCATACGCGAGAATCGAGTCGCCAACGCGCGTGCCGGTGAGCGAGCGCTCGCGCATGATGGGCACAAGCGTGCCGAGAGCCGTGGAAGTAAGGGCGAGTGTCACGGCGATACCGTCGAAATGGCTGACCGAGAACCACGGCGTAAAGCGCACGGCAAGCCAGGCGATACCAAACGTGACGGCCCACGTCGCCAAGCCGTAGCGCCCCTCCACACCCGTAATGCTCTTGGGATCGATCTCAAAGCCGGCAAGCAGGAACAAAAAGGCCAGTCCGAGCTCGGACACGAGCGAGACCTCGGCATCCACATGGATAAGGCCGAGCATATGCGGGCCCAGCACCGCACCGAACACGAGCAAAAAGACCGTCTCGGGAATGGGTTTTCCAGGAATCGCCGAGGCGATGAAGGGGCTTGCAAAGGCCACGAGCGCGATGATAGCGAGCGAAACGAATGCCATGTGATGCCTTTCTCTTGTTTGCGCTTCACTGTAGCACCCTCGCCGTCCTCAACGCGCCGCGAGCTGTCGTATCATAGTGAGGTTTACAAACATGTGGCTCAAGGCGACCGCAGGGCAGACCCCGCAAACCGACCGCTGCCGCATACCGTACCGTACGCCCAACCGATCAGGAAGGCAGGAACCAATGGTCTCTCGTATCTACGTGGAGAAGAAACCCGGGTTCGACGTCGAGGCTCAGCAGCTCAAGGGCGAGCTGACCGAGATTCTCGGCATCAAGGGCATCGAGGCCCTGAGGATCATCAACCGCTACGACGTCGAGGGCATCGACGAGGAGCTTTTCCGCTCCTGCGTGCCGACCGTCTTTAGCGAGCCCCAGGTCGATGTGACCTACGACGAGCTCCCCGCAAGCGATGGCGCCGTCTTTGCCGTCGAATTCCTGCCTGGCCAGTTTGACCAGCGCGCCGACTCCGCCAGCGAGTGCGTGCAGCTCATCAGCCAGGGCGAGCGCCCCGCCGTGCGCTCCGCCAAGGTCTATATGATCTCGGGCGCTCTGGACGAAGCCGCCATCGAGGCCATCAAGCACTACGTGGTGAACCCCGTCGAGGCGCGCATCGCCTCGCTCGACCTGCCCGAGACGCTGTACATGGAGACCCCCGAGCCCCAGCCCGTCGAGGTGCTCGACGGCTTCCGCGAGCTCGATGAGGCCGGCCTTGCCGCCTTTATTTCCGAGCGCGGTCTTGCCATGGACGAAGCGGACATCGCCTTCTGCCAGCAGTACTTCCGCGATGAGGATCGCGATCCCACCATCACCGAGATCCGCGTGATCGACACCTACTGGTCCGATCACTGCCGCCACACCACCTTCGGCACCGTCCTGGACAACGTGACGATCGACGACGCCGTGGTGCAGCAGGCCTTCGACCGCTACATGGAGATGCGCCACGAGCTCGGTCGCGACGCCAAGCCCGTCTGCCTCATGGACATGGGCACCATCGGCGCCAAGTACCTTAAGAAGACCGGCGTCATGACCGATGTCGACGAGTCCGAGGAGATCAACGCCTGCACCGTCAAGGTGAAGGTCGATGTCGACGGCGAGGACCAGGACTGGCTGTTCCTGTTTAAGAACGAGACCCACAACCACCCGACCGAGATCGAGCCCTTCGGCGGTGCCGCCACCTGCGTGGGCGGCGCCATCCGCGACCCGCTCTCGGGCCGCAGCTATGTGTACCAGGCCATGCGCGTCACCGGCGCCGGCGACCCCACCGTCCCGGTTTCCGAGACGCTCGAGGGCAAGCTGCCGCAGCGCAAGCTCGTGACCACTGCCGCCGCCGGCTACTCCAGCTACGGCAACCAGATCGGCCTTGCCACCGGTCAGGTCAACGAGCTCTATCACCCCGGCTACGTGGCCAAGCGCATGGAGGTCGGCGCCGTCGTGGGCGCTACCCCGGCAAACCACGTTCGTCGCGAGTGCCCCGCCCCCACCGACAAGATCATCCTGCTGGGCGGCCGCACCGGCCGTGACGGCATCGGCGGCGCCACCGGTTCCTCCAAGACCCAGAACACCGAGTCCATCGAGACCTCGGGCGCCGAGGTCCAGAAGGGCAACGCCCCGGTCGAGCGCAAGCTGCAGCGTCTGTTCCGCCGCGGCGACGCCTGCCGTCTGATCAAGC
>CAJLUE010000125.1 GCA_905209765.1 uncultured Collinsella sp. | reverse complement strand
ACGCCATGCTTGCTGCGCACGATGACAGCCTTGACGACGTCGCCCTTCTTAACGGAGCCGCCGGGGGCTGCCTTCTTGACAGAGCAGACCACGACGTCACCAATGTTTGCGTATCTCTTGCGGGTGCCGCCCAGCACGCGGAAGCACATCAGCTCCTTGGCACCGGTGTTGTCGGCAACTTTGAGATAAGTTTGCATCTGAACCATTTCAGATATCTCCTTTCAAACTGTTCAAAGCAGCGGGCAAAGATTACTTTGCCTTCTCAACGATACGGACCAGGCGCCAACGCACGTCCTTGGTCAGGGGGCGGCACTCCATGATCTCAACACGGTCACCGATACCGCACTCGTTCTTCTCATCACGAGCCTTGAACTTGGCGGTACGCTTCAGGATCTTCTTGTACAGGGGGTGCTGCACGCTATCCTTAACGGCAACCACGATGGTCTTATCCATCTTGTCGGACACGACGACGCCGACGCGGGTCTTTCTCAGATTACGTTCTTCCATCGTTTAACCTCCTTACTGCTTCTCAGCCAGAACGGTCATCACGCGGGCGATGTCCTTCTTGACTGCTTCGATGCGGCCGGGGTTCTCCAGCTGGTTGATGGCATGCTGGAAGCGCAGGTTAAACAGCTCAGCCTTCAGATCTGCCAGCTTGCTGGTCAGCTCTGCGGTCTGCATCTCGCGGAGTTCATTAGCCTTCATTGGTGCCATCCTCCTTCACGGAGTCCTCACGGACTGCAAATTTGCACTTGATGGGCAGCTTGTGCATAGCCAGGCGCAGAGCCTCACGAGCAGTTGCCTCATCGACATCTGCCAGCTCGAACAGAACGCGGCCCGGCTTCACGACAGCGACCCAGTATTCGGGAGAGCCTTTACCGGAACCCATGCGGGTCTCAGCGGGCTTTTCAGTAACGGGCTTATCGGGGAAGATCTTGATCCACACCTTGCCGCCACGCTTGATGTAACGAGTCATGGCAACACGAGCAGCCTCGATCTGGGTGGAAGAGATCCATGCCGGCTCCAGAGCAACAAGGCCGTACTGGCCCTGGCACACCACGTTGCCGCGGGTAGCCTTGCCGGTCATGCGGCCGCGCTGAACGCGGCGGTACTTAACACGCTTAGGCAGTAACATTACTTGTTGCCTCCTTCCTTCTTCTGAGCGGTCTTAGCGCTCTTCAGGACCTCGCCCTTGTAGACCCACACCTTGACGCCGATGCGGCCGTAGGTGGTAGCAGCCTCTGCAAAGCCGTAGTCGATGTCGGCACGCAGGGTCTGCAGGGGGATGGTGCCCTCGTGATAGCTCTCGGTACGAGCGATATCAGCGCCGCCCAGACGGCCGGAGCACATTGCCTTGATGCCCTTTGCGGGAACGGTAGAACGATCGCGGGGGCTCATGGCATTGCGCATGCACTGCTTCATGGCACGGCGGAAGGTCACACGGTTCTCCAGCTGACGAGCGATGTCCTCAGCAACCAGCTGAGCGTTGGTGGAAGCGCTCTTGACCTCGATGACATTGACGATCACGGTCTTGCCATACTCTTTGGTCAGCTTGTTCTGGAGAGCAACGCGCTCTTCGCCGCCCTTGCCGATGACCATGCCGGGCTTTGCGCAGTAGATGTTGACGGTGACGCGGGGAGCGGAAGTGGAAGGATCCACAGTGCGCTCGATCTCGATCTTGGGGACGCCAGCGTCCTTCAGCTGAGCCTTCAGCTCAGTGCGGATCTTGTGATCCTCGACGAGGTTATCGCTGAAATCCTTCTTGGAGGCAAACCAGCGGCTGTCCCAGTCTTTAATAACGCCGACACGAATGCCGTGCGGATTTACTTTCTGGCCCATTGTTTTCCCTCCTTACTCTTTCTCTTTCAGAACAACGGTCATGTGGCTGGTGCGCTTCAGGATGCGGTAGCCGCGGCCCTGTGCACGAGGCATCATGCGCTTCAGCGTCGGGCCGGGGCAGACGTAGCACTCGGCGACGTAGAGGTTGTTCTTGTCCATATTGAAGTTGTTTTCCGCATTAGCGGCTGCAGACTTCACCAGCTTCAGAAGGGGCTCACAAGCGGCCTTCGGGGTGTACTGCAGGATTGCCAGCGCTTCGTCCAGGGGCTTGTTACGGATCAGATCCATAACGATGGACACCTTACGAGGACTAATGCGGGCATAACGAAGAATTGCCCGAGCTTCCATGTTGTGTTCCTCCTTCTCTTACTTCGAATTACCGGTGTGGCCCTTAAAGGTGCGGGTGGGAACGAACTCACCCAGCTTGTGGCCAACCATATCCTCGGTCACGTACACAGGCACATGCTTGCGGCCGTCGTGGACGGCAAAGGTGTGACCAACGAATTCGGGGAAGATCGTGGAGGCGCGGCTCCAGGTCTTGATGACCTGCTTCTTGCCGGAAGCGTTCATCGCTTCAACGTGCTTCAGAAGAGCAGCCTGGACGAAAGGTCCTTTTTTAATGCTTCTACCCATTGTCTTAAACTCCTCTCTTACTTACCTGCACGCTTCACGATCAGCTTATCGGAGCGCTTATGATGCTTGCGAGTCTTGAGACCCAGAGCGGGCTTGCCCCAGGGAGTCATAGGACCGGAGTGACCAACAGGTGCGCGGCCCTCGCCACCGCCGTGGGGGTGGTCGCAGGGGTTCATGACGGTACCACGGCTGCCGGGACGGACGCCCATGTGGCGCTTGCGGCCAGCCTTGCCCAGGTTGACGTTCTCGTGGTCGATGTTGGAAACCTGACCGATGACTGCGGTGCAGTTCACGGGCACGTTGCGCATCTCACCGGAGGGCAGACGAACCAGAGCGTAGCCATTCTCCTTAGCCATCAGCTGAGCCATGTTGCCAGCGGAACGAACCAGCTGAGCGCCGCGGCCGGGATACAGCTCGATGTTGTGGATGATGGTACCGACGGGGATGTTCTCGAAGGGCAGGCAGTTGCCGGGCTTGATGTCGGCAGACTTGCTGCTGATGACCACATCGCCCACCTTCAGGCCATCGGGAGCAATGATGTAGCTCTTGATGCCATCGGTGTACTCGACCAGAGCGATGAATGCGCTGCGGTTCGGATCGTACTCCAGAGTCTTGACGGTAGCGGGCATATCGGTCTTCTGACGCTTGAAGTCGATGACACGATACTTGGTGCGGTTGCCGCCGCCCTGGTGGCGGACGGTGATACGACCGGTGTTGTTGCGGCCGCTGTGCTTCTTCATGGGCTCCAGCAGGCTGCGCTCGGGAGCGACCTTGCTCAGGACGCTGTAATCCGTGACGGTCATGCCGCGGCGGCCCGGAGTAGTGGGGCCATACTTCTTGATAGCCATAGTGCTATTCTCCTTTGTTTATCTTATGAATTATTATCGGGGTCATATCCCCATAGAGGAACCCTCGG
>CAJLUE010000124.1 GCA_905209765.1 uncultured Collinsella sp. | reverse complement strand
CCTTTTTAAATTCGACCTGATCGCCGAGGACCCGACGACGCACGCGCGTGCCGGCGTGCTGCACACCCCGCACGGCGACATCGAGACGCCGATCTTTATGCCCGTGGGCACCAAGGCAAACGTCAAGGGCATCCCCACCGAGACCGTCAAGCAGCTCGGCGCCCAGATCGTGCTTGCCAATACCTATCACCTGTCCATGCGTCCCGGCGAGGACACCATCTCCGAGCTGGGCGGACTACACAAGTTTATGAACTGGCACGGCCCCATCCTTACCGATTCGGGCGGTTTCCAGGTCTTCAGCCACAACGACGCCGTCAAGCTCACTGACGAGGGCGTGCGCTTTATCGTCAACGATTACGACGGCCGCCACGTGTTCTGGACGCCCGAGGACAACATGGAAATCGCCATGAAGCTCGGCTCCGACATCTGCATGCAGCTCGACCAGTGCCCGGGCTACCCCGCCACGCGCGCCTACGTCGAGCGCGCCGTTGAGCTGTCGAGCATGTGGGCCGAGCGCTGCTACAAAGCTCATACCCGTGATGACCAGGCGCTCTTTGGCATCGTTCAGGGTGGCATGCATCTGGATCTGCGCCTGCGATCGCTGCGCCATCTGGAGGAGTGCGGTGACTTCCCCGGTTATGGCATTGGTGGCTACTCGGTGGGCGAGGACCACGAGACCATGTTCGAGACGCTGGCGCCGCTGGTTTCCGAGTACATGCCTAAGCACAAGCCGCGCTACCTCATGGGCGTCGGCAACCCTACCACGCTCGTGCGCGGCGTTGGCGTGGGCATCGACATGTTCGACTGCGTGCTGCCGACGCGCACCGGCCGCATGGGTACGGCGTTTTCGAGCGAGGGTCGCCTCAACTTCCGTAACGCGCGTTTTGCGCACGACGACGGCCCCATCGACCCCACCTGCACCTGCCCGGTGTGCACGGGCGGCTACAGCCGTGCGCTCATCCGTCACATGGTCACGCAGAAGGAGATGCTCGGCGGTATTCTGCTGTCGATGCACAACATCTACTACCTGCTCAACCTTATGCAGCGTGCCCGCCAGGCCATTATCGAGGGCCGCTACGGTGCGTTCGTGAGCGACTGGATGAACAGCCCCGCGGCGGTGGATTACTAAGAGCTGCGGGCGTGCTTGCAGAGCGCGGGCAACGGCAAGGGGCGAGCGCCGGCCGGTCATCACGTTCGCTAAGACCGTCTGCGCGACCGCTGACCGATAGCTTGCAAGCACTTGATGCATCGTGGGTACCATACCGAATAGTTGATGTTCGGGCGGGTGTTTGGCGTATGGCGTCGACCCCGCCCGTTTTCTTTTTCTCGATAGGAGTACCCATGATTAAGAACGAGAATGTCGAGGGCGAGCCTGCCTACGACGAGACGTACCGCCGCGGCCCCGTGGTCATGCGCGGCCCCATGATTCCTAAGGACAATACGTACGCCAACCTGCTGGCGCCCGAGGAGTCGACCGACTGGCTGCACGCCGACCCCTGGCGCGTGCTGCGTATTCAAGCAGAGTTTGTCGATGGCTTTGGCGCGCTTGCCGAGCTCGGACCTGCGGTGACCATCTTCGGCAGCGCCCGCACGCCCAAGACCGATCCGCTCTACAAGGCGGCGCGCACGGTCGGTCGCAAGATCGCGCAGCGCGGCGTGGCAGTTATCACCGGCGGCGGTCCTGGCATCATGGAGGCGGCCAACAGGGGAGCGGCGAGCGCCAACGGCAAGTCGGTCGGTCTGGGTATCGAGCTGCCGCACGAGCAGGGGCTCAACAAATACGTGAACCTGGGTATGGACTTCCGCTACTTCTTTGTGCGCAAGACCATGTTCGTTAAGTACAGCTCGGGTGCCATCGTGTTCCCCGGTGGCTTTGGTACGCTCGACGAGATGTTCGAGGTGCTCACGCTGGTACAGACGCACAAGGTCAAGCGTATGCCGCTCGTTTTGGTAGGCACCGAGTACTGGCAGGGCCTGTTCGACTGGCTCAACGGCCCGGTGATGGATGCCGGCATGATCAGCCCGCTCGATCCTGATCTGGTGCATATTACCGACGACCTCAACGAAGCCGTCGACATTGCGCTCAGCGGGTTGATGTAGGGCGCGCGTGCCTGTCGTTGTAGTAATGAGAAGGGCAGATTGATGTTATTTAACATCAGCCTGCCATCTAAACGGGGTATACTGATGCAAAAGACGAGGCGAGGAGGTCGCGTATGTCTACTGCAACGGTTAAGCCTACGACGGTTCGCATCGAAGAGGGGCTTAAGGAACAGGCGACTGAGTTCTTGGATTCGGTTGGCCTCAGCCTCAATTCGTATCTGAACCTTGCTGTTCGTCAACTTGTAAATCAGCAGAAGATTCCGTTTGAGATTGTGAGTCGTTCCGAGGTTCCCAACGAGGCGACGAGGCGTGCCATGGTGATCGCCGAGGCTCATGAGTTGGGGATTTTGCCGGATGACAGCCCGTCATTCAATAACGCTGATGAGCTTATGTCGTTCCTCGATGAGGACTAGCGATGTTTGAGATTAAAGTCGAGGCTCAGTTTAAGGCGGATTACAAACGAACGATGCGCATCCATCCGCAGCTAAAAACCGAGTTTAAGGCGGCGGTCGCAGAGCTTGTGGCTCATGGGTCGCTTCCGGCGGAGTATGGCGCCCACGAGCTCTCAAACCCGGGCGGAAACTACAACGGCCACATCGATTTCCATCTATCCGATGGCTTGGTCGATGTGGTCGTTCTCTACTTGCCGCATAAGACTAATCCTGTGACCCGGCTGGTCAGAATGGGCTCGCATGATGAGCTTTTTCAGGGTCCGCGGGGCTGATTGCCGATTTCGAAGTTGCGGTGAAATAGGGATTGATTTGCGGCTGATAAGCCAAAAACAGTCCCTATTCCACCGCAAGTGGTGGGGATGTCCTGCCTGTTGACGTGGCATCTGGCTTTCCCTTGTGGTTGATTTCGTCTAAGAGCTCCGCTGCGATCTCGCTGTTTTTGAACCTGATGCTGCAGTCTTCTTTCTTGGGGAAAGCTAGTAGCGGGATCGTTCCGTACCAGATAGTTTCTTCGTCAATTATCGCTGCACACAAACGTCCTTCTGCTCTAATGGCATGCTCGACGTTCATTTCTGCCAAAGTCTCGCTTGCATCTTCGCGCGGAGTCGAGGCAATGAAAAACTCAAGAGCAATCCCTCGGGCAGTGGCACCTTTGATTGCATCGCCGAGCTTTGCGAGGCAGGCGGCGGATGCGTAGGGCGCGGCAATGAAGATGCTCTTGGCGGCGCCAACGATGTCTTCAACCAGAGTCTCTACGGCATTAGCCGGTTCTATGAGAATGTTTTGATCGGACTGCTCGCTGCCTCCGGTCACGTAGACTTCGTACCCGAGCTTGGCGTAGGTCTTGAGTCTCTTCTGGTACATGCGGGCGAGCATGGGTAT
>CAJLUE010000123.1 GCA_905209765.1 uncultured Collinsella sp. | reverse complement strand
GTCTGGCCCGTGTAGTGGATGACCATCATGTACACGCGCGCCTTGTCCTGGTGGCTCGCAAAGCCGGCGATCATCGCCACGATGACCACTGCCGTCAGCCCCACGAGCGCATACATGCCGGCGCCCGCCGTAATGCCCGTGGTAATGGCCCAGAACAGATACAGCAGGTCGAGCGGGTCCTTGACCGCCGTACGGTAGCGAACGATGGACAGAGCACCGACCATACCGAGCGAAATGACCACGTTGGTCGAGATCGCGAGCGTCACCATGCACGTAAGCACGCACATGCCCACGAGCGTCACGGCAAAGCTGCGCGAGTACACCACGCCGGTAAAGAAGCGCTTGTACACGAAATAGATCAGGATGCCCATGGCGAGTGCCACGAGCAGCGACAGGCCGATCTTGGCAGGGTCGACCTGGCCAAACGCCTCCAAGACGGAGTTCTTAAAAAAGTCCCTGGTGCTCATGGTCTAAATATCCCCTCGGTTCTCAAAATCCGATTCCCAGTAGTTAAAGCCGCGCAAGTAGGCGGTCTTTTCATAGCACAGGCAGTACTTGGAGACCGCCGTGAGCTCCGCCGCGTCCGGCGGTACCATATCGCGCACCAGCTGCGGGCAAAACTCGGTAAACTTGACCTCCATCACCAGCTTGCCGGGCTCCAGGACCGGCAGCGCGGGCAACGTCACGTCAAAGATATCGAAGCTACCCACCGCGGCACGAACGTTCATGTCAAACGTAATGCGCACGGTGCCCTCATCCATCACCCACGGCTCGCGCTCGTAATCCACAATGGTCCGCGGGCGCATCATATTGCAGATGCACTCGATGTAGAACTCACGGCAGAGCTGGTGGGGGCTCCGCAGCAAAAAGTCGTAGTCGCCGGCTAGGATCTGCTCAAACTCGCCACGCGTGAGCGGTGCGTCTTCCTTATAGATCCAGCTGCCGTACTTCTTTTTGCGCTCGAGCTTAATCACTTTGTCGCCGCCGTTGTAGATGCGGACGCGATACTTTTTGCGCATGAGAATACCGGCGTCTTTTTCCTCGTAGGCCGAGTTGCAGTAGTCGTCAAAGTACAGGCTGCGAATGGTGTAACCGCCCGCCTGCGCATGCTTGTCCAGCTTAAACACCGGCGCCATGCGACAGGCCAGCGCGGCGTGTTCGCCCTCGTTAATGAGGTACTTGAGCTCGTGGCGGTAACGCTCTTGCGTGGTTCGCGCAGGCGGAGCCGCCAGGCGCTCGAGCAGCGCGCTAGCCCTCCTCATACGTGTCCTCCACGACCTTACCGCCGTCTTGCACGTAAAAACACTTCATGCCGTACTGCTTGCCGTCGTCGGTAACGTAATAGTCAAACGCATCTTGCGTATAGCCGTCGGAGTTGGTGGCGCGCACGCGCACAAAATACTGGCCGGCATCGGGCGCATCGCAGGTCACCTCGGGAAGCAGCACGTCCTCGGCCTTAAAGACCACGTCGCTTATGGCATAGTCGCGCGCAAGCTCCACGGTATAGCGAATGTCGCGCGCCTTAAAGTCGTACGACGCATCCCAATTCACGCGCAGCTTACCGTTATCGATCTGTGGCACGCCAATGTAGAACGGCATGGGCTTTTTATAGCTCTCGCGAAAGCTCTGATAGTTCTCCTCGATCTCGGAAGGAATCGCCGCGGCAATCTGCTCGTATTCGTCCTTCGTCACGGGCAGATTCTCCAGGTCGGGCGCAGCAAAGACGAGCGGCTCCGTGACCTCGCGATAGTGCTCGACCATCTTGGCCAGACGTTCCTCGGTCAAATACGAGCGCAGGTCCTTCACGGCGCTATCGAGTTCGCTGCGGAACGACTTGCTGCGCAACGCGCGGTTAAACAGCACGTTGCCCCAGTAGTTGCTCACGCCGCGCTCCCAGCTCGCATAGTCCGAGAACCCCTTCAGGCTCAACTCAAGCTTACGCAGCATGCCGTCGTTATCCCAATCTAAAAAGTACCAGGTATTTGAGTTAAGCGGGCTGTACAGATAGCAGTTACGGTTCTGCGTATCGCAGTTGCCCGTCAGGATCTGAAATGCCAGCCAATAGACCAGATTCTCGGTATCAAAGTAGGTGTCGAGCACGTTATCGATCTTTTGCGATTCGTCGTTGAGCGCATCGAGCATCTCGATGAGCTTGGTGTGGTCCGAGTCGCCCTTAATCTCGAGCATGCCCTCAAAGTTGGCCTGGTTGTAGTCGGGATCGTCGGCGAGCTTAATGGTGTCCTCGTAGCGATAGAACTCAAAGCTGTTCACCTTGTAAAGGTGTCCATTCTTATCTAGGCCATGTGCCTTAAGCGCCGTCTTATTAAGCTGCTCGACCTGTGTAAACAGGCCGTAGTCCTCAAAGGTGTCGTTGGACTTTTCGGTCTGGTCGCACACCCACAGGTGCACAAACTGTGTGCGCAGGCCCATCATCTGGGGAATGCCGCGGATCAGATCATAGGCCATCTTGTTGCGAAAACGCATACCCTCGGCCATATGCTTGTTGAGCGCAATCGCGCGCTGCTGGCGCCAGGTACCCTTTCCTTTTTTGAGCTCCACCTTGTAATTCTTCTGCGTATAACCGCTCGACGTCTGGCCACGCACCTGCACAGTAGCATTGGGCGCTTCCTCGCCATAGCCCACTTCACCAGCAACGGGGCCCTTATCATCGCCTGGCTGCAGCAGGCCCATAACCTGATAGCGCGTCACGCCCATGTCGGCATAGTCATACACCGAGTACGTATTGATCTCGGCCCAGCTATGGTCGGTGTTCTCGGAGCTGTTACCGCGCGAGACCGTCAGGTACATGGTCACAATGCCCGAGTCGTCGTAGACCTCGTACAGCTCATCCTTGTCACGAAGATGCTTGGTCTCGCTAGACGCATCGGCCTTTTTAATCTCGCCCTGCTTCTTGGTCTTTTTTGTCGAGGATTCGTCCTGCGAAGAGCAGCCCGAAAGCAGCAATGTTCCGGCAGCCGCCTCAATCAAGCGGCGACGCGATATCATCCTATCGGTCATCAGGACCTCCCCAACGATTGCGATACACACGGACCACCGTGCGCTCAAACGCACCATGCGGCTCACCCTCTAGACGCAGCTCCTCGTAGCGCTGTTCGGCACGGTCGAGCAAGCAACCCAGCTGCGTAAAGCGACCCGTCTTGTCGATCGCCACAATGGGCTGCTGACTCAGGATACGATACGGCAAGTTGGCGGTATAGGTATCGAGCCGCATGAGCGCCACAACAAAAAACACCGCCGCGCCGAGCAAAAAGCCAAAGCCATAAAACTGCTGCGGAAAGAACAGCGAGACGATGGTCGCCAGCCCCGCCACGCCCGCGAACAGCCCGGAGGCAAGCACGGCGCCTTTGTAGTCGGTAAAGTACAGCAAGATCAGCAGAATCGTGTTGCCCACGGCATACAGGCCATAGCCCACGCACAGCGTGCGAAAATACCCGTGCA
>CAJLUE010000122.1 GCA_905209765.1 uncultured Collinsella sp. | reverse complement strand
CGCATGGAGAAGTTGATGCTCTCGACCTTGTGCTGGGCGCTCTCGACGGCCTTGGAAATGATCTTGTGCTGGATGGGCATGTCGTCGCCCATGTCGGCCGTGACCATCATCTTGGAGACACGGTCCATCCTGTCGCCGCCGAACAGGCGCATGAGGTCGTCCTCGAGCGACAGGTAGAACTGGGTCTCGCCCGGGTCGCCCTGACGGCCGGAACGGCCGCGCAGCTGGTTGTCGATACGACGGGATTCATGGCGCTCGGTGCCGATGACGGTCAGGCCGCCGGCGGCAAGCACGCGCTCGCGCTCGGCCTTGCAGGTCTCCTTGGCCTCGGCGTTAAACTGCTCGAGCTGCTCGGGCGTCACGTCCTCCATGGTCAGGCCCTCGTACTCAAGGCGCTCGCGCACCAGCTCGTCGGGGTTGCCGCCCAGCAGGATGTCGGTACCACGACCGGCCATGTTAGTAGCGATGGTCACGGCGCCGTAGCGTCCGGCCTGGGCAACGATATGAGCCTCGCGCTCGTGATGCTTAGCGTTGAGGACCTCGTGCGCGATGCCGCGCTTGGTAAGGGCGGCCGACAGCTTCTCGGAGCTTTCGATGGAGACGGTGCCCACCAGGACCGGTTGGCCCTTGGCGTGACGACGCTCAACGTCGTCGGCAACGGCGTTGTACTTGGCCTGGATGGTGCGGTACACCAGGTCCTCGTGGTCAACACGCTGCACGGGCTTGTTGGGGGGGATAACCTCGACGGGTAGCTTGTAAATCTCGCGGAACTCGGCGTCCTCGGTGAGTGCCGTACCGGTCATGCCGGAGAGCTTGTCATACAGACGGAAGTAGTTCTGCAGGGTGATGGTGGCCAGCGTCTGGTTCTCCTCGCGCACGAGCACGCCCTCTTTGGCCTCGATGGCCTGGTGCAGACCCTCGGAGTAGCGGCGGCCTTCCATAATGCGACCGGTGAACTCGTCGACGATCTTGACCTCGCCGTTGGTGACCACGTACTGCTTATCGCGGTGGAACATGTACTGAGCCTTCAGCGCCTGCTGCAGGTGGTTGACCAGCTGGCCCGAAAGGTCGGCATAGATGTCCTCGATGCCCAGGCGGTGCTCGATCTTCTTAAGGCCGCGCTCGGTGGCGGCGATGGTGTGCTTGGCCTCGTCCATGACGAAGTCGCCCGTGGGCTCAACGTCCTCGGTGGCGGTGAGCATGTCGTGCGAGACGTCCTCGCCGCGCTCCAGGCCGCGCACGGCACGCGCGAAGTCCTTGTAGGTGCTGGCGGACTTGGTACCGGCACCCGAGATGATGAGCGGCGTTCTGGCCTCGTCGATCAGGATGGAGTCGACCTCGTCGACGATGGCGTAGCTGTGGCCGCGCTGAACACGCTGCTCGGGGCGGGTGACCATGTTGTCGCGCAGGTAATCGAAACCGAACTCGGAGTTGGTGCCGTAGGTGACATCGGCCTGGTAGGCCGGGCGCTTAAGCTCGAGCGGCATGTTGTTCTGGAGCAGACCGACGGTCATTCCCAGGTACTTGTAGATGCGGCCCATCCACTCGGAGTCGCGCTTTGCCAGGTAATCGTTGACGGTAACGACATGTACACCCTTGCCGGCGATAGCGTTGAGGTAGCCGGCCAAGGTGGAGACGAGCGTCTTGCCTTCGCCGGTCTTCATCTCGGCAATATGACCCTCATGAAGCGCCATGGCGCCGATGAGCTGTACGTCAAAGTGACGCATGCCCGTGATACGCTTGGAAGCCTCGCGCACGGTGGCAAAAGCCTCGGGGAGCATGTCGTCGAGCGACTCGCCGTTGGCGTAACGCTCGCGGAACTTATCGGTCTGGGCGCGGAGTTCCTCCTCGGTCATCTTCTCAAACTGGGGCTCAAGACCGTTGATCTGGTCGACGATCTTGTAGTAGCGCTTAAGGTCCTTATCGGATCCAAAGGACAGCAGCTTTGACATGAATCCCATGTGGTTTTCCTTTTTGGCCATCGCCCACGCCATGCAGCCTTGGGCGAGTTAAACACAGATAAATGTACTTTAGCCAAACAAGGCGCGGCCTATACGGTCGACCTCAACCGCCACGTAATAACTACGACCAACCTGCCAAAAAGGGACAGGTTTATTTTGGCAGGTTTTATATGGGCAAACGCTGTATCTCTGCCATTTGGTGCAAACGAACCCGTCCCCTTCGCACCAATTTTGGTGCCATGGGAACAGGTTCGTTTGCACCAATAGAAAAGGGCCGCGCACCCAAACGGATGCACGGCCCTTTTGCCATGAATGCGAGCGATTCCGCGGCGAGCTATTTACTCAGCAGCCTCGGTGGTCTCGGCCTCGGCAGCGGCCTCCTCGACGGGAGCCTCGGCGGGAGCCTCGGCGGCCTGCTTGGCAGCCTCCTCGGCAAACTTAGCGGCACGCTTGGCCTTCTCGGCAGCCTTAGCCTCAGCGGCGGCCTTGCGAGCGGCCTCGGCCTCAGCAGCCTTGGCGGCCTTGGCAGCCTTGGCCTCCTCAGCCTTCTTGAGCTGGGCGGCAGCGGCGCCACCGAACTTGTCGGCGAAGCGCTGGACGCGTCCACCGGTGTCGACGAACTTCTGCTGGCCGGTGTAGAACGGGTGGCACTCGTTGCAAAGCTCGACCTTCATCTCGGACACGGTAGCGTGCGTCTTGAAGGTGTTGCCGCAGGAGCACGTCACCGTGCACTCGACATACTGGGGATGGATACCCTGCTTCATGGTAGGACTCCTTATTGGTCAGGCGCTGGTTACCGATCAGCGCATAAGGCGTCTTGGTTTCCGACCAAGACAACAAACTCGGTTATGTTACCACGGCACCGCACGTCCCACAAAAGGTTCACGGTCTTTTCGGAACGACACGAATCTGACCCATCGAAACACATCTCCACCGTTCCTTCAACTGGGAAAATGCCGTCCCCGGGGCCTGAGAAGGGCCCCGGGGACGTTCGACTGACTGCGGGAACGGCCTTTCCGCTCAATGTGTTCTGCTGAGATCGGAAATCAACCAAACTGAACTAGGTTCAGTTGACATGGTTAAAAACGAGGGGCGACGCTTTTGCGTCACCCCTCGTCCCGGCCGGTTGCTTTAGTTGTACACACGGTAGTTACACTTGAACTGGGTTATGTGTCCATAGTTGGAGCGGTACCAACCCGACGTATAGCTGATTGCCTCTGCGCCTAGATAGTCGTAGCCCTTGTTGTAGCGAAGCTGACGGTAGGTCGTGTCGTACTCTGCCACGTAAAACGTGTCTCCAGAGAAGGCTTTGTACCGGTCCTTAACCGTCGAAGCCATGTACGCGGGTTCGACATCGCCTTTCTCCCCGTTGAGCGCATAGACGGGTGCCGCGATTCCGCATAAAGCCGTTGCCACGAGGATGGCGTAGACAGCCATGCGCGACGCATTGGACTTCAGCTGTTCCAATAGTTTCATGTCATTCACCTCCCTCGTATGTATCGAGGTATTCCTGCTTGAGCGTCTGCG
>CAJLUE010000121.1 GCA_905209765.1 uncultured Collinsella sp. | reverse complement strand
CACTTGGCCAGCGGCACGCCGGTGGCCTTGGAGATAAACGGCACGGTACGGCTGGCACGCGGGTTGGCCTCGATCACGTAGACGGTCTCGCCCTTAATGGCGTACTGCACGTTGACCAGGCCGCGGACCCCCAGCGCCATCGCGATGCGGCGCGTGGTCTCGCGGAGCTTCGCCTGCAGGCTCTCGCTAAAGCTAAACGGCGGGATGCAGGTCGCGGAGTCGCCAGAGTGAATACCGGCCTCCTCGATATGCTCCAGGATACCGCCGATGTAGACCTCTTCGCCATCGCACAGGGCGTCGACGTCGGACTCGATCGCACCCTCCAGGAAGCGGTCCAGGTACACCGGGTAGTCGGGGCTAATGCGCGCAGCCTCGGCCATGTAATCGCGCAGATGCTCGGCATCGTAGGCGATCATCATGCCGCGGCCGCCCAGCACGTAGCTCGGACGCACCAGCAGCGGGCAGCCGATGTGCGCGGCCACGGCCTCGGCCTCCTCAAACGAGGTGGCCTGGCCCGCCGGCGGGTACATGATGCCCAGCTTGTCGAGCAGAGCGGCAAAGCGCTCGCGGTCCTCGGCAAAGTCGATGGCATCGGGCTTGGTGCCCATAATGTTCACGCCGCTCTCCTCGAGCATGCGCGCCAGCTTAAGCGGAGTCTGGCCGCCGAGCGTCACCACGACGCCGTCGGGTCGCTCAACATCGATGACATCCATGACGTCCTCGTAGGTGAGCGGCTCAAAGTACAAGCGGTCCGAGGTGTCGTAGTCGGTCGAAACGGTCTCGGGATTGCAGTTGACCATGATGGTCTCAAAGCCGCGGGCCGCCAGCGCGTAGCTCGCGTGCACGCAGCAGTAATCGAACTCGATACCTTGGCCAATGCGGTTAGGGCCGGCGCCCAAGATCATCGCCTTGGGCTTGTCCACCGGCGTGGTCTCGTCGGGAGCCACGCACTTCTTGGCATCCGGGCTCGTGCGGTAGATGTTCTCGTACGTCTTGTAGTGGTACTCCGTGGCGCTCGAGAACTCCGCAGCGCAGGTATCGACCGTCTTCATGCTGGGAACCACGCCCAGACCCTTGCGATAGGCGCGCACAAAGCGCTCGTCCGAGCCGGTCAGCGCGGCAATCTCGGCGTCGCTCGTGCCGTACTGCTTGAGTAGGCGCATCGCGTCGGCGTCAATATCCTCCACACGCAGGCCGCGGATGCTCTCCTGAACCTGCACCATGTCGTTGATGCGGTTGAGGTACCACGGGTCGATGCCGCAGGTGGCATGGATGCGAGCGATGTCCCAGCCACGGCGCAGGGCCTCGACCACAAAGAAGATGCGGTGCTCGGTCGGGGTGGCCACAGCCTGGGCGAGCTCGTCGTCGCTCAGGCTGTCGGCACCCTCCTTGCCACCGGCGCAAATGCCCTGATGGCCGTCCTCCAGCGAGCGCATGGCCTTGCCGAAGGCCTCCTCAAAGGTGCGGCCGATCGCCATAATCTCGCCCACGGCCTTCATGCGCGTGGTGAGTGTGGGGTCGGTACCCTTGAACTTCTCGAAGGCAAAGCGCGGCACCTTGACCACGCAGTAGTCAATCGTGGGCTCAAAGCAGGCAGGCGTTGCCTTGGTAATGTCGTTGACGATCTCGTCGAGCGTATAGCCCACGGCAAGGCGCGCGGCGGCCTTAGCGATGGGGAAACCCGTGGCCTTGGAGGCCAGCGCGGACGAACGGCTCACGCGCGGGTTCATCTCGATGACGATCAGGCGGCCGGTGTTGGGGTTCACGGCAAACTGCACGTTGGAGCCACCGGTCTCGACGCCGATTTTCTCCAGAATGGCGAGCGAGGCCACGCGCATGCGCTGATACTCAAGGTCGGAGAGCGTCTGCGCCGGCGCCACGGTGATGGAGTCGCCGGTATGCACGCCCATGGGGTCGAGATTCTCGATGGAGCACACGATGATGCCGTTACCGGCGTGGTCGCGCATGACCTCCATCTCATACTCTTTCCAGCCCTCGATGGACTCCTCGACCAGCACCTCGTGGGCGGGCGAGAGCTCCAGGCCCTGGCTCACGATGGAGACAAGCTCCTCGTGGGTATGCGCGATGCCGCCACCGGCACCGCCGAGGGTAAAGCTCGGACGCAGCACGCAGGGATAGCCCACGCGCTCGGCGATAGCCTCGGCGTCGGCCACGCTATAGGCATAGCCCGAGCGCGCGACCTCCAGGCCAATCTCGGCCATGGCCTCGTTAAAGAGCTTGCGGTCCTCGCCGCGCTCGATAGCGGCCAGGTCGCAGCCAATCATCTCGACGCCGTACTTGTCGAGCGTGCCGTCCTTTGCCAGCTCGACGGCGGCGTTCAGACCGGTCTGGCCGCCCAGCGTGGGCAGCAGCGCGTCCGGGCGCTCTTTCTTGATTACGCGCTCGATAAACTCCGCGGTGATAGGCTCGACATAGGTGCGGTCGGCAAGACCCGGGTCGGTCATGATGGTCGCCGGGTTGGAGTTGACCAGGATGACCTCAAAGCCATCCTCCTTGAGCACCTTGCAGGCCTGGGCGCCGGAGTAGTCGAACTCACAGGCCTGGCCAATAACGATGGGGCCCGAACCAATGACGAGGATGCGCTTGATGTCAGTACGTTTCGGCATGTTAGTTCTCCTCGGTCTCGGTCGCGGCGTTCTCGGACTCAGCAAAGTTCCAGCCGGCAAGGCGGTCCTTCGCGGTGTCGATGTCCAGGTAGTTCTCCTCGCCGTCCATGAGTCGCGTAAAGGCGGTAAAGAGATAGTGGGCATCGGTGGGGCCGGGCGAGGCCTCGGGGTGGTACTGGACCGAGAAGCACGGGGCATCAAGCAGCTGGATGCCCTCGGCGGTGCCGTCGTTGAGGTTCACGTGCGTCAGGCGAATGCGGCCGAAGCGCTCGTTCATCACGACCGGCGCGATGCCGCGACGCACCCAGGCGCGCAGGTCACCATCGGCCGCATGCTCGATCTCGCCGCCGGAAAGCTCCGGGATCAGTTTGCCCAGACTGGGGAACAGCAGGCCAAAGCCGTGGTTTTGCGCGGTGATCTCCACGCGACGGCTCACCAGGTTCATAACCGGCTGGTTACCGCCACGGTGACCGAATTTAAGCTTTTCCATTTGGGCGCCGCACGCCAAGCTGATCATCTGGTGACCAAGGCAAATGCCAAAGACCGGCACCTTGCCGATCAGTTGCTGCACCTGCTCGTAGGTCTCCACCACGGCATCGGGGTCGCCGGGGCCGTTGGATAAAAAGACGCCGTCGGGATTCATGTCGAGGACCTGCTGGGCGGGCGTATCCCACGGCACGACAGTAAGGTCACAGCCGGCGCGGACGAGGCCCTCCAGAATGCCGCGCTTCACGCCGCAGTCGTAGGCGACCACGTTGTGGCAGGCAGGAGCGGCAGGGGCAAGCGCAAAGTCATGCGTAGCGGGCAGATCGCTCGCGGCAAAAGCGTGGGGCTCAGGGCAGCTCACGGTCTTGACCAGGTTCTCGCCGACCAGCGTGGGCGCGGCGGA
>CAJLUE010000120.1 GCA_905209765.1 uncultured Collinsella sp. | reverse complement strand
GCAACGCGTTGCGCTGAGTCCTGAGGCTGTTGCAATGAAAATGAGAATCAAGGTTTAAACAAATAATGCAACCTTTTGCAAATCTAGCGATAATTCCACAAACTAAACAGGTATACTTCCTTAATGTCGTGTAGGGAATACGTAGACAAAAAGGAGGTTATGTGATGGTAAGTATTGTTCTTGCTAGCCACGGGGACTTGGCTGCTGGAATCAAGCAGACGGGCTCGATGGTCTTTGGCGATCAGCCGTCTGTTGCCGTGGTCTCGCTCGAGCCGAGCATGGGCCCCGACGACTTCCGTGCCAAGGTCGAGGAAGCAGTCGCTTCCTTCGAGGACCAGGAGCAGGTGCTCTTCCTCGTTGATCTGTGGGGCGGCACGCCGTTCAACCAGATCAGCGGGCTCATCGAGGGCCACGATTCCTGGGCTATCGTCACCGGTGTCAACCTGCCTATGCTCATCGAGGCATATTCGCAGCGCTTTGACGCAAAGAACACTGCACATGCGATCGCAAAACATCTCGTGACTGAGGCTAAGGCTGGCGTGCGCGTCAAGCCCGAGTCTCTGGAGCCCGAGGAGAAGAAGCCGGCTACGGCCGCCGCTGCTCCTGCAGGCGCCATTCCTCCGGGAACGGTCATCGGCGACGGGCACATCAAGATTGCCCACGTCCGTATCGACACCCGTCTGCTGCATGGTCAGGTGGCCACCACGTGGACCAAGCAGATCAACCCCAACCGCATCATCGTGGTTTCCGACGGCGTTGCTCACGACGAGCTCCGCAAGACCATGATCGAGCAGGCTGCCCCTCCGGGAGTCCATGCCAACGTCGTGCCCATCAAGAAGATGGCCGAGGTCGTCAAGGACACGCGCTTTGGTGACACCAAGGCCATGCTGCTCTTCGAGAACCCGCAGGATCTGCTCAAGGCCATCGAGGCCGGCGTCGACATCAAGGAAGTCAACATCGGCTCCATGGCTCACTCCAAGGGCAAGGTCGTCGTCACCAACGCCGTCGCTATGGGCGATGACGATGTCAAGACTCTCGAGGCCCTCAAGGCCAAGGGCGTCAAGTTCGAGGTCCGCAAGGTTCCTTCGGATTCCTCCGAGGATCTCGACGCCATGTTGAAGAAAGCTAAGGCCGAACTGGCCGCTCAAGCATAGTAAAGGAGGGTCCGATACATGTCTGCAATCACTATTCTGCTTGTTGCGATTGTCGCGTTGCTTGCCGGTATGGAAGGCATTCTGGATGAGTTCCAGTTCCATCAGCCGCTCGTGGCATGCACGCTTATCGGTCTCGTAACCGGTCACCTTCAGGAGGGCATCCTCCTGGGCGGTTCGCTCCAGATGATGGCCCTTGGCTGGGCTAACGTCGGCGCCGCTGTCGCGCCTGACGCCGCTCTGGCCTCGGTCGCTTCTTCGATCATCATGGTGCTCGCCCTCAACGGTGGCGCCACCGATTCGGCCAAGGCCGTTACCACCGCTATCGCCGTCGCCGTCCCGCTGTCGGTCGCTGGTCTGTTCCTGACCATGATCTGCCGTACCATTGCTACCGCTATCGCTCACGCCATGGACGGTTGCGCCGAGAAGGGCGACTTCTCCGGCATCGAGCGCTGGCAGTATGCTGCCATCCTCATGCAGGGCCTTCGTATCGCCATCCCGGCAGTGCTTCTGTGCGTCATCCCGGCCGAGGCCGTAACCAACGCGCTTAACGCTATGCCCGACTGGCTGTCCGGCGGCATGGCTGTCGGCGGCGGCATGGTCGCTTCCGTCGGTTACGCCATGGTCATCAACATGATGGCCACCAAGGAGACCTGGCCGTTCTTCGTCCTCGGCTTTGTCCTTGCTGCCATCCCTCAGCTCACGCTGATCGCCCTTGGTCTCATCGGCATCTCCCTTGCCCTCATCTACCTTGGCCTTAAGGATCTGGCCAAGCAGGGTGGCGGCATGGGCGGTGGCTCCGGCGACCCGCTCGGCGACATTCTGAACGATTACGAGTAGGAGGGGAGTGATACATATGGCAGAGAACAAGATTCAGCTCACCAAGGCTGACCGCAAGAAGGTTTGCTTCCGTCATCAGTTCCTTCAGGGCTCGTGGAACTACGAGCGTATGCAGAACGGCGGCTGGTGCTTCGCAATGATCCCTGCGATCAAGAAGCTCTACACCAGCAAGGATGACCAGATTGCCGCTCTTAAGCGCCACCTGGAGTTCTATAACACCCACCCCTATGTTTCCGCCCCCGTCATTGGCGTTACCCTCGCCCTCGAGGAGGAGCGCGCCAACGGTGCCCCGATTGACGACGTCGCCATTCAGGGCGTCAAGGTCGGTATGATGGGCCCGCTCGCCGGCGTCGGCGACCCCGTCTTCTGGTTCACCCTTCGCCCGATTCTGGGCGCTCTGGGCGCTTCCCTGGCCATGTCCGGCAGCATCGTCGGTCCGCTGCTGTTCTTCTTCGCGTGGAACATCATCCGTTACGCTTTCCTGTGGTACACGCAGGAGTTTGGCTACAAGGTCGGCTCCTCCATCGCCAAGGACCTCTCCGGTGGTCTGATGGGCAAGGTCACCGAGGGCGCTTCCATCCTGGGTATGTTCATCATCGGCGCCCTGGTCGAGCGCTGGGTGTCCATTTCCTTCACCCCGATCGTCTCCACGGTCAAGCAGTCTGCTGGCGCCTTTATCGACTGGGCTAGCCTGCCCTCCGGTTCCGAGGGTATCAAGGAAGCGCTGACGATGTACAACTCCGTCGGTGCTACCGCCCTTGATCAGATGAAGGTCACCACGCTTCAGGCCAACCTCGATCAGCTCATCCCCGGCCTTGCCGCCGTGTGCCTGACCCTGCTGGTCTGCAAGCTCCTCAAGAAGAAGGTCAGCCCGATCGTCATCATCCTGGCTCTCTTCGCCGTCGGCATCATCGGTCGCTTCTGCGGCTTCATGTAAGCACGCTTCGGCTTAAGACCGAGAATTGTTAGGCAAGGGCTTTTGAGCCATTGAAACGGACCGCACCCGGTGGGTACACTGGATGCGGTCCGATTGTTTTATTTGGAGGGCGAGGCGCGCATGGCGCAATCTCAGAACAGCACGGTCGATCTGGCAACGCCGGCAACCTGCCTGATGGGGCTTACCAGCCACGGTAACGTAATGGTGGGCAATAAGGCGTTTGAGTACTATAACGAGCGCAATCCCGAGGATTATATTCAAATTCCGTGGGACGAGGTCGACTATATCGCCGCCGAGGTTTTGCGCGGCACCAAGAAGATCACGCGTTTTGCCATCTTTACCAAGGATAACGGTCACTTTACGTTTTCGACGCGCGACGACAAAGAGACGCTTCGTGCGGTCCGCAAGTACGTCGACGAGGACAAGCTCGTGCGTTCGCCCGACTTCATCGATGTGACGGCCAAGGGCGCCAGGAGCATCCCCTCCGTTATCAAAAACCTCTTCCACAAAGGCAACTAGTCGCTGGGTAGTCGTTGGGGACGTTCTTAAACGACTAGTCATTCAAGAACGTCCCCAATGACTACCTCGAAGAGTGGCTATGCGCTGCATGGTAGCGGCGTAAATCTGCTACACTAGTACAACATGCCTCCGTAGCTCAGGGGATAGAGCACCGCTCTCCTAAAGCGGGTGTCGACGGTTCGAATCCGCCCGGGGGCACCAG
>CAJLUE010000119.1 GCA_905209765.1 uncultured Collinsella sp. | reverse complement strand
GTCGCGCTTCACGCAAGAAAAGAGCCGTATTCGGCACAGCGATTTATGTACTTTTCTTCACAATCGAATCAATCCTTAGGCGAAAAAACGTTCAAAAGGACCCGCCTAAATGCTATTCATAGCTACCGTTTACGGAATACTGGCTAACACTCGCCCAAAAAAGTTCGCCCCGCCCAATCCGAAGATTGAACGGGGGTTACTTTACGGGTAAGCCACTTAAGTGGCTCCCCTTGTCTGGAGCCGCGCCCTTCCCCAAGGTGAGCTGCTTTCGACTTAGCTGTATTGTAACGCTAATGCGGGGAAGGTCGTCGACAAAATGGCCCAACGGACAATACTTATCCAGAGCAAGGCCCACCTCTGCATCAAGAACGGCCTATTGATGATCACCGTGGACGACCGCAGCTCCACCATTCCCCTCGAGGACATTTGGGTCGTCATCGTCGAATCCCACCAAACCACGATGACGGTCGCCTGCATGTCGCAGCTTAACGACGCGGGAATAGGCGTCATGATCTGCGGGCGTGATCATATGCCCAATGGTCTCATGCTCCCCATGGGCGCCCATTCGCGCCATGCGCGCATCGTCGAGGATCAGCTTGCCATGAGCCTTCCGTTTAAAAAGCAGCTTTGGAAACGAATCGTTCAGGCAAAGATACTCAACCAAGCGGCGGTTCTCACAGAAATGGGGTTGTCTACAGGCCCTCTCCCCTCTTATGCCAAAACCGTTCTTTCGGGCGACACGGACAATCGAGAAGGCGCAGCTGCCTCCGCGTACTTTAAAGCCCTCATTACCGATGGAACAAGACGCAACAGTATGCAAAGCTCCGCTCTCGACTACGGGTACAGCGTCTTGCGCGCGGGCATCGGAAGAGCAGCCGTTGGCGGTGGATGGCTCGTATCCCAGGGGCTTCACCATCACAGCGTTTACAACGCGTTTAATCTTGTCGACGATCTTATTGAACCGTTCCGCCCTCTCGTCGATCTAATTGTTATGAGCTACGGCGTTGCAGAGCCTTTGGGCCAGCGCGACAAAGCGTTGCTCGCCCGCGTGTTTGAGCACGTCATGACTATCGACGGAAAACGTTGCGGCTGTCAGCAGTGCATAGAGACAACGCTCTCTTCACTCAGAACCGCCGTTCTCGAAAAGGATCCCAAGAGGCTGTTGTTGCCCGAGCTAAAAGGGCTCGAGATGGTAACTGTTGAATAGGGAGGAGCCATGAGGGTTATGAGGTTATTGGTTCTGTTCGATCTTCCAACGGGAAGCAAGGCCGAGCGTCGGCAGTATAGCGACTTTCGAAAGTTTCTGATTAACGACGGATACCATATGGAGCAGTTTTCGGTGTATTCGCGCCTATTGGTGACTCGCGAATCCGCAGCGGCGCATATCGCTCGCCTTAAGCTGAATCTTCCAAGCGCTGGAGAGGTCACCGTTATCGAAATGACCGAAAAGCAATACGAAGACCGAATGGTCCTTCTGAGCGAGCACAAGGAGCAGTCCGTTGAGCAGGGCGCGCAGTTAACGCTTGTGTTTTGACGTTGCCGCCTCGCACGCGCTTGACCTCCCCGGTCTTGGACGGCTTGCGATGTTGGGCAGCGTGTTTGGCATGGTAGGTGGAGCTTTTGCCTGGTGTCTTGCCCACGCCAAGACCCTTGCGGCGCGACTGCTCCCCAACCCCTATGTGCACATCGCCGTTATGGGGCTTATGCTGTCAGCGATTCTGCTCGCACCCATCCTTATTGGCTGCGAAGTCTTCGGCTTTGGCAACTTGCCGATGTTCTTTATTGCCTGCGTCGTGGCTTATCTGTTCAACATGGACAAATCTATCTACGCCCTGCAGGAGCGGGCGTAGATAGATGTCCAAGCAAGTGGTCTCAACCGGAAACAGCGTCCCACTCTGAGGCTGTATTCCGGGACACGGTTTCCGCTTGGAACGCCATTCGGAAAGCACATCCCGTTCTTTCACGGCGTCTTGGCTATGCAAAGTGCCCTGGCGTTACTCCTCGTACGCACCCTCGAGCCGCAGCAGCCACTCCTTGCGGTCAAGGCCGCCGGCATATCCGTTAAGCGAGCCGTCGGCGGCAACCACGCGATGGCACGGCACGATAATCGAAATGGGATTGCGAGCGACCGCAGCCCCCACCGCACGGGGAGATACAACGGGCGCCTCGTTTCCCGGTACACGATGTCGAGCGGCAACACGCTGGGCGATCTCGCCATACGTAGCGACCTCGCCACGCGGGATAGAAAGCAGCTCAAACCAAACCTCGCGCTGAAACGCCGTACCAATCATATGCAACGGCGGCGTAAACCGAGGCTCCTGCCCTGCAAAATAAGCATTCAGCCAAGCCCAGGAACGCTCAAGCACCGAAGAAGCCGCACCATTTACCGGGCTCACCGGCGACATGCCACCAGTACCGGAAACCGCATCGGCGCCTTCAACGTGCTCCGCATCTTCTTTGAGAAGCGTGGAGCCAAAATGTTCCTGCCCCTCAAACCAAAGTCCCGTCAGACCGCGGCCATCAGCGGCAAGCAAGATTTCGCCCAAAGGCGAGGCAAACGTCGTCGTGACCACCAGCGGCTCCTTTCAAAACTCCGCACCATAATACCGCGAACTGTGCAGACAACTCCCGCAGATGCGTCCGGACAGACTCGATTGTCCAAGAGAGGGCGTTTTCCCTCTCAATATCGGCCGATACCGAGTCGCAACGCCCAAAACGATGTCCGGCAAAAACGAAGGTGAATGGTTTTCCGAGAAGTGGACGAGTAAAACTAGGGCCCCGAAGCATCCGCATTTTTTAATTGCAAAACAGCAGGATTCATGCGATAAAACCGCAGGAAATGGCGGCCAAAATATGCCGATGCTTCAAGGGTCCAAAATAGGTCGTTCACTTCCCGGAAAACCATTCACCTTCGATTCGCATCAACCCCTAAGCCCTCACAAGCAACAAACACAGGCGCGCCAAAGTTACCGCCTCAACCCCAAAGTTCCCGCAGGCAGCAGGCGCAACAGCGCCGCAGCTGCCGGCGGCGCTCCACAGTCCCAAAAGGCGGCAGGCGCGAAGCGCCGGGGCCGCCGCCGGGACCAGAGCCCACAACAGCCACGTGCTCCCATCAGCCCAGCGGCCCCAACCGACAACGACCCCACCGCAGATCGCTTGCAGCAGCGTCGCCGCAGGCGGGGGCCGGGCTTAGTTTTCAGAACACTCCGCAGACCAGTGTGGCGCCTTGTCCGCGGCTCCGAAGGAGCAGGACAAGGCGCCACACATGGTCGAGGACGTTCTGAAAACTAAGCCCGGCCCCCGCCGGACAGGTCACACTACTCGCAGAGCAGCTTAGCGATCTGGACGGCGTTGGTTGCCGCGCCCTTACGGATTTGGTCGCCGCAGCACCAGAAGGTGATGCCACGCGCGGCCTCGGGGTTCGAGATGTCGCGGCGCACGCGACCGACCCAAATCAAATCCTGGTCGGACGTATCCATCGGCATGGGGAAGCGGTCGTGCGCATCCTCGGCAGCCATATCGTCAACCAGCTTGACGCCGGGAGCGGCAGCCAGCGCAGCACGGGCCTCGTCAACCGTAATGTCGCGCTCAAACTCAAGCGTAATGCTCTCGGAGTGCGAGCGCAGCACAGGCACGCGCACGCAGGTGCAGTTCACGCGCAGCTCGGGCAGGTGCATGATCTTGCGGCCCTCGTTCTGCAGCTTCATCTCCTCGGAGGTAAAGCCCTCCTCCTTGACGCCGCCAATCTGCGGAATCAGGTTGCTCGC
>CAJLUE010000118.1 GCA_905209765.1 uncultured Collinsella sp. | reverse complement strand
GCACCATGGCGCCCAGGGTATCGACATGGCTCGCCAGTACGAGCGGCTCACCCTCACCACCAAGCTCAACGAGCACATTGCCCTTATTGGAGCGCTCGGGCCCAAAGCCCATATCGCGCAACGTCTCCAACAGATAATCAGTCGCCGCACGGGTATAGCCCGTAGGCGAAGCAATCGAGGTAAGCGCCTTCAACTGGTCAGTAATATAGGAGAGCGTAGAATCCATCTTGGACACCAAAGTCACCCTTTCGTATCGAATTAAACCCACAGCAACGATACCACCGCGAACCATCTTTTTACCTAGCGAGATGACCCATCGAGCTCTTCAGAACTGCGCCCGCCACGATAACGAGCCGTCGGGCCCCGCCCGTTAGCCCCAGAATCTTTCCGCAGGACAGAAGGAGGCCCCGCCGCACGTAGTGCGCAGCGGGGCCTCCGACATGTCCGAGGACGATTCTGGGGCTAACGGGCGGGGCCCGCCGAACCAGGTTAAGCAGCCGGGCAGATCTTCTTGAAGAGCTCGATGACGTCGTCGAGCGTCGCCTCGCGCGGGTTACCCGGGAAGCAGGCGTCGGCCATGGCGTCCTTGGCCAGGACCTCGATCTCGTCAGCCTTCATGGCCTCGCAGACGTGCGGGATGTTCACGTCGGCGGAGAGCTGCTTGACGGCGGCGATGGCGGCGTCGGCGGCCTCGTCGGTGCTCATGCCCGTGGTGTCGACACCCATGGCAAGGGCAACCTTGGCCAGGCGCTCAGCGCAAACCGGTTTGTTGAACTCCATGGCGATCGGCAGCAGCATGGCGCAGGCGACGCCGTGCGGGGTGTCGTAGTGAGCGGACAGGGTGTGAGCCATGGCGTGGTCGATGCCCAGGCCAACGTTGGAGAAGCCCATGCCGGCGACATACTGGCCAAGAGCCATGCCCTCGCGGCCGGAGCCGGGCTTGCCGGACTTGGCCTCGGCGACGGAGTCGCGCAGGTTCTCGCTGATCAGCTTGATGGCCTCAAAGTGGAACATGTCGGAGAGCTCCCAAGCGCCCTTGGTGGTGTAGCCCTCGATAGCGTGGGTCAGAGCGTCCATACCAGTGGAAGCGGTCAGGCCGGCGGGCATGGAAGCCATCATGTCGGGATCGACGACGGCGACCTCGGGGGCGTCGTTGGTGTCGACGCACACGAACTTGCGGACCTTCTCGGGGTCGGTGATGACGTAGTTGATGGTCACCTCAGCAGCGGTACCGGCGGTCGTCGGCACAGCGATGGTGAACACGGCGTGGTTCTTAGTCGGAGCAACGCCCTCGAGGCTGCGGACATCGGCGAACTCGGGGTTGTTGATGATGATGCCGATGGCCTT
Source organism: uncultured Collinsella sp. (assembly GCA_905209765.1). GTDB lineage: Bacteria > Actinomycetota > Coriobacteriia > Coriobacteriales > Coriobacteriaceae > Collinsella. The sequence continues at coordinate 2,442 of CAJLUE010000118.1, read as the reverse complement.
AGCGGTGTCCATGGAGGAGCCGCCACCGATGGTCACGATAGCGTCAGCCTCGGCGGCCTTGAAGGCCTCGACGCCGTCCTTGACGTTCTGAATCGTGGGGTTGGGCTTGATCTCGGAGTAGAGGCTCCAGGCGATGCCAGCGGCATCGAGCTCGTCGGTCACCTTGGCGGTAACGCCAAACTTGACCAGATCGGGATCGGAGCAGACGAAGATCTTCTTGTAGCCGCGACGCTGGAGCTCGCCGGGGATCTCCTTGATGGCGCCGGAACCATGATAAGAGATGGTATTGAGAACGAAACGATTAGCCATTGATAGCCTCCCATCGTGTGCGAGGCACCCATTACGCCCCGCGCTATAAGTCCCATCCTAACGCTTTTGAAACAAAAAACGCGTGAGAACGTCAAAAGTGTTAAAGCGTTTCAACAGATGATGAAAAATATTGCGGCAAAGGAACAGCCCCTTTGCCGCAATCGGTTACTTTCGGCAGCCCTCTTTCCAAGCCTCGGCCGCAACCTTCCAGCGTAAGCGCAAGTCGCGCTCGCGGTCGATGAACATGATGGCAAACGCGACAAACAGCAGCAAGCTCGCCACGACGATGGCGTGCAGGCCCATGCGCTCAATACACCAGTTGCCCAACACGGCGCCAAACACAAAGGTAAAGATCACGCCAAAGTACAGCAGGCCGTTTTCCAAAAAGCCGCGCCTGTGGGTGATGATGTAATCGTCCACGTTTTGCAGCGCGTTGCGCAAATTGCCGATGCACATGGTCGTAGCGATGCCGTGACCGTGGATCTTGCGGAAGCTCTCGACCTGCATGCCGCAGGCAAACGAGGTGAGGCAGTTGGCGAGCAGGTTGAAATTGCCGCCCGGGATAAAGCTCACGCCCAGTAAGATGACGGCTTCAAAGAACACCGTCACCTGACGCCAGTGGATCACGCTGCCAAACCGCTCGTGTACCAGATCGGCAAGCATAATACCCACGGCAAACGACACCACAGGGAAGAAGTAGCGCTCCGCAAGTGCCCAGTTGCCCTCCGAGATGCTCACGCCCACGAGCAGGATGTTACCTGTCTGCGCGTTGGCGAAAACATGGTCGCGCCCAATGTACGAATACACGTCCATAAAGCCACCGGCGAGCGCCAAGATGATGCCCAGCTCAATAGACTCCGATATCTGTTTGGCACGCTGCATCGTCGTGCATCCTCCTTGTTGACGACTCTCTCGTGCGTTGGCGGAAACATAGCCGCCGTTCATACTGTAACCCATTGACAACATGGCGTGCGCGCGAGACGACCCCTTCGACACAGGGATACACAGTCTGGAAACAAACGGCACCCGCATCGACACGCCGATCCGCCAGCTCGTGTACTCCACCAGTCTTTTTAGCCCCGTCCCAAAAAGACTGGTTACAATTACGTGCAGCATACAAACACCGGGAGGGATCGTGGCAAAAAAGCCTCAGCACGCTCAGAACAACCAGCGCAGTCAGCAGGGCAAACAGGGCCAGCAGCAAAAGCGCGGCGGTAAGGCGCAGGGCTCGCGACCCACGCACGCCTCTGCAGCGCCCTCACGCCCCTGGCGCCCGGGCCGCGATAAGTTCCTCCCCGTCAGCCGCGCCGACATGGATGCGCGCGGCTGGGACCAGTGCGACTTTGTCTACATCTGCGGCGACGCCTACGTGGACCACCCCAGCTTTGGCATGGCCATCATCAGCCGCGTCCTCGACGCACACGGTTACAAGGTGGGCATCATCTGCCAGCCCGACTGGACTGATCCCGCCAGCATCACGGTGCTCGGCGAGCCGCGCCTGGGCTTTCTGGTCAGCGCGGGCAACATGGACTCCATGGTCAACCACTATTCGGTGACCAAGCACCGCCGCCACACCGACGCCTATACCCCCGGTGGCGAAGAGGGGCGCCGTCCCAACCGAGCCGTCACGGTCTACGGCAACCTTATCCGCCAGACGTTCAAGGATGCCCCCATCATCATCGGTGGCATCGAGGCAAGCCTGCGCCGTCTGGCCCACTACGACTATTGGCAGGACAAGCTCAAGCGCTCGGTGCTGCTCGACTCGGGCGCCGACATCCTCATCTACGGCATGGGCGAGCACGCGATCGTCGAGATCGCCGACGCGCTCGACGCGGGGCTGCCCGTGGACCAGATCACCTATATCAACGGCACCGTTTACCGCACGGGTTCGCTCGACGAGGTCTACGACTACGACCTGCTGCCCAGCTGGGACGACCTTACCGCCGACAAGCTCAACTACGCACGCAGCTTCAATGTGCAGCAGCAGAATATGGACCCCATCACCGGACACCGCCTGGTAGAGCCCTACCCCAACAGCGTCTATGTGGTGCAAAACCCGCCATCGGCGACGCTCACCACCGATGAGATGGACGAGGTGGCCGAGCTCCCCTACGCACGCGATTGGCATCCCGA
>CAJLUE010000117.1 GCA_905209765.1 uncultured Collinsella sp. | reverse complement strand
GTAATGACCACAGGATTCTTCTTGTTCTCCAGATCGCTCATCGCGATTCCTTTCTAACAGATGAGAAATAGGCGATTCCTGATTCCCATTTTGTCACTTACGACCGTCCTGGTTTCCCAAGTGCGGCAGATTGCCCCGAAAGAGGAGCGCCGCGTACTACATGTACGCAAGCGACGATTGAGGGGCAAGGTGCCGTGCTTGGGGAAGCAGGACTACGCGGCTACGATACGGCGTTGATAAGCCCTCACCAGCAGCGAGATACCAAAGTTGAGCACGAAGTACATCGCAAACACCAGGCCGTAGAGCATAAGAACCTGCGACAGGTCGATCGCGTGAGCCATCACGACGTTTGCCGCGTACATGAGCTCGGCCACGTTAATGCCCGAAAGATACGAGCTGTCCTTAATGACGGTCGTGCACTGGCTAAACAGCGCCGGAATGATCGTCTTAAACGTCTGCGGCAGAATGATGTAGCGCATGGTGGCAAAGAAGCCGAAGCCCTGGCTCTGCGCCGCCTCAAACTGGCCGCGCGGAATCGAGTTGAGGCCGCCGCGCACAATCTCGGCCATAACAGCGCTGGTAAACAGCGTAAAGGCAATGGTCGAAATCACAATGTCCAGACCCTGCACCGTAAAGTAGATAAACAGGATCCACAGCAGGTTCGGCGTGCAGCGGAACAGCTCAATATAGGCGCTCACCAAAATACGGAATGGACGGGGCGCATAGCTCTTAACGAGCGCCAGCACCGTGCCAAAGATGAGCGAGAAAAAGATCGACAGCGCCGAGATCTCGATTGTCTTAACAAAGCCGCCCCAAATGTAGAGCAGGTTGGTCGCGTTGAAGATTTCCATGCGCTAGGCCTCCTCTACGTTGTCGAGCCCCAGCTCGGCCAGGCTCACGCCGCGCGGACGCTCCTTGGAGCGGCGCTCGAGCCACTGCACCAGCATGGCGAGCGGAAAGCAGATGATGAAGTACATAAGGCAGCAGACGATGTATCCCTGCAGGTAACCGTACAGACTCACAAAGTTGTCGGAACGGTACATAAGGTCGCCGCCGGCCACGAGCGCCAGCACCGATGTGTTCTTGACCAGGTTGAGCGCCTGGTTGCACAGCGGCGGCAGAATGATCTTGAATGTCTGGGGCAGCACGATGTACCAGTACGCCTGCGCACGGGTGAAGCCCTGGCTCTGGGCCGCCTCCATCTGACCGCGCGGAACCGCCTCGATACCGGTGCGGATGACCTCCGAGATGTAGGCCGCGTGATACAGGCCCACGCCCAAGAAGCCCAGCACGAACGGCGCGATGCGCACCGGCTGGTCAGCACCGGTTATGGCCTGCAAAAACTGCGGGCCGGCCATGTACATAAAGAGCACCTGCACGGGCAACGGGGTGTTCTGGTAAAACTCCACGTACACGCGGCTTATGGCGCGCAGTACGCGCGAGCGAGTGGTAGAGAACACGCCCAGCAGCGTGCCCAGCACCAGCGACAGCAGCAGGCCGGCAACGACCACCTGCAGCGTCACGCCAAAGCCCTCCCAGAAGGGCCCCATGTTTTGAAATGTCGTCGACCAACGGTCGGCGTCAAATAATCCTTCGAGCATTTGATTCCTTCCTTGGACGATGCGCCTATACAAGACCCCAGGTCTTGACCTCTTGGTCGAGCCAGCCATCGGCCAGGCGATCGCAAATCACCTGATCGACCACGGCCGAAAGGTCGCAGCCCTTCTTGGTCGCCACGCCGTAGCCCTGCTCGCCAAACTTGACCTCGGGCTGCAGCAGCTCAACGGTCTCGTTCATGTAACCGGCCAGCGTGGAGCGGTCCATGGCAAAGACGTCGATATTGCCGGCGTCGAGCGAACTCTTGATGATGGGGTAGCCGCTAAAGGCCCTAAACTCGGGCTTGCAGCTAAAGCCGTTGTCCTTGATCATCTGCTCGATCAGGCCCTGCGTAGTAGCACCCTGGCTCACGCCGATGACCTTGCCGTCCAGGTCCTCAATCGAGGTAAAGCCCGAACGCTTCTTGACCATGAGTCCCACGTAGTCGGTGCGGTACGGCGTCGAGAAATCCCAGCTCTTCTTGCGCTCGTCGGTGATGGTGTAGGTCGCCGCGACCACATCGAGCTGGCCGTTATCGATCAGCGGGCCGCGCGTCTTGGGCGTTACATCGGTAAACTCGACAAGCTCCTGGGCGCGGGCCTCCTTGTAGCTCACGCCAAAGACGGCAGCGGCGATCTGGTAGCACAAATCGACTTCCATGCCCTCAAAGCGGCCCTTGGCGGTGTCGTAATAGCCGTAGCCGGGAACGTCCTTCTTAACGCCGGCATTCAGATGTCCACGCGACTTGATGGCCGCAAGCTTGGATCCCTTGTCGGAGTCCTCGCCGCTGGTGGAGTTGCCGCAACCGGCAAGCGCGGTCCCCGTCAGCGCAAGCATGCCGGCGCCAGCCAGCTGCAAAAAGTGACGGCGCGACACGGCCGCCCTCGTCATATCCGTCATGTCCATCACCGCGCCTAGTGCAGAATCTTGGACAGGAACTCGCGGCAGCGCGGGTTCTCGGGGTTATCGAAGAAGTGCTCGGGCGTGCCCTCCTCCAGAATGCGGCCGTCCTCCATAAAGATGACGCGGTCGGCCACCTGGCGCGCAAAGCCCATCTCGTGCGTCACGCAGATCATGGTGATGTCCTCCTGCGCGAGCTCAATCATAACGTCCAGAACCTCCTGGACCATCTCGGGGTCGAGCGCCGAGGTCGGCTCGTCAAACAGGATGATGGGCTGCTTGGTGCACAGGGCGCGGGCGATGGCGATGCGCTGTTGCTGACCGCCCGAGAGGTTCTGCGGATACTCACCGGCCTTATGCGCCATGCCGACGCGCTTGAGCGCGGCGATGGCAATCTCGGTCGCCTCCTCCTTGCTCTTCTTTTGTAGCTTGATGGGCGCGAGCGTCAGGTTGCCCAGCACCGTCATGTTGGGATACAGGTTGAACTGCTGAAACACCATGGAACTATACTTGCGAGCCATCTCCAGGTGATTCTTTTTGGTGAGCGGCGTACCGTCGATGACGACCTCGCCCGACGTGGGCTCCTCCAGATAATCGACGCAACGGATGAGCGTCGACTTACCCGAGCCGGAAGGCCCGATCATTACGAGCTTCTCGCCGCGCTTGACGGTGAGATTGATATCTTTGAGCACATGCAGGTCGCCAAAGTACTTGTTGAGATGCTTGATCTCGATCATGTCTGCCATGAATGTCCCTTCCCTGCGTTTACACGAGCTGAACTATTGTACGGAAAGAACCACGTTTCCGCAGCCCACGCTACATCCCCGTAAAGAACCCGCAACCTTTAACCCACTCATTGGGGACAGACTTAAATGAGTGCCCGCTCATTGGGTACTCATTTAAGTCTATCCCCAATGAGCACCGCCCAGCAAAAAAGGGGCGCGACCATGACGGCCACGCCCCTCAAGACCCGAAAATAATGCAACCGCCCTTGTTGAGCATAAGTCAGCGAAAACCCGTACACGCGAGCAAGGTGACGTGAAATGAAAGGGCGCAGACCTTATGGTCGCGCCCTTGAAATTGAACGTCAGATTGCTCGCGTGTACGGGTTTGCAGCGTCGAGCCGTTACGCGGTTTGGTAAAACCGCGTAACAAATTACGCGAGCTTTGCGCCGACGATCTTTGCTGCTGCCGGCTTATCGAAGTTGCCGCCGGTGGCCTTGCCGAGTGCGCCCATAACCTGGCCCATCTGCTTCTTGGACGTGGCGCCCAGCTCGGCGATGACCTGCTCGATCAGGGCCTCGAGCTCCTCGCCCGAAACCTGCGCGGGCAGCAGGC
>CAJLUE010000116.1 GCA_905209765.1 uncultured Collinsella sp. | reverse complement strand
GACCAGGTTGCCGCAAATGTGACCGTCATTGGTCGCGATGCCCAGGGCAAGACTCAGACTTGGGTCGATAACGCGCAGTGTGTGGTGACGTCCGGCTCGAGCGCGCTTGATCTTACGAAGGTCGCGCTCGAGGCGAATGGCATCGACGCCGTTGCTGCGGGCTCCTTCATTCTGAGCCTTAAGTACAACGGCGTTGAGCTGGGTACGCCGTTCGATTATTCGACCTATTGGCAGCTGTTCATCAACGGCAAGTCGAGCGACTATACGGCAGACAATGTCACCATCCATGCCGGCGATACCGTCACGTGGTTCTACGGTGGCTGGGGCGACCAGCTGCCCCCCGATTCTGTCCATGCTTCCGTTCAGGTCCTCGGTAAGGACAAGGATGGCAAGCAGCAGGTTTGGGCTTCGACGGGCCAGACGAGTCTCAAGGCGGGCTCTACTGCCAAGGATCTCCTTGAGCAGACCGGCCTTACTCTCGATGCTGGCGAATCGTCTTGGGGCTGGTTCCTCAACGGCATTACTTCGCCGTTCGATGGTAAGTCCTATGGGTATGATCCTGCGACCAATAGCTATTGGCGCTTCTATGTAAATGGCAAGTTCGCCGACGTTGGCGCCGGTAGCTACGAGCTCGGCGAGGGCGACGCCATTACCTTTATGTATGCTGGCGACAGCGATGCCCTCCCTGGTCAGGTGCTTGGATCCGCCGATATTATCGGCCCCGATGTCAACGGGAATGATTCGCGTTGGGGCACGGCGAGTAACGTTTCTCTGCCCGAAGGCTCCACGGCCCAGAACCTTATTGAGGCAGTTCTGAAGGCCAAGGGCGTTGCGTACAACGGCTCCCAGATTGGTGAGTACTGGTTCCTTAATTCCATTACTTCGCCGTTCGATCACAAGCCATATGGCTGGGATGCTGCGACCAATAAATATTGGCATCTGTATATCAACGGAGAGCCCTCATCTCTCTGCGCCAACCAGGTCACGCTCAAGAGCGACGACAAAGTTACGTTTGCCTACACCACCGATAATTCGCCCATGCCCGATCCCGACAAGATTGTCGTGGACCCGAGCGCGACGACTCCTGATTGGGATGCCGAGTGGGCCGGTTACGGCAACAGTGGCAACGGTTCGACCGTAACGGATGCCAAGACGCCTGCGCAGGCCGCCGGTCTTAAGTGGGCCTTCGATTGGAAGGCCGAGTCTGGTCAGCAGTATGCCAACTGCAGCGAACCTGTCATCGCTAACGGCTTTGTCTACATCGCGACCGAGAACGAGCTCATTAAGATCGATTCGTCCACGGGCAAAAAGGTTGCCTCTGCGCCGCTTGCCTCTAAGGTGAGCTATACCTCTCGTCCGATCTATACCAATGGCCTTCTCATCGTTCCGCTCAACGGCGGTGCGGTCCAGGCGATTACTGCGGACAAACTGATCTGCAAGTGGCTGACGCCTGGTTTGACGGACTTGACGCAGAGCTCCTGCACCGTCGTTTCGGACGGCGAGTACGTCTATGTAGGCTCGGTCGATATTTCGTATGACGAGAATTACAACGCGACCTACGGCAACGGCTCCTTTGCGCGCATTAAGATTGCCACGGGCGAAGTTTCTTGGCAGAACATCGACCCTGCCGAGGGCTATTACTGGACTGGTGCGGCTTTGACGGATAAGTATGCCATCGTTCCTACGAGCGCGGGTACGCTTAAGTGCATTGATAAGACGACGGGCGATGTCGTTTCGACCATGAAGCTCGGCGCTGTCGCAAATGCCGATTGCATTGCCGATCCGACCAATGGTTCGACCTTCTATCAGATGACGCACGACGGAAAGCTCCATGCGATTTCGCTTTCGGCGAAGGGCGTGCTGAGCGAGCAGAAGACGGTTGATCTGGGCCTCACAAATAACATGAGCGCCCCGGCGGTGTCTGGTGACAATCTGATTGTCGGCGGACAGACGGCTACTGGCTCTGCTCTGGTTCTCTATAACCTGAAGACTGGCAAAACCACGATGGTCACTGCTGCCGACGGCAAGGCGCTGCCGGCTGGTTTCAACGGTATTGCTGCTACTCCGCTGGTGAGTGTTCAGGGCGGCAAGACCTATGTGTATTTCACCGTTAACAGCGCGGATAGCAAGGATTACGTCAACTACTCTGCTGGTGGTGGCGTGTATCGCTATACGCTCGGCGATGCAGAGGCGACGCAGATTTATGATGCGGCTGGCCATTACCAGTACTGCGACTCTCCGGTCATTGCCGATGCATCTGGCAACCTGTACTACATCAATGACTCGGGCACGCTGTTCAAGCTTGGTGCCGTTGAGTCGTGGACGGTTGCCTTTAATTCCAACGGCGGGTCTGCTTGTGACACTAAGTTTGTTGCTACGGCAGATGGCAGGCTGGTCAAGCCGGCCGATCCGACGCGCGATGGCTACACTTTCGGCGGTTGGTATACCGATGAGGCTTGCACGCAGGCGTATGACTTCGGTACGCCGGTGACGGCCGATCTGACGTTGTATGCCAAGTGGACCAAGAACGCCGTTAACCCTGGCGGCATTGGCGGTTCTGGTTCCAATGGCGGCAATGGTGGCGCTGGTAACGGTTCCGGTGCTTGCACGGGCGCTGGCACGGGTTCCGGCTCCGGCACGAAGGGCCAGCAGGCTGGCGGCGCTGTCGCCCCGGGTCATAAGCCGACGACCAAGACGACGGTGTCGACCAAGACCGAGACCAAGGACAACAAGTCCGACAAGAAGGACTCCGATAAGTCCGATAGGAAGGACGAGAAGAAGTCTGACAAGAAGGACAGCAAGTCCGACAAGAAGTCCGATTCCAAGTCCGATACGGGTGCTGCTTCCACGACTACTGCTAAGAAGTCCTCTAGTGCTTCCGAGCAGGAGACTGGCACCAACCCGCTCGCCATCGTTGGCATCGCCGCCGGCGTGATCGGTCTTGCCGTCATCGGCGTGTTCGTGTTTACCAAGCGTCGGTAGGTGAGGGCTGTGTCCAATAAGCCACAGGACGCCGAGTCCAAGCGGCCCGACTCGTCGTTCATTCAGCTTGACGATGTAAAGCAAAAGGGCGCCGCTTCGGCGGCGTCCGGCCCTCGGCGCAAGGCGCTTGTTGGCGTCCTGACAGCCGCCTGTATTGCACTCATTGTCGTCTCGTTGGGTTTTGTCCACCCCTCTACCAGCGGTGCATGGTCCATCGACTGGATTGCGCGGGCTGTGACAGGGGAGAGCATCGTTGCTAAGGATGTGTCGGTTTCCGGCTCGACTACCGCTTCGGGTAAGACCGGAGTCAAGGGCTCAAAATCTTCAGACAATGCGAAGGACGGGTCGAAGGATTCGGATGAATCTGATTCCAAGGACAAGTCTGAATCTTCGGACAAAAAGTCAGACAAGGGCTCGAAGGCGAAGAAGTCCGAAGACAAGGGCGGCAAGAAGTCAGGGGACAAATCGGGTTCGCAGAATTCTGATTCCACTGGCGGATCGAGTTCTTCTGACGGCTCTTCTTCGGGCGGCGGCTCGGTGTCTGGCGGTGGGTCTGCATCCAACGGTGGCGGCGCCTCTGCGGGCAATCAGGACGGCTCGCAGCAGTCTGGTTATGTCACAGTGACGGTCTCGGTTACGTCGAGCGCCGTGGGCAATCCTGTGTCTTCTGGAGGCACCTTCACCTTTAACGAGGGCGCTACGGTCTACGATGCCCTGTGCGCTCTGGGGCTTTCTGTCAATGCGCACGGCTCGTCATACGGCACGTATGTCGCCGCGATTGGTGGTCTGGCCGAGAAACAGTACGGCGGCACGAGCGGCTGGATGTACTCCGTCAACGGCACAACGCCCATGACGGCCTGCAG
>CAJLUE010000115.1 GCA_905209765.1 uncultured Collinsella sp. | reverse complement strand
GCGATGCTGTCATCATCTGTGAGCTCGACGGAACCATTCTGCATGTGAATAATCGTTTGCTCGACCTGATGTGCGAGGAACGCGCTGACGTCATCGGCGGTGATGTCAAAGACGTTCTGTACTCGTCTGCCTTTGAGCGCGCGACCGAACATCGTCTGCCGTTTGAGACCGATGGCTCCGAGAGCGAGCTGATGCTCAAGCTGAGCGACGGATCTTTTATTCCCGTCTTGGTTCGCGCGGGTTCCGTTACGCCTCCGCGTATCTTTGGACGTCGTGCACCGCGTGTCCTGGTGGCGCTTCACAGCATCGAAGAGCAGTATTCCCACGATCGTCAGCTCAAACGTGCGCTATCGGAGCTTAGGGTGGCGAATAAACGCCTTTCGGGTACCCTTTCGGTCATTATGAGTACCGTGGTCTCCGATGAGCTCCCCAGCTTGCTCGATACCGTTTTGAATCAGCTCGTTGGAACGCTCGATGCCTCCGGTGCGGCTATCTATTTTTCCGAGAGCGGCGGCTTTAAGCTCCGCGGTGTTTCTAGGGAGCTTGAGGATAGCTATCTGCCCGAGTTTATGCCGTACGGCGCGGGCATTCCGACCTACGTGCTTCGCGAGTCGCGTGCCTGTCGCCTGTCGATTCAGCAGGACCTTGAGGACGACCGGGTTGCTTCGGGTATGTTCATGGATTTGGACAATCGTTCCAAGCACTTGCTGCGCGTGCAGGATATGCCCCCGTATCGCAGCGAGATCTGTCTTCCCGTGTTTTACGGCACGCAGGTCCTTGGCGTGTTGGAAGTTGGCTGGAAACGCCCCCAGGCGCCACTTGCCTATGACGTGAACGTGCTCGAGGTCATCTGCGATTACCTGTCTATTCAGCTGGTCGGCATGGCGTCGAGCTTACGTTCGCGCCGCACGGCGGAGCTTGGCCGCTCGCTCAATTTGCTGCGCGACGAACTGTTTACCTATCTCGATGATCCCGTTGCCGCCTCGCGAGCGGTGTCGACGGAAATCTGCACGGTGCTCAATTGTCATTTCTGCCCCGTGGAGTATGATGCGGGCCTCGAAACCTATGTCATCGATTTTGAGGGCGGCAGTCGTGTGGCGCTGCCGGACGATCCGGAGTCACTCTTCTTTTCTGTCACGGCGCCAGCAGCGCGCCTGGGGGCAGCCCCCGACGGGTTTGAGACATCGGTGTTGGGCGGGACGAGCGCTGACGACCTCAAGCACGTGCGCCTTACACGTGTGGACGAATCCACGTCTATGGGTTCATGGTTGAGGGCCCACGGCCTACCGTGTCAGGGGCTTTATGTCGACTCCGGCATCGAAGCGGGGCGCTACCACTCGGAAGCGGATGGCAAACGAAGCAACGATGCGATTGTTCCCGCTGATATCGCCAAGGGGCCGACGAGGCGCGCTTTGCTACTCCGCGATGGCAGCCAAGAACCAATTGACGACCTTGAATACGACTACCTGGTGCATCTGGCGCATGACTTTGAGCTGATCTATGAGGGCGAATCTCAAAAGCGCGAAGAGCGTCATATCGCTCAGACGCTTCAGATTGGCATGAGAAATTCGCTTGGTGACGTTCCGGGCATTGCAACCGATTCGGTATACCTATCGGCAACGAATTCTGCGTTGGTCGGCGGTGACTTCTATACGCTCATCCGTCTTCCCGACGACTGCGCCGTCATGATCCTGGGCGATGTGTCCGGCAAGGGCATCGAGGCGGCATCCATGTCCGCACTCGTCAAGACGGCGCTGACGGCCTATGCCTGGGAGGGTGCGGGGCCTGCCCGTATGGCACGCTCGCTCAATAGCATGCTCATGGGCTTTTCGAGGGTCGAGACGTTTGTGACGGCGTTTATCGCCAAGATCGATCTTAAGGCGGGCCGCGCTACCTATTGCTCGGCGGGACATCCTCCCACTATGGTCATTAGGCCGTCGTCGACGCCGCTTGGTGGCGGTGAAGCCCGAGGCGGAGAAGTGGAGCTCCTTGGGTGCCAATCGGGCGTGATCGGTGCCTTTGAGAGCATGGTCTACGAGACGGGCGTGTTTACGTTCGCTCCTGGTGACATGCTATTTATGTATACCGATGGAACAATCGAAGCACGTGATCGCTCGGGTGCTTTTTTTGGCGAGCAGCGCCTTCGTGACCTTTTGCTCTCTGTCTCGGGTGAGGGCGTATCGGGAATCTGCGGCAAGGTCTTGGGCGAGCTTGACCGCTTTACCGAGTCGGCGCTGAACGATGACATCGCGCTGGTTTCCCTTGAGTTTTTACGGGGTCGATCGTAGGTCACGACGCCTGACGGGCGAAATCTGCGCGGTTGCAGATACGTGTGCATCGAGCGAGCTCTTTTGGGGAACCATGGTCGTATGAATGAGTGGAATGGCATAGCGGTTTTGACGCCACCGGGCGATATCGACATCGCCTCGGTGCCCGCACTGCGCCGACGGTTGGATAATTTGATCGACCGGGGCGTGCGTCGTGTTGTCATCAATTGCCAGGCCGTGGGCTTTATCGACTCGACGGGTTTGGCGTTTTTGCTTACACGTGCTAGAGAGCTTATGAGGCATGAGGGACTGCTTTCGCTCGTTAACGCCTCCGATGGGGTCGTTCGCTTTTTGGAAATTGCCCGACTTGTCGACATCCTGCATGTCGCGGGCCCGGCGCGGGAGTCGATTCCCGCCATTCCGGTGGGGGAGTTGCCGCGATGGAGCAAGAGCGTCGAAGTGCAGCGAGGCATCGAGAATCTCCCGTATTATCGGCACCGTGTGGCCGAGCTCCTCGAATCGCTTCCCCTGAGGCGTGATGAGCGCTATGACGTCGCATTGGCGTTGGGGGAGGCATTGGGTAACGCATATGACCATGCGGGCGGTGTTGGCTGCATCCTGACGGTTCAGGCCTATGGGGACCGTGTTGTGCTCGAGGTGCTTGATCGGGGCGCTGGCTATTCTATCGATGGGGCGAGCGAACCGGTAACATCCGAGGAACGCGGACGCGGTATCAAGCTTATGCGTATGCTCGTCGATAATGTGGAAGTTGCCCGTCGTACAGATGGCGCCGGCACGCGCGTTCGGATGGTGAAGTTGTTTAGCTCGGCATTGGAATCGTGCGCTTAGGGTCTTGGCTTGGCATTATTTACCTGCATGAACTTGCTTCGCGCAACTTTTTTGAAAAAAGTACTTGCGTCTTTAGGACAACTCGCGTAAATTAATAACCCGCAAGCGGACATGGCTCAGTTGGTAGAGCACAACCTTGCCAAGGTTGGGGTCGCGGGTTCGAGCCCCGTTGTCCGCTCCATTGCATTTCCGGACCGTCTCAAGCGGTCCTTTTTCGGCGAAGTGGCCAAGTGGTAAGGCAGAGGCCTGCAAAGCCTTTACCCCCGGTTCGAATCCGGGCTTCGCCTCCAGGCAACATCCGGGTGCTCCGGCGCCCGTTTTGTTTTACATATGCGGACATGGCTCAGTTGGTAGAGCACAACCTTGCCAAGGTTGGGGTCGCGGGTTCGAGCCCCGTTGTCCGCTCCAAGCGCAACAGCCCGGCTACTACGGTAGCCGGGCTTTTTCGTACCCATCGCCTGGGCTCGAGCCCGAGAGGGAGCGAGCGTTAGACAAACGCGGAGCGTTTGTAGCGAGCTGGCGAGGACGCCGACAGGCGGCCGAAGCCGGTGCGGATCCGCGAAAGCGGATACGCGGACGCCCCGTTGTCCGCTCCAAGCACAACAGCCCGACTACTACGGTAGCCGGGCTTTTTCGTACCCATCGCCTGGGCTCGAACTTTTTTCAAATTATTCGAAAATAGTTCTTGCATTAGGGTGGATCATCCCGTATATTAAATCCTCGCAGGCGGACATGGCTCAGTTGGTAGAGCACAACCTTGCCAAGGTTGGGGTCGCGGGTT
>CAJLUE010000114.1 GCA_905209765.1 uncultured Collinsella sp. | reverse complement strand
CAAAGACCAGGCTCTTGACCTGATACTCCTCGTAGAAGGCGCGCGCCACCGAATACGCGTTGATGTCGCCGCCGAGCAGCACGGGAATAAACTCGCGCTCTGTAAACTGCAATGCCATGGAAACTTCCTATCTAGAACTACCCACACGACGGGCGGTCTTTGTGCAACTGATTTATTCTAGCGTGCCGAGCCGCCGGCACCCAAAGCTCCACCGTATCTATGGCAATCGGCGTAATTATCCAGCACGAAGGCGGCGATCACCGGTGTACGACAACGGGCAATGAACCCACCGTTGTTGTAGGATTCAACATGTTGCCCGCCCCGTCGAAAGGTACACTGTGCCCCAAGCTCATCCGATCAACAACCCCATCATTGACGCCGCAAAGCGCGAACTTGCGGATCGTGCCCAGACGGCAGCTCCCCTACGCACCGCAAACGATGCTTACAACGGGCCTGCCAGCATCGTCTCAATCAACACGTCGGAGCACAAAGGCACGCGTAAGTCACCCGTCGCCGACGGGCACGACACCGTCGTCGAGCAGTTTGGCCTCGCCTCCGATGCGCACGCCGGGCATTGGCACCGTCAGGTCTCCTTTTTAGCTGCAGAGTCTATCCAGACGGCGCAGGCGCGCGGACTCGATGTGCACGAGGGCGACTTTGGCGAGAACTTCACCACCCAGGGTATCAACCTGCTCTCACTCCCCTTGGGCACGCAGCTCAAGCTCGGTAGCGAAGTGCTCGTCGAAATCAGCCAGATCGGCAAAGTCTGCCACACACGCTGTGCCATCTACTATCTCGCCGGCGACTGCATCTTCCCCCACGAGGGCATTTTTGGCGTCGTGCTGCAGGGCGGAGAAGTCCACACCGGCGACGACGTCCAGGTGGTCAGGCTCGGCGACGGTACCTGTTCGTTTACGCCAGCTGAGGCGCTCCAAGAGGTGGAGCAGGCTCGCCGCGAAGGAACCCTGTAGTTGCAAAACCCCATGTTAAGGTAGCTTTTACAGTCAAGAATCCCGTTGCAACAGGGTGCCGTAACGTTAAAGTTGAACTCTATGGTTTCTCAACAATTCACCATTCCCGCAGGTCAAGGCCAAAGCCTCAAGTTCAACTTGACCCTTTAGAACCTTTAAGGTTCAAGTTGAGGTCGAAAGCAGTAGTAGAATACACCTCGACCAATAACCTACGATTGATTGCAGAGGGACTGGATGCAGCATTCGAACCATCGCACCGCAGCGCTCGTCGCGTCGAAGCCGGCTCGTATCATCACGAGCGCCGCGCTCGCCGTCGCGCTGACGGCCACGCCGATGCTCTCCCCCGTCGCGGCCTATGCCGCCTCGCAGGCAACGCAGGATCAGCTTTCCGCCGCCCAGAAAAAGATCGAGGACGCCACGAGCGCCTACAACGACGCCCGAACCAAGCTCGAGGATCTGCAAAAGCAGATCGACTCCAATGAGGCGAACATCGATAAGATTGAGGCCGAGCTACCCGAGCAGCAGGCCAAGGCAAGCTCCGCCATGCGCGATCTGTATAAGTACCAGAAGGGCACCAGCCCCATCGTGAGCTTCCTGGTGAACACGCAGAGCTTGGGTGACTTTATCACCACCTGCAAATACACCAACCAGATTACAAGCTCGAGCGTCGACGAGATCGAAGAGCTTAACAAGATGCAGACCGAGCTCGAGCAGAACAAGACTGAACTCGAGCAGGCCAAGTCTCAGCTCGAAGGCGAGCAAAAGAATGCCGAGGATGCACTGGCGCAGGCTCAGCAGCTCCGCAGCGAGGCGCAGGCAAAGGCCGAGCAGGAAAATGCTGCCGAGCTGGCAAAGCTCGAGGCCGACAAGGCCGCTGCCGCCGAGAAGATCTCGGGCGAGGGCGTAAGCGGCAACAACTCCAACAGCCAGGCCAACAACGCCAACACCACCATCGACACCACGGTGAACAGCTCGAATAGCGGTAACTCCGATTACGACTCGTTCATTAACGAGTGGACGAGCCGCATCGATAACTACCTTGCCGGCTCCCCCATGGCAGGCCAGGGCTACAACTTTGCCGTCGCCGCCTGGAATACCAGCGTCGATCCCCGTTGGTCCCCCGCCATCGCCTGCATCGAGAGCAGCAAGGGCCTCTATTGCGCCGGCTCCTATAACGCCTGGGGCTGGAGTGCCCGCGGCGGTGGTTGGCGTAGCTTTGGTAGCTGGAGCGAGGGCGTCTCCGCCCACGTTGCCTACCTGGGCGCCAACTATGGTTCCACGCTTACTCCGGCAGCCGCCAAGAAGTACTGCCCGCCCACGTGGCAGGACTGGTACAACAAGGTCGCCAATCAAATGAACCGTATTTAAGTGCAACGGCAAAGGGGCCCCAAACGGGGCCCCTTTTCGATTCTCTAGGAGACGATACCGGTCGCGTTGCCGATAACAACGACGACGCACATGACGGCAAACATAAACCCGAGCGCCTTGAACCATAGTTCGACAAAAGCACTCCCCCGATACCGACCGAGCACGGGAAAACGACGTCGAAGCCTACGCCGGTCGAGCATTCCGAATGTAATGAGCAACACCAGGCCATCGACCATAAAGAAATACTCAAGCGCCAAAAACCACGTTGGATAGTTTCGGTTTTCGCCCGTTGGCGTAAATCCCGCAAAATGGCTGCCCATCAGCAGCAACAATGTTGTCGCATAGACGCATCCATTCCATATGCGCCCCACGAGCTCGGGGATACGCGAGAGCAGACGCACACATTTGGATGTCACGGGAGAGACGATCGAACGCCGGCTTGCAGAAGACGGAAGCGTGAGGGCAACCGGCTGCTGTACCCGCTGCACCTGTGGCACCGCGGCCCGGGGCACGCTGGCAGCAGAAAAGGTCACGGGCGACGGTGCAGGGAGACATAGCTCATATGCCGCACGCGCAGCATGCCCCAGTGCCTTTGCACTCGCAAAGCGCTTAGCGGGATCGAGCGCCATCGCCATGCAAATCACATCCGCCAGCGGAACGGGAATGCCATGCGCCTCGCATTGCTCGCGCATGTCACGCCCAGGCTTGGGGTCAGTTCCCGTCAGGCAAAAGAACAGCAGCGCGCCAAGCGCGTAAATATCGCTGCGGACGCTCGTTTGCCCAAACCCAAACTGCTCGGGCGGCGCATAGGAACGCGTGCCAAACTTGACGGTGTCGGCGTCGGCGCCATCGCGCCAAACGCGCGCAATTCCCAGGTCAATAATCACCAGCGAGGAAAAGGTCATGCCGGCATCGGTCGCGTATCTCACGCCCGATACGATGATGTTCGAGGGTTTAAGGTCGCGGTGGATTACCGGCATCCCCGGCTCCCCCGCAGCTGCAAAACCAGCATGCAGCTCGCCCACCGCTTCACACAGAACGGGATACAGCCCGCGGGCATAATCGGGCGTCGTCCCCAAGCGTCCCACCAGGGCCTCGAGTGTCTCGCCTTCGACATACTCCATCACCACGTCAAGCTCGTCGCCCACACGGCGGCAATCGACGATTCGGGGCAAGTGCTCAAAACGACGACCGGCGCGCTGGGCCGCAAACAGGCGCTCATATGCTCCGCCAATCTGCACCGAAGCATCGATGCGCTTGCGGACAAAGGGACCGAGAGACCCGCCGCCAGAGCCCTCAAAATAGACGAGTTCGGTCGTCTCGACATCCGAGCACTTGAGCACGCGCTCCACACGATAGCTGTCATCGCGGTCGAGCGACGCCAAATGCTCGACAAGTGAAGCAGTCAGCTCGTCATCGGAATATGTTGGGCTCTGAGTATCCATGGTGCCCATCATAACGCAGGGTGCGGACACCCCATGGTGTCCGCACCCCGATCGTTTGCATGGTTGCTCTGGTGACACCGCCGGCTCAGCCATCGACCACTAACTCACCGTTTCCTCGCCAAAGCGATATAGCTCTTCATTGACCTTTTGGAGGCTACAGCCACGGTCGATGCAAAAGATAAGGCTCTGTTAGACCAGGATTGACATGCCGGCCTGCCGGCTATCTCGCCG
>CAJLUE010000113.1 GCA_905209765.1 uncultured Collinsella sp. | reverse complement strand
AGAAGGTTGCCGATCCCGCCGCTACCCTCAAGGCCCTCGACGAGCGCAACACCGCCCGTTGGTTCCAGGCCTAAAGCTGGGCTGAGAAATGGCTAAGCGTATTGTTGTCGCCTTGGGCGGAAACGCCCTCGGCGCCAACCTTCCCGAGCAGATGGAGGCCGTCAAGACGACTTCCAAGGCCATCGTCGACCTGATCGAGGAAGGCAACGAGGTCGTCGTCGTGCATGGCAACGGCCCCCAGGTGGGTATGATCGCCAACGCGATGGCCGAGCTCACGCGTTCTAATCCTCAGAAGTACATTCCCTGCCCGCTGTCCGTTTGCGGCGCCATGAGCCAGGGCTACATTGGCTATGACCTGCAAAATGCGCTGCGCGAGGAAATGCTCGACCGCAATATCGACAAGGGTGTCGCCACCGTGCTCACCCAGGTCGAGGTTGCGGCAGACGACCCGGCCTTTGCCGACCCGGTCAAGCCGATCGGTCCGTGGATGAGCGAGGTCGAGGCCAAGGAGCTGGAGGCCGATCGCGGCTATCAGTTCATCCACGACGAGAAGCAGGGCTTCCGTCGCGTGGTTGCCTCGCCCAAGCCCGTGAACATCGTCGAGCTCGACACCATCAAGTCGCTCGTCGAGTCCAACCACGTGGTGATCTCCTGCGGCGGTGGCGGTATTCCCGTCACCAAGGCCCAGGGCAACCACCTTAAGGGCGCTGCCGCCGTCATCGATAAGGACTTTGCGGCCGAGAAGCTCGCCGAGCAGCTCGACGCCGATGCCCTGATTATCCTGACGGCCGTGGAGAAGGTTGCCATTGGCTTTGGCACCGACCACGAGCAGTGGCTCGACACGCTGACCGCGGCTGACGTAAAGCGTCTGTCCGAGGCCAACGAGTTCGGTCGTGGCTCCATGCTGCCCAAGGTTCAGGCCGCCTCGACGTTTGCCGAGAGCAAGCCGGGCCGCACGGCGCTCATCACGCTGCTCGAGAAGGCGCGTGACGGTCTTGCCGGCAAGACCGGTACCACGTTTACCGGCGACGCTGAGTAGGCATATCTGCACCATTGAGGAGGGTGCCCTGCGTCGCGGGGTGCCCTCCTTTGTGCTATGGAGAGCCAAGGGGCGTTCGCTGGAAAAACGAGCGCATGCCTGTTCTGACGGAGTGCGAGCTTGATATGGTGGGTATAGCAACTATGGTGTCCAAGGCGGCCAGGGGAGGTTTGCGGAGATGAAACTCGGTTGCGTGATTATGGCCTCGGGCGAGGGCAAGCGATTTGGCTCCAACAAGATGCTCGCCGATATCTATGGCGAGCCGCTGATTGCCCGGACCATCGATTCGGTTCCCCAGGGCTTTGACGTCGTGGTTTCGACGCGTTGGCCCGAGGTCGCCCAGATTTGCGAGGACAAGCATTGCCCGTGCGTGCTGCACGATGGCGAGCTGCGCAGCGAAAGCGTCCGTGCGGGCCTTTCGTGGGGAGTCGAACGCAACTGGAAAGGCTGCCTCTTTTTGCCGGGCGACCAGCCGCTCGTGAGTTCGGATTCTTTTGAGGCTATGGTTCGTGCATTTGACGAGCGCGGCCACAAGCATCCGGTGCGTCTTGCGTGCAACGGTGAGCCTTCGAGCCCGGTGCTCTTTCCGGCAGAACTGTTCGATGCGCTTATGTGTCTTGAGGGCAAGGACGGCGGCGGTTCGATCCTCAAGGGCCGTACCGACGTGGTGCTGGTCGAGGCGCGTGCCTACGAGCTGTGGGACGTCGATACCGCCAAGGGACAGCGACGCATAACGGAGCATATTGCCGCCTGCTCGTATTTTGATCGCGTGGCCAACAGCATCAATCAATAAGGAGCAATTATGATCATCATAAAAAACGGCGCGCTCGTGACGCCACAGGGGCTTCGCCGCGCCGATCTTGCCATGGATGGCGATAAGATCGTGCGGATTGCCGCGGCGATTGAGCCGGCCGAGGGCGATACCGTCGAGGATGCCGCGGGCTGCTGGGTGTTTCCCGGCTTTATCGACGGCCACACGCACATGCAGTGCTGGACCGGTATGGATTGGACAGCCGATAGCTTTGAGACCGGCACGCGCGCGGCTGCCTGCGGCGGCACGACGACCATTGTGGACTACGCGACGGCCGATCGCGGCGTGACCATGCCCGATGCCTTGGCCGAGTGGCATCGCCGCGCCGACGGAACCTGCACGGCCAACTACGCCTTTCATATGGCACTCGCCGAGTGGAACGAGCGCAACCGCGCCGATCTTTCGGCCATGCGCGAGGCGGGCGTATCGTCGTTCAAGACCTATTTTGCCTACGATCACCTGCGCTTGGACGATGCCGAGACGCTCGAGGTGCTCGAGGAGCTCAAGCATATTGGCGGCATACTGTGCGTGCATTGCGAGAACGGCACGCTGGTGAATGAGCTGCAGAAGCGCGTGTTTGAGCAGGGTATCCACGGGCCCGAGGGCCACGCGCTCAGCCGTCCGGACGTGTGCGAGGCCGAGGCAGTGAGCCGTCTGCTATATCTGGCGCACCTGGCCGGCGACGCACCGGTCAACGTGGTGCACCTTTCGACCAAGCTGGGGCTCGAGGCCATCCGTGCCGCCAAGGCGCGCAGGCAGAAGAATATCTATGTCGAGACTTGCCCTCAGTATCTGATGCTCGACGATACTTGCTACTTGGAGCAGGGCGAGGACGGCTTTGCGGGTGCCAAGTATGTGATGAGTCCGCCGCTGCGCCATGCGGGTGACCGTGCGGCTCTGCGCGAGTCGCTTGTGGCCGGCGAGATCGATACGATTGCGACCGACCACTGCAGCTTTAACCTGCGCGGGCAAAAGGACCGCGGGCGCGACGACTTCCGAGCGATTCCCAACGGCGGGCCCGGTGTGGAGCATCGCCCCGTCGCGATCGCTACGAGCTTTGAGGGACAGCTGGGCCCCGAGGATCTGTGCCGCTTGATGAGCGAGAACCCGGCGCGCGTCTTTGGCATGTATCCGCGCAAGGGATGCCTTGCCGAGGGTGCCGATGCCGATGTGTGCGTGTGGGATCCCCAGGCACGCTGGACGATCAGCGCCGCGACGCAGCATCAGGCCGTGGACTACACGCCGCTCGAGGGCTTTGAGGCACATGGCCGCGCCAAGGCTGTGTTTGTGAACGGCGTGCTGGCTGCGCGCGACGGCGAGCCCACCGGAGCCCAACCCGGCCGCTACGTGCCCCGCTAGCAGGAAGATCACCGGATTCCCCTCCGCAGTTGCGGTGGAATAGTTCCTGTTTAGCCGCCAAATAGGCCGTTTTAGGAACTATTTCACCGCAACTTATAGTTCTGCTGGGGCAGCGCCGGCTATTTGAGGCTGGTGGCGACGACGGGGCGGCCGAGGGCTGCCTCGAAGCGATCTGCCATCGTGGGGTCGGCAAGCGTGTCGACTTGGTTGAGCATGATGCGGGCATTGCTGAGGTTCAGCATCCGCAGCTCGGCATTGAGCACCATGGCGACGCGCTCTGGGGTGGCAGTGTCGGTGGACTCGCAGCCGCAGCGCTCGCAGAAGAGCTCGGGGCGGTGGACGGCTTCGTTGATGGGCTTGCCGAGCCCCAAGGCGCCGACGATCCAGACAACGTTTGCCGTGGCGGCGGGAATTACCGGCTCCCAGGTAGCATGCGCTTTGAGCGGGAGTCGCTTGCTGCCATCTGCCTCGGCCAACACATAGTCAAAGCGCTGCGCCAGCTCGTTGAGCGGCTCAGCGGGGGCGGAGAGCTTGCCTGTCTCCGGGTCCAAAACACCCGCCTGGCAGATACTTCCGCGGTTCATGCCCGCGCATGCCTCGCAGGTGCAGCCGGGAACATGCAGGGCCCCCGGCTTCCAAGGCGCGGAGTCCAGGCGACGGCTCGACCCGTCCCATGGCACGCCGGCGACGGGAAACATATGCGTGGTGGTACAGAGGAGCACGCGGCCGCCAGCGCGCATAAGCTCAAGGCCCAGCGTCTTCAGCAATGTCGACTTGCCACCACTGCCGATAATTGCGGTAATGCCCGGCTCGATCTTGAGCGCGGAGGCAAGGTTTCCGCTCGTCGTTTCCATCTGTT
>CAJLUE010000112.1 GCA_905209765.1 uncultured Collinsella sp. | reverse complement strand
ACTGCGGGAATGGCCTATTTGCTCAATGTGTTCGGCTGAGATCGGAAATCAACCGTCGGCCCGCCAGCGGCCACATCGAGCAGATGGGCGTGCTTCGATCCCGAGCCTAGCCTAGGATGCGGGCCATGCGCGTCTTGAACTCGGACAGGAAGCGCGGGACGTCAACGGTCAGTGCCACCAGCGCGCTCTTGTCCGGATCGGACAGGCGGTGCTCGTCGCAAATGGTGCGCCCGCGATATTCACCCAGCAGATCAACACGCAGGTTGCAGCCGAGCGCACCTACGAGCGTGGGGTCGATCGCCACGGCAACGGCCAGCGGATCGTGCAGCGCACAACCACCCAGGTAGGGTGCGTTCATCTCGTACGAGCCAATGTAGTGCTCGACCATGCTCGCAAATGCGCAGCCCGCCATGGTGCCCGAGCCCGTCCAGCCGGCAATGTCGCGGCACGTGAGCACCACGCGATGCGTCACGTCCAGGCCCACCATGGTGAGCTTGCGGCCCGAGCGCAGCACGGCATCGGCCGCCTCGGGATCGCTTGCCATGTTGGCCTCGGCACCCGCGCTCACGTTACCGGGCACGGTCAGGGCACCGCCCATTACCACCACGCGGCCGATAGACATCACCGCCGCCGCATCGCGCTCCAGGGCAAGCGCCAGGTTGGAGAGCGGGCCGGTCGCTACGTAGACCAGATCGGGACCATAGGTGCGCGCGGCATCGATCAGATAATCGACTGCAGCGTTGCCGTCGGCAGACGTCGCCCCCACCGGCTCGTAGGGCGACGCGGGCACGCTCGCGCCGCCGATGCCGTTCTTGCCGTGAATGAGCGCGGTGGACGCCGGCGGCGTATAGGGCTCAGTCGCCTGCAGAGGACGGTCGGCACCCAGGTACACCGGCACCTCGGGACGGCCCAACAGGTCGAGCACCGCCAGGCAGTTATGCGCCGACTGGTCGACGCGCACGTTGCCAAAACATGTGGTAATGCCCACGAGTTCCACCTCGGGGCTCGCGATGGCATAGGCAAGCGCCATCGCATCGTCCACACCCATATCCAGATCAAGGATCAGCTTCTTGATTGCCATTGTTCTACTCCGCTTCTCCGTCTTGTACTAAATCGTCTAAATCAAACACGCGATCAACTTCGGCGCGCGTGGGAATCGACTGCTGGGCGCCCAGGCGCGACACCGTCACCGCCGAGGCGCGTGCACCCGCCGCCATGCACTCAAAGAGCGGCAGGCCCTCCAGACGAGCCGCGGCAAGCGCACCGATAAATGTATCGCCCGCGGCCGTCGTATCGACCAACGTGCTCGAGAGCGCCGGCATGCGCAGCGGCTCGCCGTCATCGCCGAGCGTAACCGACCCGGCGCCGCCCAACGTGATGACCGCAGCTCCAGCGCCCTTGGCGAGCAGGGCATTGAGCGCCGCGACGCAGCTCACATCATCCGCGGGCAAGATGCCCGTCAGCACCTGGCACTCAGTCTCGTTGGGGCAGACCAGGTCGACTGCAGACCAGACCTCCGCAGGCAACTCGCAGGCAGGCGCTGGATTAAAGACCGTATAGAACCCCAGCTCGTGAGCGCAAACAAGTGCCTCGGCCGTCGCCGCAAGGTCACATTCGCCCTGGGCGATAAAGACGCTTCCGGCAGCCGAGGCAATTTCGCTGGCGTCGCCGTCGAGCTCATCGGCCACCAGACGCCTCAGCGCGCGGGCAACGTCCTCACCCGTAAGCGCATGATTGGCGCCCGGCGACAGCACGATGCGGTTGTCGCCCTCGCAGCGAATGATGGTCGCCGTTCCCGTCTCCACATCATCGCGACGCGCTATAAGGCCACAGTCCACGCCGGCGTCTTGGAGCCCCGCCACGAGCGACGTGCCAAATGCGTCGCAGCCGACCGCGCCGATCATGTGCGTGCACGCGCCCATGCGCACGGCAGCTACGGCCTGGTTGGCGCCTTTGCCACCGGCATTAGTGATAAACCCGCTGCCGCCGACGGTCTCGCCCGCACGCGGCATGCGCTCGCACGCCACCGAAAGGTCCATGTTCATGCTGCCGAACACCGCAACGATGCCGCAATCTGCCATGGAAACCTCCTCGTCCGCGGGCTCTGCACCCGCTGTTGGCCGTCAATCATGCGCTCTCGCACCTCTATAACTTTAGTTCACTTTGATGTGGACGCGTGCTTGAGCTTGCGCCGGCAGCAAGCATTCACAGGAGCAGGCGGCTACAATGAAGGCGTGCTGATTATTCTCGTTATTGGATGAAGTTTTATGGAACAATTCCCGCGATCGAGTTCGCGCAGCTCACGCCACGCGAGCGATCAACAAGCGCCGCACGAACGTTCGCGCGCTAACCGACAAGCCACCGAACCGTGCCGCGCTGCAGGCCCCCATCGCGCGCCCGCCAACAAGGGTGCCCGCACCAACAGCGCCGCAAAAGAACAGGCGCCCACGCGCCCCAAATCTCGCTATATCCCCGCCCTCGACGGCCTGCGCACGCTTGCCGTCGTCGCGGTGGTGCTCTATCACCTCAACCTCACATGGGCACAGGGCGGCCTGCTCGGCGTCACGATCTTCTTTGTGCTTTCGGGCTATCTGATCACGCGTCTGCTCATCAACGAAGTGACAAAGACCGGCCGCATCGACCTCAAGAGCTTCTGGATCCGCCGTATCCGCCGCCTGTTCCCCGCCGTGGTGACCGTCGTAGTGGTGACCTGCGCGCTGTGCACCGTCTTTAACCACGTGATGCTCACCAAGATGCGCCCCGACATCCTGCCGTCGCTGTTGTTCTTCAACAACTGGTGGCAGATTGCCCAAAACGTCTCGTACTTCAATGCTCTGGGCGACCCCTCGCCGCTCACGCACTTTTGGTCGCTCGCCATCGAGGAACAGTTCTACCTGATTTGGCCGCCATTGCTGTTTGCCATGGTATCCATGCATGTGAGCAAGCCCAACACGCGCCGCGTGGTTCTGGGCCTTGCCGCGGTATCTGCCCTCGCCATGATGGTACTCTACAATCCCGCCGCCGACCCCAGCCGCGTGTACTACGGCACCGACACCCGCGTGTTCTCGCTGCTACTGGGTGCCTGGATGGCCTTTATCCCCGATCGCGACCTGGCGCCGGTGCGTCTCGCTCATCGTTTGGGGCTCAATCGCCTGGCTGGCGCCGCCAAGCACGGCAAGAAAGCCGAGGACAAGCCTGACAAGAAGGCCGACGAATCAGCCGATACCGCCCTGGCACAGCCGAGCGCCCTCGTGCGCTTTTGGTCCTCGCCCGCATCCATCGATGTCTTGGGCGTCGTGGGTCTGGTTGGCCTTGCCGCCATGGTCGCACTCACCAACGGCTACACCGCGTTCCAGTATCGCGGCGGCACGCTGTTATGCTCCATCCTCACGCTCATGGTCATCGCAGCCTGCGTGCAGCCCCAGGGAATGGTTGCCCGCGCGCTGTCCGCCGAGCCGCTCGTGTGGATCGGCAAGCGCTCGTACAGCATCTACCTGTGGCACTATCCACTGCTGCTGCTCATGAACCCGGTCGCCAACATCAGCGATACGCCCTGGTGGCAGTACATCTTGCAGGTACTTGTGGTGGTCGCCGTAGCCGAGTGCTCCTATCGCTTTATCGAGACGCCGTTTAGGAAGGGCGCCTTTGGACGCACCGTTTCCGAGCTCCGCGAAGGCACCACCACGCCCGCAAACTGGGTGCGCGCGCATATTCCCGTGTGCGCCGTTTGCGGCGTCGTGCTTGTCGTGGCGCTGGGTGGTCTGGTCTTTGTGCCCGACACATCCGCGCTGAGCGGCGAGGGCGCCGAAATCCTAAACAAGGAAGCCAAAAATGCAAAACCCCAGGACCAGCAGGCGGCCGATGACACCGACAAGGACAACGACGGCTTCCCCGACGGATCCTACGACCTGTTGATGATCGGTGACTCCGTGTCGCTACGCGCCGTTGATTCCTTTGACGGTGTGTTTCCGCACAGCCATATCGATGCCGAAAAGGGCCGCCAGTTTGATGCGGGCCGCGCGACATTTGAGGGCTATATCCAGCAGAACCTTGCCGGCAAGATCGTGGTCTTTGCCCTGGGCACCAACGG
>CAJLUE010000111.1 GCA_905209765.1 uncultured Collinsella sp. | reverse complement strand
CTTTTGGGCATACAATTGCTATTGGCTTGCTGCGGTGAAGGCTCGTCCGCTCCGCAGTTATTTCTACAGTTAAAGGAGAATGTATGTCCGTTGAGGTCATGAGGTCTGTGATCGAGGCTGCCGAGGGTCGCGTGCCCGTCGACACGCTGTTTACCAATGCGCAGATTGTCGACGTATATGGCCAGCGTGTGGCGCCCGGAAGCGTTGCCGTCAAGGACGGTGTAATCGTCGGCGTGCTCTACGACGGTCGCGACGATGCCGCCGGCACCTACGAGGCGACCGAGGTCATTGACTGCCAGGGTCGCTATATCGCCCCCGGCTTTATCGACGGACATCTGCATATCGAGTCCTCGAACATCCGTCCCGCCGAGTATGCGTGCATGGCGGCAACGCGCGGCACCACCACTGCCATTGCCGACAGCCACGAGATCGCCAACGTTTCCGGCCTGGACGGCCTGCGCTTTATGATCGAGGACGGCCGTCGCGCGCCCATTTCCATCAAGTACATGATGCCCTCGTGCGTGCCCGCGCTGCCCGATGAGCAAGCGGGCGCTGTGATTACCGCCGCTGACATGCAGGCGTTTTTTGCCGAGCATCCGGGCGACGTTTTTGGCCTCGGCGAGATGATGAACCTGCCGGGCGTCTTTATGGCCGATACCGAGACCTGCGCTCGTATCGATGCTGCCAACCAGACGCCGTCCAAGCAGGTCGACGGCCATGCGCCACTTGTTGCTGGCAAGGACCTCAACGCCTATGCCGCAGCTGGCATTATCGCTGACCACGAGTCGACGATTCCCGAGGAGGCGCTCGATAAGCTGTCCCGCGGCATGTATGTGATGCTGCGTGAGGGTACATGTAGCCACGACCTGGCCAACTTGTCGCCGATGTTGCTGGAGAACCCCGCCCGCGCCCGTCGTTGCTGCTTTGCGACCGACGACTGCGCTCCCTCAGATGCGCTTTCGACCGGTATGATCGACAATGCCTGCCGCGTGGCTATCGAGGCCGGTATTGACCCCGCGGTTGCCATCTCTATGGCGTCCCTGTCCACGGCCGAGGCGTTTGGCCTGGACCACGGTTGCCGCGACCCGCACGAGCTGCGTGGCGCCATCGCCCCGGGCAAGCGTGCCGACCTGCTGGTACTCAACGACCTGACCTTTGCCACGGCCCCGCATCGCGTGTATGCCGCCGGTGCTCTGGTGGCGCAGGATGGCACCTTTGTGGGCGAGATCGCACCCGAGACGGCCGAGGTCGCAGCCCTTGCCGACGAGCTGCGCGCGTCCGTTAAGCTGCCCAAGCTTTCGCTCGACGTGTTCGACTATGCCTTTAAGCCGGGCGAGGCCGTGATCGATGTGATCCCGGGCATGGCTATCACGGGCATGGTTCGTCCCGAGACTGACGAGGACTTGCGTCGCATTATGCTGATCGAGCGCCATGGCCGCGGCGTGTCGCTGCAGGCCGAGGGCGTCGACGGCGACGGTCCCGCTGGCCTGGGTCTTGTCGGCAAGCATATCGGTCGCGGCTGGGTGCGCGGCTTTACCATCACGGGTGGTGCCATCGCCTCGACGATCGGACACGACTCGCACAACGTGTGCGTGGTGGGCGACAACGCCGCCGATATGATGGCTGCTGTCGAGGCCGTGGGCCAGGGCGGTCACGTGCTGGTGCGCAACGGCGAGGTCGTGGCGCGCATTCCGCTGGCGCTCGGTGGCCTGATGAGCGAGGGCACGGCCGAGGACGTTGCCGCGCAGCACGACGACTTTATGGTTAAGGCGCGCGCCATGGGTATTGAGCCGCCGCTCGACCCCATCATGGGCATCATCTTCCTGCCCCTGCCGGTGATCCCGACGCTCCGCATCCGCCCCGAGGGCATGTTCGACGTCACCACCTTCACCTACGCCGACTAGTCATTGGGGACGTTCTTAAACGACTAGTCGTTGGGGACACTCTTTGGCTTGTCGCCTGACGCTGCGACTTTGGGCTTTCTGGCGCGCGTGAGCTATTTGCCAGGCCCTTGTAACGTTTATGACTGCGGGGTCTTATTTGAGCTCCCTTTGGGTACGGTGATTTTGGATATACGTCCGATTCCATCAAGCCCGAAGGGAGCTTTTTATGTTTAAACTGATTGCATCCGATATGGACGGCACACTGCTTGACGAAAACGGCCAGGTGCCTCCCGAGACCTACGAACTGATTCTGGCGCTACACGAGCATGGTGTGCATTTTGCCGCATCGTCAGGCCGCCGCTACGATCGCCTGTGCGAGTTCTTTGCGCCCGTTCGCGACAAGATGGACTTTGTCGCAGCTAACGGTGCCCAGGTCTTCGCCGACGGCAAAATGGTAGACCGCGAGGTATATTCGCACCTGGCGATTCGAAAGCTCGCCCAGGCCGTCGCGACGTTTCCCAATCTGCATCTTGCGCTCTTCGACCGAACCAAGTCCTTTTTGCTCGATGACGAGTGCAAGTTCGTGCGCGAGGTCGATAAGGACCTTCCCAATGCCGAGCGCATTTGGGAGCTGCCCGATCCCAGCGTAAATATCATCAAAGCGAGTATCTTTTGCGATGACAGTGCCGTTATGGACAGTGCGTACGTGCTACAGCGTGAACTTGGTCAGCTCTTTACTTTTGCGCCTTCGGGCAACGCGTGGATCGATGCCATGCAGCCTGGTGTGTCGAAGGCCTCGGGTATCGCGCAGCTCGCGGAGCATTATGGCATTGGGCGCGACGAGGTTATGGCGTTTGGCGACTCGATGAACGATTACGAGATCATTCGCTTTGTCGGCACGGGCTGCGCGATGGAAAACGCGCGTCCTGCACTCAAGGCCGTTGCCGATTGCGTGGTGGGGCGCAACCGCGACCACGCCGTCCAGCAGGAACTTCGCCGTGTTCTGGAGAGCCTCGCCTAATCCGGCAGTTAGGGACGTTCCTTTTCTGCCGGCAGCCGGGGACAGTCCTTGCGGCGTCCCGCGAAGAGTGTCCCCAACGACTAGTCGTTTAAGAACGTCCCCAATGACTAGTCGTTTAAGAACGTCCCCAATGACTAGGCGAGGGCGGCCATGATGGTGCGGGCGACGCCGTCGTGGTCGTTGTCGAACTCGGTGATGGCGTCGGCGGCGTCGCGGTCTTCGGGCTCGGCGTTGATCATGGCCATGCCATGGCCTGCTGCCTGCAGCATGGGAATGTCGTTGATGTTGTCGCCGAACGCCCAGGCGTCGGCGAGGCGCTCGCCCAGGTGCTCACATAGCCACGTGAGGGCTGTTCCCTTGGTAGCGCCTTCGCCCATGACCTCGATATTCATGGCGTACGAACGCGTGACCTCAATGCCTCCGAGCGTGTCGAGCTCCGCCGCGATGGCGTCGCGATCGGCCGGGTCGTGCCAGTACATGGCGATGCGCTCGAGCGTCTCGACCTCGTCAATCTTGCTGTCGATATCCATGTCGATCGGCGTTCGTGTGCGCTTGAGCGAAGCCGCGATGTGGGGGTCGCCGCCGCAGAATTCGTCCAGGCGCGTGTAGAGCGAGCGGGGGAGGAAGCACTGTCCGTCCGCGAAGATATCGAAGGTCACATCGTGACCGGTGGCAATGCTATGGACGCGGTGGGCGATAGCGCGGTCGAGCGGTCGGCTCAAAATGCGCGTAGCACGTGAGGTATCGGTGGGCGTACCGTCGTCGAGCTGCCAGACGCTGGCACCGTTGGCACAGACCGCATAGTGTACGGCGGGGTGGGCGAGGATGGGCTCAAAGATGCCCGACAGCGGGCGCCCCGTGCAGGGCACAAACTCAATACCGCGGCGCGCAAGCTCGTCGAGCATCGCCCAGGTGGCATCGCTCATCTGTTTATCGGTCGTCAGCAGTGTTCCATCCATATCGGAAAACACAATCATTTGATGCAGCCCTTTCTACTGGCATAAAAAGCGTGGCCGAGGGCGGTGATGCCCTGGCCACGCTCGGGTTCTATAACGGTCCGCGTCCTAGCGGTCGGCGAGCGGCTTGTACTCCAGCGGCTCGATAACCGGGCGATACGCGGGGCGGATGATGCGGTGCGCGCAGAAGAGCTCTTCCATGCGGTGCGCCGACCAGCCGGCCATGCGGGCGACGG
>CAJLUE010000110.1 GCA_905209765.1 uncultured Collinsella sp. | reverse complement strand
GTGGCACCATCGCCTACATCATGGCCAAGTACGGCATGAACGTCATCGACTCCGGCGTTGCCGTCCTGTCCATGCATGCCCTGTGGGAGGTCGCCAACAAGGCCGATATCTACGAGGCCTACCGCGGCTACAAGGCCTTCCTCGAGCGCGCTTAATCAACCCCACCCATAACTTGCGGTGGAATACGGTCTGTTTGGTCTTTCAATAGCCCAAACAGACCGTATTCCACCGCAACTTCCTTTTTGGCAGAGGAGAGTCCATGCTGCAGGTCATCATTTCGCCCGCCAAGCAGATGCGTGCGGCCCAAGATGCTTTTGAAGTCCTGGGCATCCCACCCTTTGTGCGCGAGACGGCTCGCCTCCACCGCGCACTGCTAGATACCGAGCGGAATGAAGGCAGCGCCGGCCTGCAGGCGCTGTGGAACGTGAGTGACAAGCTGCTGGGACCTTGCCTCAACACCCTGCATGAGTTCGGGCCCATCCTGAAAAGCGGCGATCTCGACAATCCCGCACTCGCCCGTCACCTCTCCCCTGCCGTCATGTCCTATCACGGCATTCAATACCAGAGCATGGCACCCGAGGTGATGGATTCCGCGCAGCTCGCATGGCTGCAAGACCATCTGTGGATCCTCTCCGGCCTCTACGGGTGCGTTCGTCCCTTTCATGCCGTCGGACCGTATCGGCTGGAGATGGGCGCGAAGCTCGCCGTTGACGATGCCCGAGACCTCTACGCGTTTTGGGGCGACAAGCTCGCACGGGCCATCGCTCCGGCGGGCTCAAACACCACGATCGTCAACCTCGCCAGCATAGAGTATGCCAAAGCCGTTCTGCCCCACCTCGCGGCCGACGCCACGGCCGTCACGTGCCTCTTTGGCGAGGGTATCCGCAACGGGAAGCCCATCCAACGGTCGACCGCCAGCAAAAAGGCGCGCGGCTCCATGGTGCGGTGGATGGCAGAAAACAACCTCGAGGATGCAAGCGAACTTACCGCGTTCGACGTTGGTTATCGCCACTTTCCCGAGCTTTCAGACAAAAACACTCTGGTTTTCATGAACGCGCAGGCACAATAGGCCCGCCGTTTCCAAACACCCCGTTACTCCGCCAAGCCATCGGCCTTTGTAATCTCGCTCGTCGAGCCATCTTGGTAGGTAATCTTAACGTGCTCCACCTCGGATACCGCAGCGCCCGCCGGGGGCTCCAAGCGCCATTCCGTCAGCGCAATGTCCATGGTCGTGGGCACGTCCCCTTGATCTTTGAGCTTCACCGTCAGCGTTTTGAGCGTCGCATCAAACGTCACGCGCTCGATTTCTTCGCCCGGAATAGACCCGCCGCTCAGCTGCAGCTGCACAAACTCGTCGCGCGGATACCAATAGTCGCCCGGCGCGGCAACGGTATTGCCGCCCGTAACCTTCACTGTCATGATCGGCAGGGCATCGTCGGCCTCGAACTCCCATGCAGCGCCGCCGCGACCACCAAACGTCCAGATACAAAAGGCAATCACCAGCACGGCAAGCACCGCAAAACCAATCGCGACCAACCCATGGTGCGCACGGCTTTCCTCGGCCGATACATCCCATTGTGTCTCTCGATATAGATGCTTGTCTTCCATGTACGCCTCCCCACAGGCACGCTCATTAGGCCAATCGTACCCATTCGAGCTATACTTGAGCCCATTACATAAACGGGGAGCTTGCAGGACAAGACGGCAGGCTGAGATTGGGCGCGCCCGCCCTGACCCGCAAACCTGATATGGGTAATGCCAACGAAGGGAGCCGTGCCAATGAGCACACAGACCGAGCCCAAGCTCGTCACGCAAATCGACTTCGCCCGCGCCGGGCAAATCACGCCGCAGATGAAAGAAGTCGCCGAGCGCGAGCATCGCGACCCCGAGTACATCCGCGAGCGCGTGGCCGACGGCCGCATCGCCATCCCCGCCAACATCGTGCATATCAAAAAGGGCATGCGCGCCTTTGGTGTCGGCGAGGGCCTTTCCACCAAGGTCAACGTCAACCTGGGCATCTCGGGCGACAAGGCCGATGCCGCCGAGGAATGGAAGAAGGTCAAGATCGCTGAGGACTTTGGCGCCGACGCCATCATGGACCTCTCCAACTCGGGCAAGACGCGTCAGTTCCGCCAGCAGCTCATCGACGAGACCCCGCTCATGGTGGGCACCGTCCCCATGTACGACGCCATCGGCTACATGGAAAAGCCGCTGGTCAAGCTGACCAAGGACGACCTGTTCGAGGTCGTGCGCGCGCACGCCGAGGACGGCGTGGACTTTATGACCATCCACTGCGGCATCAACAAGTCGGTCACCAAGACCTTTAAGGAGACCGGCCGCCTCATGAACATCGTGAGCCGCGGCGGCTCGCTGCTGTTTGGCTGGATGGAGGTCACCGGCAACGAGAACCCCTTCTATGAGTTCTACGATGAGTTGCTCGAGATTTGCCACGAGTACGACGTGACGATTTCGCTCGGCGACTCCTGCCGCCCGGGCTGCCTCTACGACTCCAACGACGCCACCGAGACCGCCGAGATGATCGAGCTGGGCAAGCTATGTAAGCGCGCTTGGGCCGCCGGCGTCCAGGTCATGGTCGAGGGCCCGGGTCACATGGCGCTCGACGAGATCGCCGCCAACATGAAACTGCAGAAGCGCCTGTGCCACAATGCTCCGTTCTATGTGCTCGGACCGCTGGTGACCGATATCGGCGTGGGTTACGACCACATCACCGCCGCCATCGGCGGCGCCATCTCCGCCAGCTCCGGTGCCGACTTCCTGTGCTACGTGACGCCGGCCGAGCACCTATGCCTGCCTAACGCCCAGGATGCGCTCGACGGCCTCATGGCCACCAAGATTGCCGCACACGCCGCCGACATCGCCAAAAAGGTGCCGCACGCCCGCGACATGGACGACAAGATGGGCCA
This sequence comes from uncultured Collinsella sp., assembly GCA_905209765.1. Taxonomy (GTDB): domain Bacteria; phylum Actinomycetota; class Coriobacteriia; order Coriobacteriales; family Coriobacteriaceae; genus Collinsella. The sequence goes on along the minus strand of CAJLUE010000110.1, from coordinate 1,201 downwards.
GGCACGCCGCAAGCTTGACTGGGACGCCATGTGGGAGTGCGCGCTCGACCCGGTTACGGGCAAGAAGCGCTACGAGGAGTCCCCCGCCGCCACCGAGGGCACTTGCACCATGTGTGGCAAGATGTGCGCCGTCCGCACCGTCAACAAGGTGTTCGAAGGCACGACAATCGACCTCGGTATGGAGGATTAGCTTTTACGAGGCAATCCAGTATGTCTGCTGCAACGCCCGTCAATTGTTGACGTGTGAACATTTGCTAACATTTGCGTAAAGATTGCACCACCCGCCCGGGTTCGGAATACAGCCGGCCCGGGCATCTTTATAATGCGGGGTAAAAGACCCATTTGAATCCGACCGGACAAGGGAGCGAACATGGATCGCAGTAAAGTACCCGCCGTTCTATCCATCGCAGGATCCGATTCCAGCGGTGGCGCCGGCATTCAGGCAGACATTAAGACCATCACGGCGCACCGTCTGTATGCCGAGACGGCCATCACCGCCATCACAGCGCAAAACACACTGGGCGTCACCGCCGTGCAGGATATCTCACCAGATATCGTAGCCGCGCAAATTGACGCCGTTTTTGACGATATCCGCCCGAGCGCCGTCAAGATCGGCATGGTTTCGTCTGTCGAGATTATCGAAGTTATCGCCGACCGCCTGAACGCATGGAACGCAACCAACGTGGTCGTCGACCCCGTCATGGTCGCCACTTCGGGCGCTCGCCTCATTGCCGAGGACGCCGCTGAGGCGCTCACGCGTCGCCTGTTCCCGCTGGCGACCGTCATCACGCCCAACATTCCCGAGGCCATGGCGCTGCTCGACTACGAGGTCGACTCCGAGCGCACACAGCAAAACGCTGCCATGCTCCTCACCCGCCGCTTTGGCTGCGCGTCCCTCGTTAAGGGCGGGCATTTTGTCAACGAGGCCAACGATGTGCTAGCAGAGCCCGCGCCGCTCGATGACGAGGGCAACCACCTGGGCGATCCGCTCACCACGTGGTTCCGCCACAAGCGCATCGAGACCGACAACACACATGGCACCGGCTGCACGCTTTCGTCCGCCATCGCCTGCGCATTGGCACAGGGTATGGATCTTGCCGACGCCGTCAACGCCGGCAAGGCTTACCTAACCGGCGCTCTCGCCGCCGGCTTTGACATGGGCAAAGGCTCCGGCCCCGTCAACCACATGTGGCAGTATTAA
>CAJLUE010000109.1 GCA_905209765.1 uncultured Collinsella sp. | reverse complement strand
GCGAAGTGGCACGACTATTCCCCCAACGGGCGCATTTGTCCATCTTAACGTTATTACGCAAGGTCTTCGCCATTGCTTGCTATTACGCGTCGGTACCATTCGAAGCTTTTCTTTTTACGTCTCTCAAACGAGCCCGCACCGCTATCGTCTCGATCGACATAGATAAACCCGTAGCGCTTACGCATCTGTCCTGTGGCGACCGAAACCAAATCGATCGGGCCCCAACAGGTATATCCCATGAGTTCCACCCCGTCGAGCTCGACGGTCTCCCTCATCGCCTCGATGTGGGCCCGCAGGTATTCAACTCGATAGTCGTCTTCTATTTCACCCGAATCTTCCGGCACATCAGGAGCACCCAAACCGTTTTCGACGATGAACAGCGGCTTTTGATAGCGATCCCAGATTTCATTCATGGTGACGCGCAGCCCTTTGGGGTCGATAAACCTCCCCCAAGGCTCCTGTTTTAGATACGGATTAGGCGCCGAGCGAAGAAGGTTCGAATCGAACTGACCTTCCGCATGCGCTTTTGCGACGCGCGTCGAGTAATACGAAAACGAGACGAAATCGACCAGGTTTGCAGCCAGTACTTCGCGGTCATCATCCCGATAGGGCACCTCAAAACCATGGCGGGCGTATTCCTTGAGAACATAGCTCGGGTACGCACCGCGCACCTGGACGTCGGTAAACATGTAATGGCTGCGATTCTCAGCCTGCGCAGCCAGCACATCGTCCGGATCACATGTAGCCGGATAGAAGACACCTGCGTTGAGCATGCAACCGATCTTCGCCCCAGGGCACAGTTCATGACACGCCCCGACCGCACGGGCGCTCGCAACCAATACATGGTGCACGGCCGTGTGAACCGTTGCATAGCGATTCTCCCCTTGCTCGAAGATGATCCCCGCCGCCATAAAGCACGCCTGCGTCATGATGTTGATCTCGTTAAAGGTCAGCCAATAATTGACCAATCCCCGATAGCGCTCGAACACGGTACGCGAATATCGCTCGAACAGATCGACCAACCTGCGATCGCGCCATCCGCCATACGCATCGACGAGATGCATGGGGACATCATAGTGGTTGAGCGTCACCAAAGGCTCAATGTCATGCGCGCGACACGTCCTAAAAACATCCTCGTAAAAGGCAAGGCCTTCTTCATTGGGCTCGGCTTCGTCTCCTTTGGGAAAAATGCGGCTCCAGGCGATTGATAAGCGCAGGCATTTAAAACCCATCTGGGCAAACAGTTCAATATCCTGCTTGTACCTATGGTAAAAATCAATGCCCTTGCGAGCGGGATAGAAGCTGTCGGGTGCCAACGCGCGCGGATCAAGGTCTCCCCGCATGACGTCCATGCGTTGATCGCCAAACGGCAGCATGTCGGAATTGGCTAAACCGCGACCGCCTTCGTTCCATCCTCCCTCGCACTGGTTTGCAGCCAGAGCCCCGCCCCATAAAAAATCTTCTCTAAACATTATGGTGTCGTCCTTTCTATCAAATTCCCGGCCCACACTGTCGAACGCAACGGACTCGGCAAGTGCCGCGCAACAGCACAGTACCGTTGCGCGGCCAAGGGGTCGGACCGCGCAACGGCTGGGGAGCATATTTGTGTAGTAGCCTCTTATGCCTCGACGGATTCAACGGCCTCAGAATCGCCGCTCTTGGACTTCAACGGCATCTTCTCCTGTCCTTCAAATCCAAAAATCATCGCCAACGCAAACGTCACGGCACCGCCAGCAAGACACCCGATGGTGCCAGGGATGATATCCTGAGCAAACATGAGCACGTTCATCCATGGGAAACCAACGCCAGTGAAGATATAGACGTTGGCATGAAGAAGGCTTACCAGCAGACCACCGACAGCACCACCAATCATGTTCCAGGCAAGAGCCTTCTTGTCGCGAAACAGGATGCCGTAGATGATGGGCTCACTCACGCGACCGAAGGCATAGGTGATGAACAAGTTCCAGCCCGTGGCTCGACTCTCCTTGCCCTTAGCGCGCAGGCCATAGGCGAGCGCGATGGCAAGCGTGGTGTAGGCTACAACCGCGGTGCCGGGGTATAAGATGGCGTCGTAACCGTTCTGGAGCGCGGCGGGCAATATGGCGGTATAGATCGGCACGTGCATGCCGGTGGCGATGATCAGATTCCAGAATGCGCCGATAACCGCGGTCGCAGCGGGACCGGCAACAGAGGCGAGCCAAATGATGAAATCGGCCACAAGGCCCATGACAAATTGGACGGCAGGGCCGCAGAGGCACAGCGCGACCGGCAACATCACGAGCACCGTACCCACGGGTACGATCAGAATGCGCAACATATCAGGCGAGATCTTCTTAAAGAAGCGCTCAACATAGGACTGGGCCCAGGTGATCAAGATGACCGGAAGAACAGCCTGGGTGTAGTTGACGAGCTGCATGGGGATGCCGAAGACGCTGAAAGGCTTTCCGTCCTCAACAATAGCGAGCATGTCGGGATAAATCATCACAACAGCGATGAGCAGTGCCAGCACAGGACTCGTTTTGAACTTCTTAGCCGAGCTATAGGCGGCAAACACCGGGAAGTAGTAATACGCCGCATCGCCCACCAGGGAAAGGATCCGATACAGGTCGCTCGTTTCGGACATAAAACCGGCGCCTTCGGGCCCAAACAGAATAACGAGCATCTTGAAGATACCGGCGACACAAAAGATCGGAAGGATCGGGGTGATAGCGCCGCTCACGGCATCGAGCAGCTGATTGAAGAGGTGCTTGGGCGCCAAGCGCTCCTTCCAGCTAAGCTGAGGGCCATCGAGTTCCTCGTCAATCGATACCGTGACCTCGAATCCGCCCTGCTTACAAACCTCGTCGTAGACCTTGTCGACCGTGGGCCCGACCACCAGCTGCACCTGCCCTCCGGCGTGCACGACGCTGATGATAGACGAGATGTCCTCAAGCTTCTCATCATTCGAGAGGCTTTCATCCTTGAGGTTGAAGCGCAGGCGCGTCATGCAATGCGTAACCGAAGCCACGTTTTCCGCCCCGCCCACAGTGGAGAGAATCTGCTCTGCCACCTTTTTGTAATTTGCCATCATTGGCTCCTTTGCACAATCTTGGCTTACTGTTCGAATCGGCAAAGGTCATGCCCCGAATGGCTACGGGTTACAATCCTTTTTTGGAGATGATCCGGTTGAGATGGATCATCAGATAGAGTTCCTCCTCCTCGGAGAGCGTGGCGTCCCACGTTTCACGACAATAGGAACCGATATGCTTCACGCACTCTGCCAACTGCGGAAACTCCTCACGAAAGTTCTTGTACATCTGCATGTTGGCGCTGTTCAGCGACTCGCCGGCTTGAATGCGCTTGAACAGGTACCGCAGATGCGTGGCGAAGCGGGTGAAATCAAAGGAATCGCGGTCGACAATAATGCGGAAATCGCTTTCGAGAATCTCGATAACGTCCTCGAGCATATCGTCGAACTGCTTTGCGGGCTCGGCCGTGGCTTTGACGGCTTCAACAACCCGTGCGTTCACGAGATTCATCGCAATACTGGCAATCTCATCCTTGGGAAGCCGCTCTCCGAGCTCCTTCTCGAGTCGCATGACGATAAACTGGGCAGCCTTGTATTCCTTCGGATACGTCTCCCGCACTTCATAGGCAAGAGGCATCGCGATGCGGACCCCCTTTTGGGCTCGCGCAACGGCAAACGACAGGTGATCAGCCATGAACAGCGTCGCATTGGTCGAGAGGTCGTAGGGCAGTTCGTTGGCAACGATGTCCATAACTTTCGCCGCAAACATCACGATATCCGAGGGAAGATCCCTCATGACATCTTGTCCTTTAGGATCAATGTCGTAAAACGTATGCTCGATTTTAGAAAGAGGGAGCTCTCGAGGAAAATCTCCGCCGAAACCGACGCCCCTGCCCATGGCGATGACATCTCGCCCCTGTCCGTCACGGCAAAGAACCGCGTTGTTGTTAAGCTTTTTAATTGCAAGCATGGTGAACCTCCTTTCAAGAACACTCACAGAAAAAGGCATGATAGCCAATAGCAGTGCTATTGCGGTCATGCCTTACGTAACAATCCGTGTTGTATTGCTCTTGGGCATGCCTCCACACAGGAGTAACAATCCAAGATGCAGAATGCATTATAGCGCTCTCCCCGCCCCGGGGACCATCGGGCTGGCGAACGGTAGATGTCGGCCCGCCAGCCTTGATTATCGACTTCATCCGAACACCTCCCACATTCATCCGCACATGTGCGG
>CAJLUE010000108.1 GCA_905209765.1 uncultured Collinsella sp. | reverse complement strand
GTTATGGGCGAGTTCTCGCAGTTTGTGCAGACGGAATTTACCGAAGGCGTTGCGTATCCCGTCCGCGAGCTCACGGGGATATCGGCTGTGGACACCGCGATGGCCGATCCGCTCTACGTGGTGATCAAAAGGCTCAGCGATTGGATCGGTCGCTACTCCGCCCAGGTGGTTTGCTGGAGCGGAGCGGATCGTCGACAGCTTTTGACCGAGTGCCAGGCAAAGCGCATCGATCTTTCCGCATTTCCTACGGATTGGGCCGACCTGCAGGCGTTTTACACCTCGATCATGGACGTTGGCAGCCACGGGCGCGTCTCTTTGAGCGATGCGGCAACGTGGTTCGGCATCGAGTTCGACGAGTCGACGGGCCACGCCCACAGTGCCCTGGCCGATGCCCGCGTGACCGCCAAGCTGCTCAAGCAGATGATGGAGGGGGACTATCACGTGAGTCCGCACGCCCAGGAAGTCCGCCAACGGTGGGGGATGGGCGAGCGAGCTCAGACGCGCCTTTCCAGCAAATGCCCCGAGCTGGGCGACCTGCTGCTGAAGCTGAAGGCGGAGGGGAGGTAGGCCTTTTGAGAACGCCATTCGGTTTGGCATGGCGGGACTGTAAGCGCGACTTCGCCCTGCTGTTTGAATCGAAGCGTCAACCAGTATGACGAGCTGTCTGGTCTGTCTGCCTACGCCCCCGCAATCCCGCGCGCGGCACTCAACAGCTCATACTCCCTCTGGCTCCATTGGCGCAGCTCGGCCGCGCGCACGGCGTCGCGGCACAGGTCCAGGAATACCTCGGCTCCCTCGCAGAAGCACTCGCGGGCAAAGGCGCCGGATCCGTCCGCAACGCACTTGCCGTCGGCAAAGAGCTTCCAGCTGGACGGCTCGCGCGAGTCGTCTCCGAGCAGCTTGATCTGCAGTACGTGCGGGTTGCCAGCAGCACAGAGCTCTTCCTCGAGCTTCTGTACCGTAAAGCGCATCTGGTGGGAGAGGCTGCTCTTGACCATGGTCGAGGCGTAGCCATTTGGCTTATCCAGAAGATGCATGTGATTCGGTTTGACGACCAGATTGTGGAAGTTGCGCTCGTTGCGCACGGAGAAATTGTCCATACGGACTCCTTTCATCGATGTTGGCAGGGCCACCGTGCCTCTTGGCCGGTTGGCATCGGGATCTTGGAGCCAACTCTCTACTCCGACTCTGGATAAAACGCGCCCGCTCCTTGCGGGCACGATGGAGTCTATCAGCACGCGCGGACACAAATCAAGCGCCGCCTGCGAAATGATGTGCAGACGGCGCTTGATTACGCCGGCTGCTGCTAGGCTTAAATTCGAAAAAGTGTCGAAATCTCCCGTGTAAAAGTACGGAAAAGTGTCGTAATACACACTTTAATACCTCGAAAAAGTGTCGAAATGAGCACCTAACAACTACGGAAAAGTGTATCCTAGTGCTAAAACAGCATGTAATAAGGGGTGCGCTTATGCTACAGAGAAAAGCGAAAGCACAGTTTGAATCTTGGCTTGCCTCGTCGCCTAACAAGGCTCTTTTGGTCAAGGGCGCCCGACAGGTAGGAAAGTCATATTTGGTCAACGTCTTTGCAAACGAATCGTTCGAAAACGTTGTGACGTTCGACCTTATCGCCGACGCGTCCGTGCGCGATTCGTTTTTGGCGGCGAAAAGTGCGGACGACCTGCTCATGCGCATGTCTATCGCTGCGACGCAGCCGATGGTTGCGAACAAGACCGTCGTGGTTATCGACGAGGTGCAGCGATGCCCCAACGTGGTGACGTTTATCAAATACCTGGTCCAGCGCGGCGACTTTCGATACATCCTTACCGGATCGCTCCTTGGTGTTGAGCTCGAGGGCATCGATTCCCTGCCGGTGGGGTATGTCGAGCAGGTCCAGATGTACCCGCTCGACTTTGAGGAGTTTTGCTGGGCAAATGGTGTTGGTGCCAGCGTGTTTGACATGCTCAGGGGCTGTCTAAAGGATGAAGGGGAGCTTCCCGGCTACCTGTATGACCGCTTGCTCGATCTGTTCCATCAGTATGTGGTGGTGGGAGGTATGCCCGACGCGGTCAATTCCTTCTTGGCGACGCGCAATGTCGACGAGGTTCGAAACATCCACCGCGATCTTCACGCCCTGTATCGCGATGACATCGCAAAGTACGCTCCGCCCGAGCTGCGCTTGGTTATTCGCGATATCTATGATTTGATTCCCAGCGAGGCCGGCTCCAAAAACAAGCGATTCAAGCTGTCATCGATTAACGGTGTCAAACGTTTTTCGCAGGTGACAGACCATTTTCTCTGGTTATCGGAGGCGGGTGTCGCGCTTCCCGTGTATAACGTAACGGCGCCCGTGGCGCCCCTTTTATTGGGGGAGCAGCGAAATCTATTTAAGCTGTTTTACCTGGACACCGGAATGCTCATGTCGTCGTATTCCAAGAAGGTTGCCCAAGGGGTATTTGATGGAGAGGCAGAAGGTCCCTTTGGCATGAACATGGGGGCGGCGTTTGAGGGCTTCGTTGCCCAAGAGCTCAAAGCTCATGAATTTAGACTGCGCTACTTTACGTCCAAAAAGGTCGGTGGGCTCGATTTTGTGGAAGAGACGCTCGATGGGGAAGTGCTCGCCATCGAGGTCAAGTCGGGCAAGAGCTTTAAGTCCCACGCGGCGCTCGATAACGCACTGGCAACGAAGGGCTATGGAATCGATCGCGCCCTGGTACTTGCGGAATGTAATCTTCACCGCGATGGTGACGTGCTGTATCTGCCCATCTTTATGGCAGGGCTTTTGGAGCCGTAACGTGCCGCCGGCTCTTCCGGCCCTCCCTTAACCCTCGCTACTCGTCCCCGTCGTTGGGGTCGCCTTTGAGGGTGTTGATGTCCAGGTACTGGTTGTCGTCCTCTTTTTGCTGCGTTGCCGATTCGGACGCGGTGGGGCCGCGGAACAGCTGGAATCCCTCAAACGCGATCACGCCGAGAAGAGCGATGATGAGGGCGATAAAGACAACCTTTGCCGCCTGCGAAAACTCCGAAAAGCGCGGCGGTTCTTCTTCGGTGTGGTAATCGGTAGCGCGCTTATCGTCGGTGCCGTGGGTATACGACGATGCCGAGGCTGCCTTTACGCTCGCTTGGTTGTAATCGGGAGCGGGCGTGGCGGCAAACGGGTCACGAGAATAGCCGCTCGACGTTTGGCCGTAATCCTCAGTTTCGATACGGCGTGCGCGAGGCTGTTCGCTCGGGCGGTTGGCGTATGCTGCGGTGTTGTCGTATGCGGAGTCGCGTTCCTCGACAGCCGCAAACAGGGGGTTTACCGGAATGTCGAGCGCCGGCATGCCGCCCGAAGTCTCGTCCAGATCTGCCGCTGCCCAGGAATCAAAGGCAAACTGGCGGTTGGAAAGATCGTCCAGGTCCATGACAGGCGGCTCGAGCTCGGGCTCGGGAGCCGTGTATGCCGGCTGCTGCGGGGCAGCGTAGCGAATCGTGCTGTCTGCCGTGGGACGCTGTGCCGCTGCAGCGAGAAACGCCGCCGTCTCGGACGGATCGCTAGCAGGACGGGGTGCAGGGGCGGCTTTACGCGTCGTCTGCACGATGGGACGGGTGGCAAAGTCGTCTGCGGGCACGGATGCCGGCGCGGGCGTGGCGGAAGGTGCGGGCTTTGCACTTGTCGGGCGATCCCCGCCGCCCATGAGTTCCTCGGCGGTCCAGGGGCGGTCGCTCATCACGTCGTCGAGGCTCAGCGCAAAAAGGCCCTCTTCGCCCTCGTCAAACGCGCGTTTCGCATGCCTGGCGCCAGAAACGGTGCCTCCGCGGCCGTTGCGTGATGCGTTGCTCGACCCCATCTTGTTCCATCCTTTCGAAATGCTCACATTCATCGATTATATGGAACTTGCCTTGCGGCCGACTCTCGGATTCGTGCATTCCAGAACTCGCGCCCAAAAGGGGAGGGGCGATCCGGCTGAGTTGCCTACTTGTCGCCGGCGGCAGCCTTTGCCTCGTTGAGGTAGCTATAGAAGCTGTACTTTGAGATGCCAAAGAACTCGCAGGCGCGCTCGCTCGATTTGGAGATAAGGAAGGCGCCGCGGCGGTCGAGGTATCCGATAGCGCGGATGCGCTCGTCTTTGGTCATAAGGGCTGCAGGCTTGCCCACGTACTGCTCGCACTCGCGCAGCAGATCCTCGAGCAGGTCGCCGATGTTTTTGGTGATGGGCTCGGGCTCGGTGTATCCCTTGTCGCCTGTGCCGGTGAGCGCGTCGAGCGAACGCTCAAAAGCCTTCATGAGCGTAATGTCAAAGTTGATGCCCAAAATGCCGACGGGCTTGCCCTCGTCGTTGC
>CAJLUE010000107.1 GCA_905209765.1 uncultured Collinsella sp. | reverse complement strand
CGGAGGTAAAGCCCTCCTCCTTGACGCCGCCAATCTGCGGAATCAGGTTGCTCGCCAGCTGGGCGGCAAACGCGCGCGGCTCGGGAATCTCCTCGCCACGGCCCAGTGCGGCCAGCTGAGCCTCGAGCTCGGCCATACCGGGCGCGCCAGCGCCCGAAGCTGCCTGATACGTGGACACGATCATACGCTTCACGCCGGCAAGCTGGTGCAGCGGCCAGGTGGGAACCAGGCCGATAATGGTCGCGCAGTTGGGGTTGGCGATAAGGCCGTGATGCCATTTGATATCGTCGGCATTGATCTCGGGCACGACCAGCGGCACCTCGGGATCCATGCGGAAGGCGTGGCTGTTGTCGACCACGACGGCTCCGCGCTTGACGGCCTCGGGCAGCAGCTCCTTAGCGATATCGTCGCCGGCGGCTCCGAGCACGATGTCGCAGCCCTCAAAGGCCTCGGGGCAAGCCTCTTCGATCACGATTTGCTCGCCGCGGAACTCAACGGTCTTGCCCGCGGAGCGTGCGCTTGCCAACAGCTTGAGCTTGCCGACCGGGAACTCCTGCTCGTTGAGGCACTCGAGCATCTGGGTGCCCACGGCTCCCGTCGCGCCCAAAATAGCAACCGTATACTGTTTCATGCTTCCCCCTTTAAAGGTTTTGGCTTTTGCCCGCACGCCGAGCAGGCTGATTATTGTTGCCAGTGTATACAAGAACGGGGCGGACACGAAACCCGCCCCGTCGAAACGAAACCGAAACGAAACGCCCCGCCGTAGATTTTTGAGACATGACCCAAAAAATCTACCGAGCAGTCGCTACTTTTTGAGCGCAGCCAGGGTGGGATCGACCGGCGTGGGAGCCTCCAAGTCGGAGACCTTCACAATGCCGTTCTCGTCGGAGAAGGCACGGTAAATGGTCTGAATCGCCAGGTCGAAGTCTTTCTCCTCAACACCGATAATGATGTTGATCTCGTCGCAGCTCTGCGAAATCATGCGCACGCTCACGCCGGCCTGGCCAAGCATGCCAAACAGGTGGCCCGAGATACCCGCGCGGCCGCGCAGGTTACGACCGACGGTAGCGATGAGCGCCAAGCCCTCGACAACCTCGATCTCGAGCGGCTCGACCTCCTGCTGAATGTCGCTCACAAGCGAGTACAGCGAATCGTGAACGTCCTGCTCCTGCACCACGGCGCCAAAGCGGTCGACACCGGTGGGCATGTGCTCAACGGAAACGTCATAGCGCTCGAAGACCGAAAGCGCGCGGCGCATAAAGCCGACACGGGGCTTGGTGCGGTCGCGGGCCACATTGATGGCGACAAAGCCGCGTTTGCCGGTCACGCCGGTAATGATGGGCTCCGCCTCGCCCTCGTCAGCCGTCTCGCTAATGATGGTGCCGGGGTCCTGCGGTGCATTGGTGTTCTTGATGACCAGCGGAATGCCTGCCTCGCGCACGGGGAACACGGCCTCCTCGTGCAGGACGCTTGCGCCCATGTACGAAAGCTCGCGCAGCTCCTCGTAGGTAACGCGCGCAATGGGCTGAGCCTCGGGAACAATACGCGGATCGGCAGAATAGAAGCCCGAGACGTCGGTCCAGTTCTCGTACAGGTCGGCGCCCAGGCACTTGGCCAGAATCGAGCCGGAAATATCGCCGCCGCCACGGTCGAGCAGCTTGATCTGGCCCTCACGCGTCGCGCCGTAGAAACCGGGCATAACAAAGCCGCCCTGCTGGCCGTACTCCTGCACCAACTCGGAGGTACGGTTCATGCTGAGCGTACCGTCGTGATGGAACGCCACAACCGTCGCGGCGTCCAGGAACGGCAGGCCTAGGTACTCGGCCATCAGGCGAGCGGTGAAGTACTCGCCGCGGCTCACAAGCTCCTCGGTGGAGTAGCCGCCCGAGCGGGCGCGCTCGGCAAAGGCCGCGAACTCCTCGCGGATGGGATAGGTAAGCTCCAACTCGTCAGCGATATCAAAATAGCGCTGGCCAATGTCCTCGAGCAGCTCCTCGCACGACACGTGATACTTAACGTGTGCGTTAACCAGGTAGAGCAGGTCGGTCACCTTGGTGTCGCCCTTAAAGCGGCGACCGCAGGCGGAAACCACCACAAAACGGCGAGCCGGGTCGGCATCGACGATGGCCTTGATCTTCTTGAAGTGTTCGGCGTCGGCGACCGACGAGCCGCCAAACTTGGCAATCTTAATCATGGGCTGGAGGTTACCTTTCTAAAAAGCCTCTGCGAACCTATTTTGCGCGCTCTGATACCATGGTTTCACCGATTGGGACCAAGGCATCCGAGGAGCAGTGTTATATGGGAACTTATCATAGTACACGAGGACGCACTTTATCGTGCTCAAGTAAGGTGGCAATCCGCACCGGCATCGCTCCCGACGGGGGTTTGTTTGTCTCGGACGAGCTCGGCACCCAGCAGGTCGATATCAGCTCGCTTGCAGATAAATCGTACTTTGAAATCGCTCAAGATGTGTTGGGAATGTTACTGAATGATTACACGTCCGAAGAAATTTCGGCGTGTGTCGACGAGGCATACCGCGGCACGTTCGCGAGTGAAGAGGTTACGCCGCTCGTCAAACTCGACGCTGCGCCGGGCGCTGACGCCCCTCAGACCTATGTGATGGAGCTCTTTGGCGGCCCCACGAGCGCCTTCAAGGACGTCGCCCTGCAGATGCTCCCCCGCCTCATGGCCCGCACTTCCGCCAAGGACGGCGGCGCCGAGCGCATCATGATCGTCACCGCCACGTCGGGCGACACGGGCAAGGCAGCACTCGCCGGCTTTGCCGACGCCCCGGGCACGGGCATCACCGTCTTTTATCCCGAGGGCAAAGTCAGCCGCGTGCAGAATCTGCAGATGTCCACTCAGGAGGGCGACAACGTCGCCGTCTGCGGCATCCGCGGCAACTTTGACGACGCCCAGAGCGCCGTCAAGCGCATCTTTGCCGATAAGGAGCTTGCCGAGCGTCTGGATGCCGCTGGCACGGTGCTTTCGAGTGCCAACTCCATCAACGTCGGCCGTCTGGTACCGCAGGTCGTCTACTACTTTGCCGCTTATGCGCAGCTGTTGCGCGCCGGCGCCATCGAGGCCGGCGACGCCGTGGAGTTCTGCGTACCGACCGGCAACTTTGGCGATATCCTGGCCGGTTACTATGCCAAGCGCATGGGTCTGCCCGTCGCCAAGCTCATCGTCGCGAGCGACAAGAACAACGTGCTGGCTGACTTCCTGACCACCGGCGTCTACGACCGCAACCGCCCGTTCTTCACGACCATCTCGCCTTCGATGGACATCCTCATCAGCTCTAACCTGGAGCGCATGCTCTACTTCCTGTCCGATGGCGACTGCGAGCTCGTTGCCGGCCTTATGGAGCAGCTGGCACAGACTGGTCGCTACGAGGTTCCCACCGACCTGCTGGCAAAGATTCAGAGCGTCTTTGGCTGCGGCTGGGCCAGCGAGGACGAGGTCCGCGCCGCCATCAAGAGCTGCTGGGATGCAAACGGCTACGTGATCGACCCGCACACCGCTTGCGGCTATCACGTCTTTGAAAAGGTCGCTCCCGCCGAGGGCGCCAAGGCCCGCGTGCTGCTTTCGACCGCCAGCCCCTACAAGTTCCCGCGCGCCTGCTGCGACGCCCTGGGGCTCGACGTTCCCGAGGACGACTTTGAGGCTATGCGCGTGCTCGAGCACGCAACCAACACGGTTGCCCCGGTCCAGCTCGCCGAGCTCGAGGCCAAGCCCGTCCGCTTCGAAGACGTCTGCGACGTTAATGAGATGGCAAGCTACGTCGAGTCTGCAGCAAAAAAGATGGCTTCCAACTAAAACCCCTTATTATGCGCCGGCGAAAGCCGGCGCACCTTCTTTCATCAGATAACCCCCGGGATAATGACGAACGCGCACAGCGTGCCTGGCTGTTTAGTTCGTCGCGAGTTCCGCACGCAAAGGAAAGCACTTAATGTGCTTTCCGTCTTGCGCAGGACTGTCCGAGCAGCGAACTAAACAGCCAGGCACGCCAGGAGGACTCACATGATCAAGATCACCGTCCCAGCAACCAGCGCCAACCTAGGCATCGGCTACGACACCCTCGGCATGGCCGTCAGCCTCTACTCGCACTTCACCTTCGAGCGCGCCGACAAACTCACCATTACCGGATGCCCCGAGGAGTTCCAAAACGAGAACAACCTAGTCTACGTGAGCTTTGTGGATGCACTGGCCGCATGGGGCGAGCCGGCCTTCCCCGTCGCCATCGACATTCAGACTGACGTTCCCGTCGCCCGCGGTCTGGGCTCCAGCTCCACCTGCGTCGTCGCCGGCATTATGGCAGCCGCCGCGTTGACGGGCCACACCGTCGACCGCGCCGAGCTCGTCCGCATTGCCACCGAGGTCGAGGGCCATCCCGATAACGTCGCCCCCGCTATCCTGGGCGGCG
>CAJLUE010000106.1 GCA_905209765.1 uncultured Collinsella sp. | reverse complement strand
ACCTGCGGATACTTGAACGATTGGGAGTTTGCCCGAGTGGTTAATGGGGACGGGCTGTAAACCCGTTGGCTCTGCCTACATAGGTTCGAATCCTATAGCTCCCACCCGTCAAGTGCCTGTATAGCTCAGTCGGTAGAGCACTTCGTTGGTAACGAAGAGGTCACCAGTTCAAGTCTGGTTGCAGGCTCCATCCGGCGGTGTAGCTCAGTTGGTTAGAGCACACGGTTCATACCCGTGGCGTCACTGGTTCGAATCCAGTCACCGCTACCATAGGTAACACGGTGGCTTCTCAATAGTATGTTGAGAGGCCACTATGGTATAAAGGCAAAGTCCCGTCCGGGGACGACCTGTTAAGAGGAGGGCTTTATGGCCAAAGAGAAGTTTGAGCGCACTAAGCCGCATGTTAACATCGGCACCATTGGTCACGTCGACCACGGCAAGACCACGCTGACCGCTGCCATCACCAAGGTTCTCTCCGAGACCGAGGGCTGCAAGGCTGACTTCACTGCGTTCGAGAACATCGACAAGGCTCCCGAGGAGCGCGAGCGCGGCATTACGATTTCCGTCTCCCACGTTGAGTACGAGACCGCTGCCCGTCACTACGCTCACGTTGACTGCCCGGGCCACGCTGACTACGTCAAGAACATGATCTCCGGTGCTGCTCAGATGGACGGCGCTATCCTGGTCATCGCTGCTACCGACGGCCCCATGGCTCAGACCCGCGAGCACATCCTGCTCGCCCGTCAGGTCGGCGTTCCTTACATCGTCGTCTTCCTGAACAAGTGCGACATGGTCGACGATGACGAGCTCATCGACCTCGTCGAGATGGAGACCCGTGAGCTCCTCTCCGAGTACGATTTCCCCGGCGACGACATCCCCGTCATCCGTGGTTCCGCTCTGGGCGCTCTCGAGGGCGACGCCAAGTGGATGGACGCCATCCGCGAGCTCATGAAGGCCGTCGACGAGTACATCCCGACGCCTGCTCGTAACAACGACCTCCCCTTCCTGATGGCCGTTGAGGACGTTATGACCATCTCCGGCCGTGGTACCGTTGCTACCGGCCGTGTCGAGCGCGGTGAGCTCAAGCTCAACGAGCCCGTCGAGATCGTCGGCATCAAGGATACCCAGAACACCGTCGTTACCGGTATCGAGATGTTCCGTAAGTCCATGGACTTCTGCGAGGCTGGCGACAACGTCGGTCTGCTGCTCCGCGGCATCAAGCGCGAGGACATCGAGCGCGGCCAGGTTCTCTGCAAGCCCGGTTCGGTTACCCCGCACACCAAGTTCACCGGTGAGATCTACGTTCTGACCAAGGAGGAGGGCGGCCGTCACACTCCGTTCTTCGATGGTTATCGTCCTCAGTTCTACTTCCGTACCACCGACGTTACCGGTACGGTCAAGCTCCCCGAGGGCACCGAGATGGCTATGCCTGGTGACCACATCACCATCGAGGGCGACCTCATTCACCCGATCGCCATGGAGGAGGGCCTGCGCTTCGCTATCCGCGAGGGTGGCCACACCGTCGGTTCGGGCATCGTCTCCACGATCATTGAGTAAATTAGCTCTTTGATATAGCTGACTTAGAGAACCCGGCACTTATATGGGTGCCGGGTTCTTTTCTGCAATGGATATTGAGCCGTTGCTGGTGTCGAGAGGATCGATTATGGTCCTGGGCGCACCGTCGATTAGATCTCGTTGGCTCCATTGATGTGTTCCAAATATGAATGGGTTCACCGAGAACCAATTGATTCGAGGTTTTCGTTGACAGCACTTACGTAGAGCTGATAAAGTATCAACTCGTGCCCGTACGGGGCGGAAATGAAAGGTTCAGGATACATGCGTACTCTAGTTACTCTTGCGTGCACTGAGTGCAAGCGCCGCAACTATACGACCACCAAGAACAAGTCGACCATGCCTGATCGTATGGAGATCAAGAAGTATTGCCCCTGGTGCCGTCACCACACGCTGCACAAAGAGACTCGCTAGTCTCTAGTCACATACGCCAGTAGTTCAATTGGTAGAGCATCGGTCTCCAAAACCGAGTGTTGAGGGTTCGAGTCCTTCCTGGCGTGCCAGTCATTATTCCGTAAGCTCCCAATTGGGGGCTTACGGTTTACTCATGTATAAGCGCATTGCGCGGAGGTAACCCAAATGGCCAACAAGAAGAACAAGAAGAAGGCTCAGCAGCAGGCGACTGCCAACAACGCTGCCGCCAACTCCAAGGTTGAGGCCAAGAAGGCCGTTGCCAAGAAGAACGAGAAGGCTGCGAAGTCCAAGAAGAACGAGAAGCCTGGTTTCTTCGCCCGCACCAAGAAGTATTTCGCTTCGGTCAAGTCCGAGATGAAGCGTGTCACGTGGCCCGATAAGAAGGAGCTCGTGAACTACTCGGTCGTCGTTTGCGCTTCTCTGATCGTCGTCGGCGTCGTCATCGCTCTGCTCGATGCTGGCTTTGGCGAGGCTCTTGCTCTGTTCTCTGGATTGAGGGGCTAAACCATGTCTAAGCGTTGGTACGTCGTTCACACTTACTCTGGATACGAGAACCGCGTTAAGTCCGATCTCGAGCATCGCATCGAGACTATGGGCATGCAGGACCGTATCTTTGATATCGAGATTCCTATGGAGCGCGTCACCGAGATTAAAGAGGGTGGCAAGCGCGAGACCAAGGATTCCAAGATCTTCCCGGGTTATGTCCTGGTCCGCATGGAGATGGATGACGATGCTTGGACGTGCGTTCGTAACACGCCCGGCGTCACCGGTTTCCTAGGCGGCAACGGCAAGCCCGCTCCGCTTTCCCGCGACGAGTACAACAAGATGACTCGTCGTCCTGGTAAGGGCGATTCGCCCAAGCGCACCTCGGTTGATATTCAGGTCGGCACGTCCGTCCGCGTCACCGATGGCCCGCTTACTGACTTTGATGGCAAGGTCTCCGAGGTTAACACCGAGGCTGGCAAGCTCAAGGTCACGCTGATGATCTTTGGCCGCGAGACGCCGGTCGAGCTCGACTTTAACCAGGTCGCTGTCATCGCTTAAGTTTTTGTCCGTTCGCGCGAGCGTGCTTCTTCTGTGACTGCTCATCTCAGGAGTGCTTCTAACACGTGCGTGCTTACGATATAGCAAGTACTTCACACTCGTGATTCGAAAGGAATGACCATGGCTGAGAAGAAGGTTGCCAACGTCATTAAGCTCCAGATTCCTGCTGGTGCAGCTAACCCCGCTCCTCCCGTCGGCCCCGCCCTGGGCGCTGCTGGCGTGAACATCATGCAGTTCTGCCAGGCCTTTAACGCGGAGACGCAGGACAAGAAGGGCGACATCATCCCCGTTGAGATCTCTGTCTACGAGGATAAGTCCTTCTCCTTCATCACCAAGACCCCGCCGGCGGCTCACCTCATCAAGAAGGAGCTGAACCTTAAGTCTGGTTCCGCTAAGCCCCAGGCCGACAAGGTTGGTCAGCTCTCCCAGGAGCAGCTCACCAAGATCGCCGAGATCAAGATGCCGGACCTCAATGCCAACGACATTGACGCAGCCAAGAAGATCATCGCCGGTACCGCCCGTTCCATGGGCGTCACCATCGCTGAGTAGCGATTTCTTTAGGTAATGACGGGTGCTCCGACCGGGGCGCCCGTTATATGTGTGCAATAGGGCACACGATACGATGTGGGAGGGCATAAGCCCGTTTAACCACAGGAGGTAATGCACATGGCTAAGCATGGTAAGAGCTATAACGCCGCTGCCGAGAAGATCGACCGCGCCACGCTCTACACCCCCCTTCAGGCTGCCAAGCTCATCAAGGAGCTCGACACCGCCAAGTTCGACGAGACCGTCGAGGCCCATTTCCGTCTGGGCATCGATACTCGTAAGGCTGACCAGAACATCCGTGGTTCCATCTCTCTGCCCCACGGCACCGGCAAGACCGTTCGTGTTGCCGTCTTCGCCGAGGGCGAGAAGGCTCGCGAGGCCGAGGCTGCCGGCGCCGACATCATCGGTTCCGACGAGCTCGTCGCCCAGATCCAGAAGGGCGAGATCAACTTCGACGCCGCTATCGCTACGCCGAACATGATGGCCAAGGTTGGCCGCATCGGTAAGATCCTTGGTCCCCGTGGCCTCATGCCGAACCCCAAGCTCGGCACCGTTACCATGGACGTCGCCAAGATGGTCTCCGAGCTCAAGGCCGGCCGCGTTGAGTATCGCGCCGACCGCTACGGCATCTGCCACGTGCCCCTGGGCAAGAAGTCCTTCTCTGAGCAGCAGCTCGTCGAGAACTACGCTGCCCTGTACACCGAGATTCTGCGCGTCAAGCCCTCTTCTGCTAAGGGTAAGTACGTCAAGTCCATCTCCGTGTCTTCCACCATGGGCCCTGGCGTCAAGGTCGATCCCGCTGTCCAGCGTGACTTCCTGGCTGAGTAACTAACAGTTACTGCCTGAGCAAAGCAAGCATTGCTAAAGAAACCCGGTTCTG
>CAJLUE010000105.1 GCA_905209765.1 uncultured Collinsella sp. | reverse complement strand
CCGATCTTGATCATGCCGCCGGACATGAGGGCGGACACGTTGGACGGCGCCTCGGGGTGCGCCTGGGGCAGCCAGGAGTGCAGCGGAATGATACCGGCCTTCGCGCCAAATCCGAAGAACGCGAGGACGAAGCACGCGGAGGAGACGGCGGGTCCAAAGTCATGCGTACGGAAATCACTGAAGCTGAAGGAACCGCCCACGCCGTTGGTCATGAGCAGGAAGCTCGCCATGATGAGAACGAAGCCCACGTGCGCGATGACGAAGTAGAGCCAACCGCCCCTAATGGAGTTCTTGTTCTCCTCGATAACGACAAGGAAGTAGCTCGTAAGGGACATGAGCTCAAAGGCGACCAGGAACCAGAACACGTTGTCGGCGGTGATGACGAGCATCATCGAGGCGACGAAGGTGTTCATAAAGAAGCCGGCGCGCCCGACCTTGCCCGGGTACTCGTCGAAGTAGGACAGACCGTAGATGAAGCCCGCAAAGGCGAGAATCGAGATGAGGACCACGATCAGGCCCGCAAGGCCGTTGAGCAAGAGCTCGAGACGGGCGAACGGGAAGAAGAAGACCGTGTTGAGGGACGAAACGTCGCCAAGCACGGCCTCGAGGCCCGCGATGAACGAAAGCACCGCGGCGACGGCGCCGATAAGGCAGCCGGCGGTCTTGGCGGCGTTATCGGCCTTGATCAGCAGAACCGAGGCGAGCGCACCGATGCACGAGACGGCAAGCGATGCGATAAACAGCGTCATGCTATCCATTGTTTACGCTCCCTTCTGCTTTCTCGGACAGGCCCTGGGCCACAGCGGTAACGTCGACGACCGGACCGTTTTCGATCGAGCGCAGGCGCTTGGCCTCGTCGAGCTCGCGATCGGCCGCGCCGCCCATGACGGTCAGTGCCTTGGTGGGGCACGCCGCCACACAATGCGGGCCGTCCGGATCGAAGGCGCACAGGTCGCACTTGACAGCGCAGGTGTACTGGCCGGGAGCCCACGTAAGCAGGCTGCTCAGGGACTTAGGATACGAAGGCGTCGGGTCGCACATGCCTGCGACACCGGCGATAGACGTGCCATCGGGATGGATGGCTCCGAAGGGGCACGCGATGGCGCACAGTCTGCACCCGATGCACTCCTGCTCCTTGACGTGGATGCGATCGCCATCGTGCTCGATGGCATTCACCGGGCAAACCTCGGCGCAGGGGGCACCCTCGCAATGGTGGCAGGCAAGGGCGGCCGAAATACCGCCGGTCTTCACGAGCGCCAGGCGCGGCGTATCCTGAAGACCCTGCATCCGGTGAGCGTCGGCACAGGCGGACTGGCATGTTCCGCAGCCGATGCACCTCTCCGGGTTGATGTCGATGAAGCGGTTCATCCCCACTTCCTTTCAAAATAACGGGCCGGGCTCCCGAACGTACGGGACGCCCGGCCCAAAAAGCCAACGAGAACGGGACTACACGATTTGATTCACGTGCGTCTCGTCGTCGAACTTGGCGGCGCCAGGCTCAACGTCCTGGGGAGCGGCGGCGTCCACCAGAGCCTGCTTGAGCTCGGTGTACTGACGCTCGACCTCGCCCTCGGCCCAGACCTGGTCGGCGATAGCGTCGACCTGGCAGGCGGAGAACTTGTCCTCGGGCGTATGCGAGACCGGGTCGACCTTGTGCATGGTCAGCTCGTTGCACTTGCCGATCCACCACTGGTAGGTCATATAGACCGTGCCCTTGTTGATGCGGTCGCTCACGTCGGCGCGGCTGTATACCTGGCCGCGGCGGCTGTGGATCGAGACGATGTCGCCATTCTTGATGCCGCGTGCCTGGGCGTCCGCGGGATTCATGCGGACAAAGCCGGGCTCGTCGGCAAGCAGTGCCAGCGTCTTGCAGTTGCCGGTCATCGAGCGGCAGCTGTAGTGGCCGACCTCGCGGACGGTGCACAGGATGAGCGGGTACTCATCGTCGGGAAGCTCGGAGGGCGCCTCCCAGTCGTGTGCCATCAGGTTGGCGCGGCCGTCCTTGGTGGTGAACTTGCCACCAGCGAACATGTCGGGCGTACCGTGGTCGTTCACATCGGTGCTCTTGACGGGCCACTGGGCGTAACCGCCCTCGGGAGCCATCTTCTCGTAGGTCGCGCCCACAAAGTTGGGGCACAGGCTAATGCACTCGTTCCAGATCTGCTCGGTGTTGTCGTAGTGCATGGGGTAGCCCATGCGCGTAGACAGGTCCGCGAAGATCTCCCAGTCGTGACGGCACTCGCCCTTGGGCGGAACGGCCGCGTCAAAGTGCTGGAAGCTACGGTCGGATGCGGTAAAGACACCCTCGTGCTCGCCCCAAGAGGTAGCGGGCAGGATGACGTCGGCGAGCATGGTCGTCTGCGTCATAAAGATGTCCTGGCAGATGAACAGATCCAGCTCGGAGAGCGTCTTGCGCATGCCGGCCGAATCGGGCTCGGTCTGCACCGGGTCCTCGCCGTAGTTGTAGAAGCAGTGCACCTTACCCTCGTCGACCAGGTGGCCCAGGTCGGTGAGCTTGTAGCCCTCCTCGAGCGGGAGCTTTTCCTCGGGCACGCCCCAAGCCTTGGCAAACTTGGCACGCACAGCCGGGTCGGTGACCTTCTGGTAGCCAGGGTACAGGTTGGGCAGCATGCCCATATCACAGGAGCCCTGGACGTTGTTCTGACCGCGCACGGGCGCGAGGCCGGAATTGGGTTTGCCGATCTGACCGGCAACGCAGGCGATGGAGGCGATGGTGTGCACCGTCTTCAGGTTCTGCTTCTGCTGGCATACGCCCATACCCCAGCCAATGATGGCAGAGGGCTTCGCCGTGGCGTACATCTCGGCAGCTTGGTGGATCAACGCGGGCTCGACACCCGTGATGTCCTGTACGGATTCGGGAGTGTAGTTCTTGATGGTCTCCCACCACTCGTCAAAGCCGTTCGTGTGCTCGGCGACGAATTCCTTGTCGTAGAGGCCATCGTTGACCAGACAGTTGGCAAAGGCGTTGAGGAACGCAACATTGCAACCGTTCTTGATCGGAAGGTAGAGATCGGCGATACGCGCGGTTTCGATATGGCGCGGGTCGGCGACGATGATCTTGCAACCCTTTTCTTTGGCTCGCACGATACGCCTTGCGACGATGGGGTGCGAATCGGCAGGGTTATAGCCGAAGAGGAAAATGCAGCCCGCATCCTCCATACCGGGGATGGAGCATGACATGCAACCTGAACCAACCGTGTCCATCAGACCGAGGACAGTAGGGCCGTGTCAAGTACGGGCGCAGTTGTCCACGCTGTGGGTGCCGATGCACGCACGCGTAAACTTCTGCATGACGTAGTTCGCCTCATTGCCGCCGCCTCGCGAAGAGCCGGTGGTCATGACAGCGTTAGGACCATATTCGTCAATTATGGCCTGCATCTTAGATGCGGTGAAATCCAGTGCCTCGTCCCAGCTTACGCGCTCAAGATCCGCGCCCTTAGTGCGGCGGATCATCGGGTGCAGTACGCGAGGAGTCAAGATCTTGGTGTCGTTGATGAAGTCGTAGCCGCTCATGCCCTTAAGGCACAGCTCGCTCTGGTTGGTGATGCCGTTGAGCGGTTCGGTACCCACAACCTGGCCGTTTTGGACCAAGAGGTTAAACTGGCAACCGGCGCCGCAGTACGGGCAAATCACTTTATGCTTCTCCATGACACCCTCCTTCCTTTCTCTGCTACCGAATACTCGGTACTTATTTGACAATCATTGGGCCTGTCGCCCGACGCTTACGCCTCGTTTTCGATGGTGGCGCGGGCACGCTCGGCAGTCAGTTCTGCCAGACGCTCCTCGTCTACCAGGGTGAGGCCCTTGGTCGGACACGCCTCGGCACACGCCGGACCGCCGGGACGGTCCACGCACAGATCGCACTTGAGCACGAAGCTCTTAGTCTGCGAACCCACGCGCACGTCGCCCATCAAGACGGGGACCTGCGTGGTCGCCACGCTCACGGCGCCAAAGGGGCATGCCATGACGCAGCTCTTGCAACCGATGCAGTTGTCCTCGTTGACGCCAATGCGATGGTTCTTTGGATCAAAGAACAAGGCGCCCGTGGGGCAGGCCTTGGCGCACGGAGCGTCCTCGCAGTGGTGACATGCCACCGGCGCGGAAATCTCGTAGGTGCGCGTTACGCGCAAGCGAGGTGCGGCGATGTTGCCGGGAATATCGTGTGCCTCGATGCACGCCGCCATACAGGTTTGGCACCCAATGCAGCGTGAAGAATCAGCCACGACTCGTTTATTGCCCATGTTGTTCACTCCCTCCTGAATCCCATGCCAGAGAGACCCTGTCGACGTTGCCCCAAGCCGCCCGTGGCCTGGCATCGGCGTATCGAGCGCATGCGGCGAAACAGGCGCTTCGATAGAGTTCCTCCAACGATATACAGGTTAAATATACGCAGTTGCAGGTGGCAAACTTGAGCATAGGCCCTGCAATACGGGTGTATTGCAGGGGTTTTGGCAGGTTGGAATTATTCTCTA
>CAJLUE010000104.1 GCA_905209765.1 uncultured Collinsella sp. | reverse complement strand
AACCGCATCGTCAACGCGGGCTTCCACATGAAGGTGCCCGTGATCGACCGCAAAGCCGCCACGGTGAGTCTGCGCACCATGAAAAACGGCTTTGGCATCGACGTTAAGACCCAGGACAACGTGACTATCGGCCTTGAGGTCTCTGCTCAGTACCACGTGAGCTATGACATGGGCGCCGGCCCGGCAGATTCGGGCATCTACAAGAGCTATTACATGCTGCAGGAGCCCGTCGACCAAATGCGTGACTTCATCACCGATGCCCTGCGCTCTTCCATCCCCGTCTACACGCTCGATGAGGTCTTTGCCAAAAAAGACGATATCGCCAAGGACGTCAACGCCACCGTGTCCGAGCAGATGGCCGCCTACGGCTTCACCCTCGTGTCGACACTTATCACCAAGATCGCGCTGCCGACCGAGGTCGAGAACTCCATGAACGACATCAACGCCGCCCAGCGAAAGCGCGCCGCTGCGCAGGAGCTCGCCGAGGCCGATCGCATCAAGCGCGTTACCGAGGCGACCGCCGAGGCCGAGGCGATGGAAAAGGCAGGCGAAGGCATCGCCAACCAGCGCAAAGCCATCGCGCTGGGCATCAAGGACTCGCTCGAGATTATCCAGGAGACGGGCGTCGGCAACGATGAGGCCAACCAGCTGTTCATGTTTACGCAGTGGTCCGAGATGATGACGGAGTTTGCTCGCACGGGCAAAACCTCGACGGTCGTGCTGCCGAGCGATTTCTCACAGTCGACCTCGATGTTCGAGCAGATGCTGACCGCCGGCAAAGTTCAGAACGAGTCGAAGGAGTAGACGCGCGTGAAATATACCGTTGTTTGCGTTGGCAAGCTTAAAGAGCGTTTTTGGAAGGACGCGTGTGCCGAATACACCAAACGCCTAGGCGCCTATGCCAAGGTAGATATGCGCGAGGTTGCCGATATCGATCCGGCCAAGGCGGGCGGTGTGGATGCCGCGCGCAACAAAGAAGGCGCGGCGATTCTTGCTGCCCTGCCACCGCGGGCACATGTGATTCTGCTGGCTATCGAGGGCAAGGAGCGTTCGAGCGAGGAGTTCTCGACCCGTCTCGATGACCTCATGCTGCGAGGCAACAGCGACATTGCTTTTGTAATCGGCGGATCGGACGGCGTGAGCGATGCCGTGCGCGCCCGCGCCGACGAGATGTTCAGCTTTGGACGCATTACCTTGCCGCACAACCTGGCGCGCGTGGTGCTGCTGGAGCAGATCTACCGCGCCTGCAAGATTAGCCGTGGCGAGCCGTATCACAAGTAGGTCGGCAATACGAAACAATGGCGTGGGACAATAACTTTCGTTTTGAGGAACGCATCTGAGAGGACTGTGTGATATGAAGATCGGATTTGTCGGTTTTGGCAATATGGCGAGCGCTATGGCCGATGGCTGGATTGCCGCCGGCGTGGCCGCGGGCGACATGTGCGCCTGCGCAGGCCGCTACGATGCTCTGGTTGAGCGTTGCGAGGCGCGGGGCATGGCTGCTTGCCACGATGCGGCGGAGGTTGTTGCCGCGTCCGATATCGTGGTTGCGGCGGTCAAGCCGTACATGATTGAGAAGGTCTTCGCTCCACTCAAGGATGCGCTTGCCGACAAGGTCGTCCTTTCGGTTGCCTGGACTTGGGATAGCGCAAAGTGGGAACAGGTCCTGCCAGGTGTCGCTCATATCTCGACGGTGCCTAACACGCCGGTTTCGGTGGGCGAGGGCGTTATCGCCTGCGAGAAGGCTTCCACGCTTAGCGGTGAGCAGCGTGCCACGGTGCTCGATCTGCTCGGAAAGCTTGGCACGGTGGTCGAGCTCGATTCGAGTCTGCTGTTTGTGGGCGGTACCGTGGGCGGTTGCGCCCCGGCGTTTGTCGCCATGGCGATCGAGGCTCTGGGCGATGCGGCCGTCAAACACGGTATTCCGCGCGCCGATGCCTATCGCATTGTGAGCCAGATGGTGCTGGGTACGGCAAAGCTGCAGCTTGCAACCGGTCAGCATCCCGCAGCGATGAAGGATGCCGTGTGCTCGCCCGGCGGCGCTACCATCAAGGGCGTCGTCGCGCTCGAGGATGCCGGCATGCGCAGCGCCCTCGTCAAGGCCATCGACGCTACTCTCCAGTAAACTGACCAATAAGGGACAGGTTTAATTTGGCAGGGTTTTCCTGCAGTTTTGTACCTTGAGCAAAAAGCGCCCCGCAACTGGCTCAATTCCAGTTGCGGGGCGCTTGCGTTTGCTCAGATAAAACCGACCAAAATAAGCCTGTCTTTTTTGGCAGGTTAGTCCCAGAAGCTGTCTTCTTCATCCTCGGACTTGGGGCCGCGGTCGACATACATCTTATGGGTGCGCTTCTCCATTACAAAGGCAAGAATCGCAAACAGCAGGATGCCGCCGGCGAAAAGGATGGCAAAACCGGTGCGGGTGCCAAACAAAAAGGAAAAAACTGCGTCCATTGGGTGCCTTCTTGCGTAGTTGAGTTGGGTCGTAAACGCTCATAAGTATATACTTGCCCATACATGTACAAGGTTGCAACCTAAATGGAATGTATATCGCCGGAGGATCTAATGCTTGATATCAAGTTTGTTCGCGAGAACCCCGATGCCATCGATGTCGCCATGGCAAATCGCCAGACGTCTTGGGATCGTGAGAAGTTCTTTGAGCTCGACGACGAGCGCCGTGCCGTCATCACCGAGGTCGAGGAGCTCCAGGCTACGCGTAACGCCGAGTCCAAGAAGATTGGCGCCCTGATGAAGGAGGGCAAGAAGGACGAGGCCGAGGCCGCCAAGGAGGCCGTGCGCGCCGTCAACGAGAAGATCGACGGTCTGGCCGAGCGCCGTACCGCTCTTGAGCAGGAGCAGTACGACTTCATGTCTCACCTGCCCAACATTCCGTGCGAGGCTACTCCGTACGGTAAGGACGAGGACGAGAACATCGAGCGTCGCCGCTGGGGCACCCCGCGCGAGTTCGACTTCGACTTTAAGCCGCACTGGGATCTGGGCACCGATCTGGACATCCTCGACTTCGAGCGCGGCAACAAGCTCTCCGGCAGCCGCTTCACCGTTCTCGGTGGCGCCGGCGCCCGCCTTGAGCGCGCCCTTATCAACTTCTTCCTGGACACGCACACGAGCCGTGGCTTCAAGGAGTGGTGGCCGCCCATCGTCGTCAAGCGTCAGACCATGTTCGGTACGGGCCAGCTGCCCAAGTTTGAGGACGACGCCTATCACGTCTCGGGCGACAACTTCCTGATCCCTACCGCCGAGGTCGTACTGACTAACCTGCATGCCGGTGAGGTTCTGGACGCCGATACCCTGCCGCGCCGCTACACTGCCTTCACCCCCTGCTTCCGCGAGGAGGCCGGTTCCGCCGGTCGCGACACCCGCGGCATCATTCGCCAGCATGAGTTCGACAAGGTCGAGATGGTCAAGTTTGCCAAGCCGGAGGAGTCCGACGAGGAGCTCGAGAGCATGACCGCCGAGGCCGAGTACCTGTTGCAGCAGCTGGGCCTGCCGTATCGCGTGATTAGCCTGTGCACCGGCGACCTGGGCTTCTCTGCCCGTCAGACCTACGACGTCGAGGTTTGGCTGCCGAGCTACAACGCCTACAAGGAGATCAGCTCCTGCTCCAATTGCGGCGACTTCCAGGCCCGTCGCGCCAACATCAAGTATCGCGACCCCGAGAACTTCAAGGGCTCGCGCTACCTGCACACCCTTAACGGTTCCGGCCTGCCAGCTGGTCGTACCATGGCTGCCATTCTGGAGAACTACCAGAACGCCGACGGCACCATCACGATTCCCGAGGTTCTGCGTCCCTACATGGGCGGCCTCGAGAAGATCGAGCCGGTCGCGTAAACTAGCTGCATAGGCGATTTGCGAGGGCGCTCCTTTTAGGGGCGCCCTTTTTGTATACGGCTATACCATGCCGTGCGGACAGCTCGATAGAAAACACACGAACAAACGTTCTGTATACATGCATTTACCTGCTATGCTTTTGCTAACTAAGAGCAAGAGAAAGGGGATGTGATGGAGCTGTTCGACGAGCGGGTTGTGTTATTCCAGAGCGATGAGGGTGGGGAGCACCTGCTGGTAACGTGCGAGCCGTCGGGTATGGGTGGCTTGGTGGTTCGGCAGACGAGTGGGGGACCGTTGACGCAATGGTGCTATGAGGAGTCGCCGCATGTGGTCGAGACGCTTGTGGCGCATGAGGCGCTTGTTGTCCTTGAGCGCTTCTATGGCGTTGGAACTTCTAATCAGGTGGCCCGAATGCTGAGCATCTCGTTTGCCGACTACGACTGTGCGCAACGGGTGCGGTCGCTTCTGGGGGAGCTTGGCGCTGGGTTCGATGTGATCGAAAAGCCAATCGATCGCACAAGAAGCGCTGATGCTTGTGGCACAGCGTGATAAATTGCGGCCCGCGCGAAAAAAAGTTTGAGATTTTGCTTGACTCTAACGAACTAAAGTGGTTTTATATGTCTTGCGCTGCGGCGTTACCTCAGCTGGATAGAGGGTCTGACTACGAATCAGAACGTCATAGG
>CAJLUE010000103.1 GCA_905209765.1 uncultured Collinsella sp. | reverse complement strand
AGGACCACAGCATCGACGTCCCCCTTGACTGGCGCGGCCTGGAGCCGATGCTCCTTGCCGTCGGCAGCACCATGCGCCGCGGCGCTATGCCGGCGCCCATCGCCGGCGCGTCCGAGAGCATCAAACTCTTCTACCGCGTGGTTTGCGCACCCGACCGCATCAGCGACGATCTGCCGCTCCTCCTCTTTTTGCAGGGCGGCCCCGGCGGCGAGAGCCCGCGTCCGCTGTCGCCCACAAGCGATGGCTGGATCGAAGAGGCCGTCAAGCACTTCCGCGTGGTCCTGCCCGACCAGCGCGGAACCGGGCGCAGCAGCTGTGTAGACGGGCGCACGATTGCCGCACTGGGCGAGCGCGCGACGGCGGCCGGCTCCGATGCAGCGCGCTCGCAGGCGGACTTCCTCAAGCGCCACCTAGCCAGCTCCATCGTGCGCGATTTTGAGTACCTGCGCCTGGTGGGTTTTGGCGGCAAGCCCTGGGTCACACTCGGGCAGAGCTACGGCGGCTTTTTGACGCTGAGCTATCTGTCACTCTTCCCCGAGGGCGTGACGGCAAGCTTTACCTGCGGCGGCATTCCGCACGTGCCAGCAAGTGCCAGCGAAGTCTATGCGCACACCTTCCCGCGCATGGCAGCCAAGACGCAGCAGTACTACGACCGCTACCCCGCCGACGTCGAGCGCGTGGCGGCGCTGGCCGATGCGATCGAGGAGCAAAAGCCCGCATTGCCCGACGGCTCGCCGATGACGGTCGAGCGCCTGCAGCTCATGGGCAGCGACTTTGGCATGAAGCCGAGCATTGAGCGCATGCACTGGATTATCGACCATGCTTTTGTTGACGGCGACGGCACGCTGAACTGCGGAACATCAGTATCAGACAGCTTTTTGATGCGCGCCTTCGAGCGCACCAACACGCGTACAAACCCGCTGTACTGGACGCTGCAGGAGTTCATCTACGCCGACGGCGACACCATGCCCATTCGCTGGGCCGCGGCAGAAGAGAAGGCACACCGTGCCGAGTTCGACACGCTCGCGCGCCCGCTCATGTTTACCGGCGAAGCCATGTTCCCGTGGATGTTTGAGCAGATGCCCGAGCTCAAGCCCTTCAAGCCCGCGATGGATCTGCTGATGGAAGACACCAACTGGGACAAGATCTACGACCCGCAGCGCCTAGCATGCAACGAGGTGCCACTCCAGGCCGCCGTGTACTTCGATGACATGTATGTCGATTCGGGCTTGCAACTCGATACGCTCAGCCGCGTGGGCAACTCGCATGCCTGGGTGACGAACGAGTTTGAGCACGATGGCCTGCACGGCAGCGTGGTGTTCAAACACCTCTTCAACGAAGCCCTCAACCGCGGAGACCTGCGCCGGATCTTCTAGCAAAGGATTGTCCCAAAGTGCCGGCACAATAGGAACGTCCCCAACTGCCGGCAGTGGGACCCCGCCGCCTCAACGAGTTGCGGTGAAATAGGGACTGTTAAAGGCTTTAAAGCCGCCAAACCATCCCTATTTCACCGCAACTTACGATATGCCGGCGTTACGGCCATCGCAGGTAGAGGACGGAAAGCGAAAACGCCCCTAAGCGAGCAAGGTGACGTGAAAGAGGAGGGCATTGACCTTCTGGTCATGCCCGACGATTGAACGTCAGATTGCCGCTTAGGGGCGTTTGCAGCGTCAATTGGTTAGGCGAAGACAATTAAGTTGTCTCGATGGATCGCGGGCTTCTCGGCCAGGTCTGCCAGCAGGCGGTTGCCGGCGATCTGGTCCTGGCGGCGGCCGGCAGCAAGCTCCAGCACGTCCGAATCGGCCTCGGCGATACCGCGGGCGACAACCATACCGCTCGGATCGCACACATCGAGCACATCGCCCTCGGCAAACTCGCCATCGACCTCACGAATACCCACCGCGAGCAGGGACGAGCCACGGCTGACCAGAGCCTTCGCGGCACCGTCGTCAACCGTTACCGAGCCATGTGCCTTGTCACCCAGCGCGATCCACAGCTTGCGCGGCGCAATGTCCAGACGCTCCGCCGGCGGATCGAACAGGGTTCCCACGCTCTCGCCACGAGCCAGGTGCACGAGCGCATCGGGCTCCTCGCCCGAGCAGATCACGCTCTGAATGCCGGCCGTCATCAAAATGCGGCTCGCGCGGATCTTGGTGATCATGCCGCCGGTGCCCACCGACGTCGAAGAATCGCCCGCCGAGGCAATGATCTTGGCATCGATTTTGTGCACGACCGGGATAAACTCGGCCGTCGGATCCTCATGCGGATTGGCGGTGTAGAGACCGTCAATGTCCGAAAGCGTCACGCACAGGTCGGCAGAAACCAGGCAGCTCACGAGCGCAGCCAGCGTGTCGTTGTCGCCGAACTTGATCTCGTCGACGGTAACGGTGTCGTTTTCGTTGACGACCGGCACCACGCCCAGCTCCACCAGGCACAGCAGGGCGTCGCGCGCGTGCAGGTAGGATGTACGGCGCGCCGTGTCGTGGCGTGTGAGCAGCACGAGCGAGGTGAGTAGGTCACGCGCATGGAACTCCTCGTCGTAGGCCGACGAGATGATGCACTGGCCGGCCGAAGCGCATGCCTGCAGGCTCGGCAGATCGCCAACCGGTTTGCGGTCGAAGCCCAGCACGGGATAGCCACAGGCAATGGCGCCGGAGCTCACCACGACCAAGCGCCAGCCGAGCTTGCGCAGGGCCGCGGCCTGATCGGCCAGGCCACCGATAAACGCACGGTTGACCTTACCGTCGGCACCCACCACCGTGGACGAGCCGATCTTTACCACCATCGTTTTATAGGAAGTCGTCATACGTCAAACCAATCGAATGTTGAGCGAGCGGGCGAACGGGTGAGCGAGAATATGATCCGTTTTCCTCCGTCCCCTTCGGATCATTTTGCCCAGGGGAAGGCCGAAGCCGCGGCCATGTTCTTGCGCACGAGCTCGTCGCGCACCTGGGCCAGGCCCTGTTCCATACCCACCACGTAGGTCTGCGGATACAGGAAGCGCTTGAAAGCCGCGTCCAGGTGATCGAGTGCCCAAGCGCAGCGCTCGCGCGCGTCCTTGATGCTCTCGCGAGGAGCCACCGCGCTGCCGTCGCGCACAATCGGCACCAGCAGCTCGCGATACTCGAGCTCGGACACATCGGTCACCAAGGCGGCATCGTTTACGGCCACGAGGGTATTGCCGCGCGCGGCGCCCTCCCCTGCTAGATGGTCCTCGTCATAGATCATGTCGCAGACCGGGCCGCCAAAGCCATCGTAATAACGGCGCACGCGCTGCACGCCGGGGATCGTGCGCTTGTAGGGCTGCTCGGAAAGCTTCACCACCGGCGTCCACGGCTCCGCGTCGCTCGCGCGGCGGGCCGAAAGCTTGTACACGCCGCCCAACGCCGGCTGATCGTAGCAGGTCGCGAGCTTGGTGCCCACGCCAAAGCTATCGATGGGCGCGCCCTGGTCGAGCAGCGACTGGATCGTGTACTCGTCCAGGTCGTTGGAGACCGAAATCCCCACATAGGGCAGGCCCTCAGCATCGAAACGGCCGCGGACATACTTGGACAGCTTGGCGAGGTCGCCCGAATCGATGCGAATAGCCGACAGGCGCTCGCCCACCGCCTCCATCTCCTTGGCGACCGTAATGGCATGTTCGCAGCCCTCGCGCACGTCGTAGGTGTCGATGAGCAGCGTACAGTTCTTGGGGCTCGACTTGGCAAATGCGCGGAAGGCCTCGAGCTCGGAATCGAAGCTCATCACCCAGCTGTGCGCATGCGTGCCAAAGACGGGAATACCGTAGCGGCGACCGGCGAGCACATTAGACGTAGAGGAACAGCCGGCAACGTAGCTCGCGCGCGCGACGGCCAGGCCGCCATCGGGACCCTGGGCACGGCGCAGGCCAAACTCGGCGACGGGTCGACCATCGGCGGCCAGTACCACACGTGCCGTCTTGGTGGCAACAAGCGTCTGGAAGCCGACGATGTTGAGCAGCGCGGTCTCGAGCAGCTGACACTCCAGCGACGGGCCGGTGACGCGCACCATGGGCTCGCGCGGAAACACGAGCTCGCCCTCGGGCACGGCGTCGATATTCACGTGCGCACGGAAGTTGCGCAGGTAGTCGAGGAATGCAGGCTTAAACATCGCGCCGCCGGCCGGAGCCTGGAGCGAAGCTAGATAGTCGATGTCCTCGGGCGTAAAGCGCAGGTTCTCGACAAGCTCGGGCAGCTCGGCGGTGCCACACATGACGGCATACGCGCTGCCAAAGGGATGGTCGCGGTAAAACGCCGTAAAGCAGCCCTGCTCATTGGCCTTGCCGCTCTCCCACAGGCCCTGGGCCATAGTGAGTTCGTACAGATCGGTGAGCATTGCGATGTCGGTAGGATGCGAGATGTCGGTCAAAGCCATGGGGCGACCTTTCGGATGCGTTGTGCAGAGGTTGAGGGTTGGGCAAAGCGGGCGTGCGGGCATGACGCCCAATGCAAGTCGGTTAAACCAGGCCCATGCTGCCCGTGATCGTGTAAACCATAAAGACGATAAACGCGATGAGGGCGAGCACGATGATGATTTTTTGAGCCGGAGCCATGCCGGGGATCTC
>CAJLUE010000102.1 GCA_905209765.1 uncultured Collinsella sp. | reverse complement strand
AGGACGGCTCGATCGATCCGCTCGAGATTTATTCGCGCTGCAACGAGTTTGGCGTTATGCCCAAGACCAGTGGCTGCGCGCCTGCGGATTTTGCTCACGTGTACGACCGTATCCATGCCGAGCAGCCCGATGCGACCATTCTGCATCTTGCGTACTCCGAGGTCACGACCTGCTCGCATCAGTCCTCCAAGATTGCAGCTAAGGGCCGCGACTACGTGTTCTCCATGGACACGCGCTTTGTCTCGGTGGGCCAGTCGCTCGTCGTCGTCGAGACCGCCAAATACATCGAGGCTCACCCCGATGCCACCGTCGACGAGATTTTTGCTTTTACGAATTCCGTCATGGACCGTGTGCTTCTGGGTTTTGTTCCTACCGACCTAGCCTTCCTTAAGGCGGGCGGTCGTCTGTCCAACGTGGCATTCCTTGGCGCCCACCTGCTCAAGATTAAGCCCTGCATTGAGGTGACGGGCGGCAAGTTTGTGGCGACCAAGAAGTTCCGCGGCTCTATGCTCAAATGCGCCCGTGCCTTTATTGACCACATGGTTGCGAAGGGCGAGATCGACTACTCGCACATTGGCCTGGCGTATTCGGTGGGCCTTTCCCAGGAGCTGCGCGACGACATGGAGGTCTATGCGCATGACCTGGGCTTTAAGGATATTACCTGGACTCAGGTTGGCGGCGTCATCTCGAGCCATTGCGGCCCGACCGCCTTCGGCGCGGTGCTCACGCTCAAGGCGTAAAGCCTGGCGTCTATCGATTTCTATTGCCTTGACGGCGGGCGGGTTGCGACAACCTTCCCGTCGCTTTTGCGCGAAGTAAAATGGGATGACCTAATTGACACCTAAACCGTTTTGCCATCATGCGTATGGGCTAGAATGTCTCTGGCATTTATGTAGCTAAAACCAAAGAGAGGCAAGGTAGCGGGAATGGCTGAGATGACGCTCGAGGGTGTGGACGCTCGTCCCGAGGACTCTGCGTTTGCCCTGGGCCGCGTACATTCGATTGAGACGATGGGTACGGTCGACGGTCCCGGCATCCGCTTTGTGGTGTTTGTTCAGGGCTGCCCCATGCGCTGTGCGTATTGCCACAATCCCGATACCTGGTCTGTTAACGGCGGCACGATGGTGACCGTCGAGCACCTCATGGACGAGTTCCAGAGCAACCATGAGTTCTATCGCAGCGGCGGAATTACGGTTTCGGGTGGCGAGCCGCTCCTCCAGCCCGAGTTTTTGGCCGATTTGTTCCGTGCAATGCACAACAATTCAGATGGTCGCGTGCATACCTGCCTTGACAGCTGCGGATATGCGTTTGACCCCAACCACCCCGAGAAGTTCGATGCCGTTCTCAGCGAGACCGACATGGTGCTGCTCGACATTAAGCATGCCGATCCCGTCGAGCATAAAAAGCTGACCGGTTGCGATCCCGCACGCATTCTGGCGTTTGGTGATGAGCTTGCACGTCGCAAGATTAAGGTCGTTATCCGCCACGTGGTGGTGCCGGGCATTACCGATACGGTGGAGGAGTGCGAGGCGCTCGGTCGCCTGATCGCCCCGTGGCATAACGTGGTCGGCCTGGAGATGCTGCCGTATCACACGATGGGAGTCGTCAAGTACGAGCAACTGGGCATTCCCTATAAGCTCGAGGGCGTGCCCCAGATGGATACCGCGCGCATGCCCGAGCTGCGCAACGCCGTCATGACGGGCATGAAAAAGCGCCGCGCGGAACTCAAAAACGCCATCGGCTAGCGAGCCATTTTCAGGCACTCATTGGGGACAGACTTAAATGAGTGCCCCTGGGCACCAAGCTGATTGCCAAAGAGCCCCGTCAAGTTGCGGTGGAATAGTTCTTGTTTTTCGGCTTATGCCGCCCAAACAGGAACTATTTCACCGCAACTGTGTTTTGGACAGAGATGCGCAACAGAATCGTGCCATTTAGATAAATACGCTTGTGGTTTCTTTAAAGACGCCTTAAACGCCGCTGAATATCTTTGGAAAGAAATGCCTGCTCGGTATTATGCTGCTCGTATATGAACGGTAGCAGTCAGGAGACCACGTGCGAAATAACGCATCGCGGGACGAGTATATGCCGCAGCATAGCAGCAGATATGAGACGAAGGGCACATCTTCGCGTGGCCTTGCCGACGCTCGCGTCCGCGTGACGAAGATTGCCGCCATTGGGATGCTAACGTTGGCGATTATTATCCTCGGAATTACCGCCAAAACCTACGCGTCGGAGCGAATGGCACACTCAGATGCGTCAACGGTACAGACGCAAAACGAGAAGGTTTCAAAGTCCAAAGCGTCGGCAGATCTCAAGACGAGACTTTCGAAGGCGGACTTCAACGATATCCCTTCGGGTGATACCGTTCAGGCCTTCTCGTTGGTGGATAACAAGACTCCTACCTTGGAGGATGAGAGCCTTGCCTTGCTCCAGGATGCCCTGAGTCGGGCGCAGGAGCTAGGCGATGTGGGCGTGGTGTTCTACGACCTGTCAAGCGGCAAGGGCGTGACGTATAACCCCGATGTCGAGGTTTACGGCGCGAGTAGCTACAAGGCGCTCTATGCGTTGTACATCTGCGAATCTCTGGTCGAGACGGGTCAGGTTTCACTCGATGATTCCCTTGGCACCTATGGTGGCTACAACATGGGTTGGCAGACGGTGCGCGACCTGATCGATGCCGCGGTCGTTAATTCGGACAACGATTCGTTTATTGCGTTACGCGCGGCGTTTGACAGTGTCGGTTACGAGGATTGGATTGCCAGTCTTGGCATCGATTACGATACCGCACTCGATCCGATGAGTGATTTTCCCACCTATTGCCCGCGCACCTCGGCCAAATTGTGGCGCGAGATGAGCGAGTATTTGAGCCGTGATACCGAGACGTCGCAATGGCTATCGGATCTTCTGGCCTCTACGACTCGATCGTTTATTCGTAATGGCATTGCGGACGACCAAGCCTTGGTACGCAACAAGGCAGGCTGGATTAGCGAGGATGGTTGCTATTCGACATGCGATGCGGGCCTCATCGATGTCGATGGCGACACCTACATTATGAGCATCATGACATCGATGCCATGGAGTGATCGCTCGAGTGAGCTGGTGGCTGCGATTGCTAAGGTATTCTTTGATACGCGAGCTGCGCTGGCCTAACGTGTTCGTTTGACGAGGTCAAACAAAATGCTGGTACCATACCGTGGTTGAGAATTTCGTATAGGTTTGGGGAATGGCATGGCTACCATCGCGATTATCGGTGCGCTCGAAAAAGAGATCATGCAGATTAAGGAAGAGTTGAGCAACGTTTGCATGGTACAGGAGGCGGGCTTGAACGTTGTGACCGGCGGGCTCGACGGCCTGTCGATTGTCGCCACGACGGCGGGTATGGGCACGGTAAACGCTGCCGCCGCAACACAGCACCTCATTAGCAAGTATGCTCCACAGGCAGTTGTGTTTTCTGGTATCGCAGGTGGCTTGAATCCCAAGCTCCATATCGACGATGTTGTCATTGGCAAATGCCTGCGCTATCTAGATACCGATACCGCGCTTATCGCCGAGTCTGCACCGGGGCTCGAGGAGTTTGTCTCGACGCCTGCGCTGGTCGATATTGCCGCCGATGTGCTTGCTGAGCGTGGGTTTGTTGATGCTTCGACAAATGCGACCGCTTCGAACGAGGGCGCAAAGCAGTTCCTGGTCGGCACGATTGCCACGGGTAACCGCTTTGTGACGGGCGCCGCTATGCGCAATGATGCCATCGAGGCGACGCATGCCGATTGTGTCGGCATGGAGGGCGCGGCAATTGCCCATGTCGCAACCAAAAATGGTGTCGATTGCCTGGTGCTGCGTGCTATCAGCGATAATTGTGACGAGGCGTATGATGCGATTTGCGACCGCGAGTTCGATTTGTTCGAGTATGCGCGTGCCGCAAGCGATATCACGCTCGATATCGTTCGACGCATTGCCGCTGCGCAATAGCGCGTTTTTTGCAAGATCCTACGACCAAGGAGTGTCCATGGCCGATTCCATTAACTACCAGCTTGCCAAGTTCGTCGCCAGCTACGGCAAGGTTTCGCAGATCCCCGAGTCCACCTGTCCCGAGGTGAGCTTCGTTGGCCGCTCAAATGTGGGCAAGTCGTCCATCATGAACAAGCTCTTTGGCCGCAAGAACCTGGTGAAGGTTTCGAGCACGCCGGGCAAGACGAGCAACATCAATTTCTTCGAGGCCGACGACGTGCACTTTGTGGACCTGCCGGGCTACGGTTTCGCCCGTCGTTCCAAGGCCGAGCGCGACCGCTGGGCCGAGCTCATCGGCGACTTCTTCGACTCCGAGCGCAGCTTTAACTTGGTTGTGTCGCTAGTGGACATTCGCCATGACCCCAGTAAGCTCGACCATGACATGATCGACTACCTGCAGGGCAACGAGTTCAACTTTATCGTCTGCCTCACCAAGGCCGACAAGCTCAGCCGCACCCAGCAGGCCCGCCAGGCAGCTGCCATCAAAAAGCAACTCAATGTCCCTGCCGAAAACGTGATCATCACAAGCTCCCAGACCGGCACCGGCATCGACGAACTCAAGCGCCGCATCGCCGAAGCCTGCCTCTA
>CAJLUE010000101.1 GCA_905209765.1 uncultured Collinsella sp. | reverse complement strand
GCTGGACGCGCTCGGCCGACAAGTATCTGGACCTGTACTTCTTTATGCATCCGGAGATTGAGAGGCCGGCGGCGGTTGTCGACGAGCCTGTGGTTGTGGCTGAGAAGGCTGCGGCCGTTGTGGAGCCTAAGGCCGAGCCGGTTGTTGAGGCGCCCGCTGCTGCTGAGGAGCCCAAGGCTGAGGAGAAGCCGGTTGAAGCAGCTCCCGAGGCTAAGGATAAGCCGGCTGCGAAGCCTGCCGCCAAGAAGCCTACGACGCGCAAGACGACGGCCAAGAAAGCTACGGCCACGAAGGCCGCTGCCACCAAGACCGCCGCAGCAAAGACGACTGCCGCCAAGGCAACGACGACGCGCAAGCGCACGACCGCCGCTGCCAAGAAGGGCGCCGAGGCCGAGGCTGCTCCCGAGGTAAAGGCCGAGACCGCCGAGGCCAAGCCGGCCGCAAAGGCTCCGGCCAAAGCTGCAGCCAAGAAAACAGCCGCGACCAAGAGCACGACCGCCAAGAAGACTACAGCTACGAAGGCGACGGCTACCAAGGCCACTGCAACGAAAGCTACCCCCAAGGCGGCCGCTAAGCCGGCCGCCAAGGCCGAGGAGACGCCTGCCGAGTCCAAGCCGGAGGCAACCGTCGAGGCCAAGCCCGCCGCCAAGACCACCACGCGCAAGCGCACGACGACAGCTAAGAAGACCACGGCAAAGGACGCAACTCCCAAGGCGGAGACTAAGCCCGCTGCTGCCAAAGAGGAGCCCAAGGCCAAGGTAAAGGCCCAGCCGGTGCCGAAGGCCGCCGGGGTCAAGGCCGCCCCGAAGGCAGAGGCTAAGCCCGCGCCCGCCAAGGAGACCCCGGTCTCCCCCGCCGCTCCGGCAACGGAAAAGGCCCCGTCCAAGAAGACGTCCGTCCGTAAGGCCACGGCCGCCCGCAAGCGCCGCTAGTCCGGACGATCCAAAACCAAATCCTCAATAAACTAGGGGTGTCATTCAGCGTGACACCCCTTGTTCTATAGATGGGTAAAACGATTTTCTAGGACAACCGTTCGCCGATGATAAACGGATGTTGTTTATACACCCTGTGTACAACAGATATACTTATATCTTGTGCGTAAAGCCCATGGCCCGTAGGCCGTGATTCTATTGAACTGGACCGTACTATGAGATTGATACACAACAGCCGCCTACCGCAGTTTCGCACTCCGTTTGGCGCTGTGACCACAGGAACTACCGTTGCACTCTCGGTTATTTTGGAGGATGCCGATCCCAACCAGGCAACACTCACCCTGCGTACCTGGGTCGATGAAGTCGGCGAGACCCTGATTCCGATGGAGCACGAAGGCGATGGCATTTTTACCGGCGAGCTCAAATGCACTGAACCGTGTCTTGTGTGGTACAGCTTTATATGCAATATCGAGGGCCAGCCCGAGGTTCGCCTGGGCGCGCCCCAGGGCCGCACCGGCGGCGAGGGCGTAACCTACGACTACGCCGAGGTGCCGTCCTTCCAGATTACCGTCTACAAGCACCGCGAGAACCGCCCCACCTGGTACGAGCGCGGCATGGTCTACCAGATCTTCCCCGACCGCTACGCCCGTGACGAGCATTGGCGCGAGCGCACAATGGCCGAACTCGAAAAACCGCGCAAGGGCATTCAGCGCCGGATGGTCGAGGACTGGAACGAGCCGCCCGTGTACGAGCGCGCCGAGGACGGCTCCATCAAGATCTGGGACTTCTACGGCGGCTCGCTCAAGGGCATCCAGGAAGACCTGCCCCGCATCGCCGAGCTAGGCTTTACAGCCATCTACCTCAACCCCATTTTCGAAGCCGCGAGCAACCACCGCTACGACACGGCCGACTACACCAAGATCGACCCGATCCTGGGCACCGAGCAGGACTTTACCGAGCTTTGCCAGGCAGCCGAGAAGCTGGGCATCTCCATCATCCTGGACGGCGTCTTCAACCACACGGGCGACGACTCGATATATTTCAACCGCTATGGCAACTACCCCGGCGTGGGTGCCTGGCAGAGCGAGGATTCGCCGTGGCGCGATGCGTTTACTTTCCACGAGGACGGCTCATACGACTGCTGGTGGGGCGTGGGCAACATGCCGGCCATCAACGAGAAGTCCGAGCTGGTACGCGAGAGGCTCCTGGGCAAGGACGGCGTGATCCGCAAATGGCTGCGCGCCGGCGCTCATGGCTGGCGCCTGGACGTCGCCGACGAGCTTTCCGACGACTTCCTGGCCCAGATCAAGAAGGCCGTACTTGCCGAAAAGCCTGATGCACTGTTGCTCGGCGAGGTCTGGGAAGACGCCTCCAACAAGATTAGCTACGGCCATCTGCGCCGCTACCTGCAGGGTTCCGAGCTGGACTCTGCTATGGATTACCCCTTCCGCGACATGGTCATCGGTTTTTTGATGGGCTACAAGAACGCCTACGAGGCCGCCGAGGATATCGAGACCCTGCGCGAGAACTACCCGAGCGAGGCATTGTCCTGCGCGCTCAACCTGCTTTCGAGCCACGACCGTCCGCGCATCATCTCGGTGCTCGGCGGCGGCCCCGACGAGTCGCAGCTGCCCGAGAGCGAGCGCAGCAAATGGCGCCTGGACGAGAACGCGATGGGACTGGCCAAGAGCCGCTTTTGGCTCGCCACGCTCATGCAGATGACCTTCCCCGGCGTGCCTTCGATTTACTACGGCGACGAGTACGGCCTGGAGGGCCTTACCGACCCGGGCAACCGCCGCACCCTGCCGACCAAGGACCAACTGCACGACTTCGACACGCTGGCTATTGTCAAGAACGCCTCCGCCGTACGTCGCGCACTGCCATTTATGATCGACGGCGAGATCAAGGCCTTCGCGCTCAACGACGAGGTGCTGGCCTACAACCGCACGGGCAAGGATGGCGAGTCCGCGACGGTTATCATCAACCGCAGCCTGCGCAATTCGCACCGCGTGACGATTCCGGCGCTCGGCGAATGTGCAAGTGACGTGATCAGCGGCCACGAGTGCGAGATCCACAACGGTACGGTCACGCTCGACCTGTATCCGCTGGGCTCGTCGATCATCTATCACCATGCCGAGCAGCGCCTGCAGGAGCCGCTCGATCACGGCGCGGGCGTCGTGTGCCATATCACTTCGGTGCCAACCGACGACGGCAAGCCCGGCACGATCGGCGCACCCACGCGTCGCTTTATCGACCACCTGGCCGCTATGGGCATGCGCTACTGGCAGGTCCTGCCTGTCAACCCGACGGACTTCTTCCGCTCCCCTTACGCTGGACCTTCGGCCTTTGCGGGCAATATTGACCTGCTGCCCGAGAGCCAAGAGGAGCTGGCGACCGACTTTGAGACTTGGAAGGCCCGAGGCGGCGAGCATGCAGACCCGCTCTACACGGCGTTTAAGCATCGCAACGCCGATTGGCTCGAGAAGTACTGCGTCTACATGGCCGTTAAGAAGTACTTTGAAGGCGAATCACGTCACGATTGGCCGGCAGATGTCGCGCGCTACAACGAGCATCTGATTGACGACAAGCGTTTCCACGACGAGGCAGAGCTGCAAGCGTACATGCAGTACCGCTTTGACCTGGCCTGGTGCGAGCTCATGAACTACGCGCACAAGAAGGGCATCGAGGTCATCGGCGACATTCCTATGTACGTTTCGGACGATTCGGCAGACGCATGGAGTGAGCCCGAGAAC
The DNA here is from genome assembly GCA_905209765.1 of uncultured Collinsella sp. GTDB lineage: Bacteria > Actinomycetota > Coriobacteriia > Coriobacteriales > Coriobacteriaceae > Collinsella. The sequence goes on along the minus strand of CAJLUE010000101.1, from coordinate 918 downwards.
TTCTGGCTGTCCGATACCGGCAAGGCGATTGAGATTTCTGGCGCGCCCCCCGACAATTTTGCGCCCGAGGGCCAGGTGTGGGGCAACCCCACCTTCCGTTGGGATCACATGAAGGAGAACGGCTACCGCTGGTGGATGGACCGTCTGCGTCGCGCGTTCTCGCTCTACGACCGCGTGCGCCTAGACCACTTCCTGGGATTCCACAGCTACTTTAGCATTCCCGCGGGCAAGGCTTGCGCCGACGGTCGCTGGCTGGCGGGCCCGGGCAAGGACCTGTTCCAGACTGCTTATGATGAGCTGGGGCCGCTCAACTTTATCGCCGAGGACCTGGGCTACCTGACGCCCGGCGTTCGCGCCATGGCTTCTACCTGCGGTTTCCCCGGTATGGACGTACTGGAGTTTAGCGATTACGACGTCCGCAACGGCGTGTATCCCACGCCGGGCAAGATTCTGTACACCTCGACGCACGACACGTCGACGCTCGCCGGTTGGTGCACGCGCTCCTTTGCAGGCGGCGACGAACCGAGCGGTGTTGAGGTGGCGGCCAAGCTGATGGGCGACGCGCTGGCAAGCGACGCTCCCCTGGTGATGATGCCGCTGCAGGATATCCTGGGGCTTGGCGACGACTCGCGCATGAACGTGCCGGGCGTGGCCACGGGCAACTGGACGTGGCAGGCCGATGAGGTCGACGTTGCGGCCGCCGAGGGCAAAACTGCACAGCTCCTGCGCAACACCCATAGATTCTGGGGCGAAGCGTGATAAAACCCCCGATATAGGGTACAGTTACAGCTGTTTGAATTTATGCGGGCAGAGCGATCTGCCCGCTTTGTGCTGAAAAGGAAGTATTATGGCGCGCTACGATTACAAGTGCTCGAGCTGCGGCAACGTGTTTGAGGTTGAGCATCCCATGTCCGAGAC
>CAJLUE010000100.1 GCA_905209765.1 uncultured Collinsella sp. | reverse complement strand
TATCCATGGAAACGATCATCAACGTCGACGATGTCTCGTTCTCCTATGGCACGCAGACCGAGCAGGCGCTTAAGCATATCTCGCTCGGCGTGAACAGGGGAGATTTTATCGGCATTATCGGGCCTTCGGGTGCCGGCAAGTCCACACTTGCCGCCTGCCTGTCGGGAGCCGTACCCCACCATTACACTGGCACGTTCTTTGGCTCCGTCACTGTCGACGGCAACGACACCTGTGAAGTTTCGCTCACCGATGTGTCGCAGATCGTCGGCAGCGTGTTGCAAGACATCGACACGCAAATGGTCGCCTCGGTCGTCGAGGACGAGATGCTTTTTGGCCTGGAGAACTTTGGCGTTCCGCACGACCAGATCGAGCAGCGCGTGAGCGAGACGCTCGAGACCGTCGGCATCAGCGACCTGCGCGACCGCGAGATCGCCACCCTCTCAGGCGGCCAAAAGCAAAAGGTTGCCATCGCCGCCATCCTCGCCATGCGTCCGCGTGTGCTCGTGCTCGACGAACCCACCGCGGCGCTCGACCCCGCCAGCTCCACGCTGGTCTTCGAGACCCTACGCGAGGCCAACCGCGCACTCGGCATCACCATCGTCGTCGTTGAGCAAAAAGTCGCCCTGCTTTCGGAGTATTGCAACCGCGTGCTTGTGCTCAATCATGGCGAAATCGCGCTACAGGGCGAGCCGCACGAGGTCTTCGCACACGCCGATGAGCTCCGCGCCATCGGCGTCGATTGCCCGCGTGTCACGCGCATTTTCAACAGCCTCGAGGCCGATGGCCTGGCCAGCGGCACTCCCTGTTTGGATGTTGATGAGGCCGAGCGCCTGATTACGGGCATCGTCGACCCCGCACACGCAAGCAGCGACACTCAGGCACCCGCCGGCTCACCGCACGCACCGTCGTTGCGCCCGCACGCCAAGGACGCCGAGCCCGTGCTCACCTTCGATCACGTTGAGTTTGCCTATCCCAATGGCGGCGCCGCCGTCCACGACCTCAACCTGACCCTCTATCCCGGCGAGCTCGTGGGCATCGTCGGCCAAAACGGCGCCGGCAAGACCACGCTCACCAAGCTGCTCACAGGCCTGCTTAAGCCCGCCTCGGGCAGCGTGCGCGTCACGGGACTGGATACCGCAGCCGTTCCCACGAGCCGCATCGCCCGCGAAGTCGCAACCCTCTTCCAAAACCCCGACCGCCAGATCTGCAAGGAAACCGTGCTCGACGAGGTCGCCTTTGGCCTGGAGCTTGCCGGCATCGACCGTGCCGAGGCACTGCGTCGCGCCCAGCTCGTCATCGACCGCTTTGGCTTGCCGGCCGACGAGGCGCCCTTCTCGCTCTCGCGCGGTCAGCGCCAGATGGTGGCACTCGCCTCCGTCGTGGTCGTAGAGCCCAAAATCGTGGTACTCGACGAGCCCACGAGCGGCCTTGACTACCGCGAGTGCATGACCGTCATGGAAACCGTGCGCACCATGGCCGAGCGCGGCTGCGCTGTAATCATGGTCTGTCACGACATGGAAGTCGTCTCCGACTTTGCCGAGCGCATTGTGGTAATGGCCGACGGCCGCATCCTCGAGCGCGGCCGCACGCACGAGCTGTTCTCGGACATCGAGCTCATGCAGCGCGCCTACGTTGAGCCGCCCCAGGTCATAGAGCTTTCTCGTCGCCTGGCATCCTCCGTCTCTCCCGCCTTTGCACAGGTAAGCGAGGTCACCGATATCGTTCGCATTACCGAGGGGATGGTCCACCGTGGTTAACGTCATCGACTATATGCCGGGCGATACACTGCTGCACCGCTTGAACCCGGTCGTCAAACTGGGCCTTGCCGCCGCCATCATCATCGGCATTTTCCTGTCCGACACCTACGTGGCGCTGTTGGGCTTTTTGGCGCTCACCCTTGCACTGGGCGCCTACGCCGGCGTCGTCGACCGTCTGCTCTCGCTACTCAAGCTGCTGATTCCGCTCGCGCTTATCATGCTGGTGCTTCAGCTGGCTTTTATGCGCGATGGCAACATCGTGTGGGGCTTTATCACCGACACGGGCCTCATTACCGGATCGAAGGCCTGCCTACGCCTGTTGGGCGTGGCGCTGCCACTCATCCTCATGCTTATGGTGACCAAGCTCAACGACCTCGCCAACGCTTGCGTCGAGGTGCTGCACGTGCCATATCGCTATGCCTTCACCTTTACCACGGCGCTGCGCTTTGTGCCGGTATTTGGCCAGGAAATGAACGCCATCATGGAGGCGCAGACTGCACGCGGCGTCGAATACGACACTAAGAATCCCGTCAAGAAACTCAAGCTTATGCTGCCACTGTGCGTGCCACTACTTATCTCGAGCGTAGGCAAGACCGATGCTACCGCGCTTGCCGCCGAGCAGCGAGGCTTCTACCTGCGCACGCGTGCGAGTTCGTATAAGCGCTACCCCATCAAAGGCCTAGATATCGCCGTACTTATCGTCAGCATCACCCTTATCGCCATCGGCTTCCTGTTCTAGCAATCGCTGGCAGCAACTGACAAACGCAAAAGGCCCCGGCTCGCATCAAACGAGCCGGGGCCTTACTGTTTTCCCAGATAAAACCTACCAAAATAAACCTGTCCCTTTTTTGGCAGGTCGAGGGCTACAGGCGGTAGGGGACGCCGCTGCGAATGATGGACTCGCGCACCAGGACATCCATCGCATCGAGGGTGATCTCGGGCATCTCGCGATACTTCTGCAACACCGAAAGCTCCGTGCAGGCCAGGATGACGCGGTCGCAGCCGCTACGGGCGAACTCCCACATCACGCGGTCAAACTTATCCATATCGGGCTCGCGCCCGGCCTTCACATCGTCGTAGATGAGCGACATCACGTCGGCCTGACGCTTTTCGCTGGGATAGACGACCTCAACGCCCGCGGTCTCACATTCGCGCCCATAGACGTCTGCGCCCACGGTACCGTCGGTGCCCATGATGCCGATCTTGTGCACCGGCTCGGCCGGCATGCTCAGGTTTGGATCGAACTCGCACTCCCCCATCACCGCGCCGGCCAGAGCATAGCGCACCGACTCGCGCGGCATGTGGATAATCGGCACCTTGGTAAACGACTGAATCCGATCGTAGAAGTAGTGCGACGTGTTGCAGGGAATCGCTATGTGCGCGCAGCCCAGCGTCTCGAGCGCCTGAGCGCACTCCTTCATGGTCGCCAGCAGCTCGGCATGCTCGCCAGTCTTGATGGCCAGCGTACGGTCGGGCATGGTCGACTTGGAAAGTACCACCATGTCGATATGCTCCTGGTCGCACGTAGCCGCCGTATGGCGCACCACCTGGTCGTAGTAATACGACGTGGCCTCGGCGCCCATGCCGCCGATAACCCCCAGCTTTTCCATCGCCGCCTCCTTGGTGACGCCCACGCAATTGCGCGTATCATACCCGCGCCCGTCCGATGCAAACCGGGCGGGCGCCGCGCTCATCTACTTGTAATACGTCTTGAACAACTTAAAATGACGCAGCTTGGTGTGCCACATGCGCAACCAGCGGTTAAAGACAAAATCACCCTTCATAAACGAAGGATCGGCAGCCTTGCCCTCCCTGGCCAGACGATGCGCCTTCGCACGCAGCTCGGGGTCCTTGACATACTTGTCAACGACGCCCATAGGAACGACCATCCACAGCGCCTCGTCCTGCGCCGTCACAAACTCCGGCTCAAACGGGCGGTTATAGACGTACTCATCCACCACGTATTTGGCAACGTTAAAGCCACTATTAGTGACATAGTAATTACTGCGTCCCTGACGCGTGTTGAAGTCAAAGAACTTAAACGAGCCATCGCGCTGGTCGTACTTGACGTCGAAGTTGGAGAAGCCCGTAAACTTAAGGTCCTCAAGTAGCTTGCGCACGCCACCCATGAGCTCGTCGTTGGGCTCAGTGATGATGCAGGCATGGTTGCCGACACCATGGGGCTGATGCTCCTCGAGCAGCACGTGACCCAGGCACATCATGCGAACCTTGCCGTTGCGGTCGGAATAACTGGTAAGCACGCGCATGTACTCGTCGTTGCCGGGCACGCGGTCCTGCAAGATGAGGTCATCGGTGTAGCCGCTGGCGTACACATCGCGAATGACCTGCTCCAGCTCGGCACGATCGGCAATCTCGTAGGCCTTCTTCTGACCCTCGAACTCGTGCTCCCACCACATGATGCCGTCAGAGGGCTTCAGAATCATCGGGAAGGGGAAGTCGATCTGGTCGAGCACCTCGGCGGGAGCCTCACCCTGAGCGTTGAGCATCGCCATGGTAAAGGTAAACGTGTGCGGATACGGCACACCGTGCTTCTCGCACAGCTCGTAGAAAATCTCCTTCTTCTGGCACTGCTCGAGCATGCTGTAGGGTGCATAGGGCGCGATGACGTTGGAGGCAAGCTGGCCGGCGTCCTGAGCCTGCGCGGCAAGCGCGACATAGTTGTCGCCGCAGCCCATGAGAATAATCTTCTTATCAGGATTGGCCTGTGCGACGCCGTTAACGGTCTCGATCATGACCGGCATGGTGTCGATATCCACGTTAGGCGTGTAATCGATAATCTGGCTGCGATACGCAGGTCCCGTCTGATACTTGCCAAAGACCAGGCTCTTGACCTGATACTCCTCGTAGAAGGCGCGCGCCACCGAATA
>CAJLUE010000099.1 GCA_905209765.1 uncultured Collinsella sp. | reverse complement strand
TATTTTGCGAACGCCGAACACGGCGAAGGATGGCCTGTCGGGTAACCGAAACCCGACGAGATTTGAGAGGAGAGTCGCATGTCGAGCCTCACCGGTAAGTCATTGAACCCTGTTATGAATCGCAGGAGCGTTATCGCGAGCGCAGCAGGTCTGGGGGCGATGTCCATTCTAGCTGGCTGCTCCTCCAACGGCGGCGACGGTGGTTCCGCTTCGGGCGACGCTTCGTTTAAGATCGGCACCATCGGCCCACTGACCGGCGCCAACGCGTCCTACGGCAAGTCCGTTACCCAGGGTGTCGAGCTTGGCTGCAAGGATTTCTCGACTAAGGAACTGCCGCTTGTCAGCAAGGCCGAGGACGACCAGGCTGACGGCGAGAAGGCCGTCAACGCCTTCAACACCCTGCTCGACTGGGGCATGCAGGCCCTTGTCGGTCCGACCACCACGGGTGCGTCGGTCGCCGTTGCTGCTGAGTGCGGTAACGACCCCGAGACGTTCATGATTACCCCGTCCGCGTCCTCCGAGGACGTTACCAAGGGCAAGGATTGCGTCTTCCAGGTTTGCTTCACCGACCCCAACCAGGGTGTCAACGCTGCCAAGTTCCTGGCGCAGAAGTATGCGGACGAGAAGTTCGTGCTGTTCTATAACTCCGGCGACGCCTATTCTTCGGGCATCGCAGATTCCTTTAAGGCCCAGGCCGCTGAGTCCAAGCTCGAGATTGTTGACGAGGAGACCTTTAAGGACGACTCCGCCACGAGCTTTACCAACCAGCTGACCAAGGCCAAGCAGGCTGGCGCCACCATGATCTTTGCGCCGATCTACTACACACCGGCGTCCGTCCTGCTCAAGAACGCCAAGGACATGGGCTACGACGTCAAGATGATGGGCTGCGACGGCATGGACGGTGTCCTGGGCGTTGAGGGCTTCGATACCTCTCTTGCCGAGGGTCTGCTGCTCATGACCCCGTTCTCCGCCGACGACGAGAAGAACGCCGACTTCGTCAACGCTTACAAAGATAAGTACGGCGATACCCCCGACCAGTTTGCCGCCGACGCCTACGACGGCGTGCATGCTGTGGTCGAGGCTCTCAAGGAGGCCGGCCTGGGTGTCGACGCCGACCCCACCGAGGTTGCCGAGAAGCTTCCCGAGGCTATGCGCAACATTACTGTTGACGGCCTGACTGGCAAGCTCTCCTGGAACGATAAGGGTCAGGTCCAGAAGGAGCCCACGGCGTACGTCATCACTGACGGCAAGTACGTACAGGCCTAATAGGCCGCCTTACATAGAGCGGTTTTGATCCCAAGCAGGGGAGGTTTTGGCCTTCCCTGCTTGCTTGGTATCTAGGGACGATGTAACGTCCCTGTTTCATACATCAACTGGAAACCTATTCGAAAGGGGGATGTGGAACATGACGGTCTTTATCCAATACCTGGTCAACGGCCTGTCCATGGGCAGCGTCTACGCCATCATCGCGTTGGGCTACACCATGGTCTACGGTATCGCCAAGATGCTGAACTTCGCTCACGGCGACGTCATCATGGTCGGTGCCTATGTCTCGTTCTGCGCCACGTCGTATCTCGGCCTCCCGGGCTGGGCATCTGTAGTTCTCTCTTGTGTGGTCTGTACCGTTCTCGGTGTTCTCATCGAGGGTCTGGCATACAAACCGCTGCGCCAGGCGGGCCCGCTGGCCGTTCTGATCACGGCTATCGGCGTGTCTTACTTCCTGCAGAACGCCGCGCAGCTTCTGTGGGGCGCCACGCCCAAGAACTTCACTTCGCTCGTCACCTTCCAGGTGCCGGAGTTCTTGGCCAAGTTCAACGTAAGCGCCGTCTCGCTCGTCACCATCGTCGCCTGCCTGGTTATCATGGCCGGCCTGATGTTCTTTACAGGTAAGACCAAGATGGGCAAAGCCATGCGCGCCGTGTCCGAGGACAAGGCCGCCGCTCAGCTCATGGGCATCAACGTCAACCGCACCATCTCGATGACGTTCGCCATCGGCTCTGCCCTTGCCGCCATTGCCGGTGTGCTCCTGTGCTCCTACTCGCCGGTGCTGCAGCCCACCACGGGTGCCATGCCTGGCATCAAGGCCTTCGACGCCGCCGTCTTCGGTGGCATCGGTTCCATCCCCGGCGCCTTTGTCGGTGGCATTCTCATCGGCATCATCGAGGCGATGGCGCAGGCCTACATTTCCACGAGTCTTGCCAACTCCATCGTCTTTGGTGTTCTGATCATCGTCCTGCTCGTCAAGCCTGCCGGCCTCTTGGGCAAGTACGTCCCCGAGAAGGTGTAGGTGAGCGGTATGAAGTTTCTTAAAGACAAGCAGACGCGTCACGACTTTGTTACGTACGCCATGTGCCTTGTGGCGTTCGCCATCGTGTTCTTTATGCAGTCTAACCACATGATTCCGCGCATGATCGCCGGTCAGCTGGTTCCCATCACGGCCTATATCGTCATGGCCATCTCCCTTAACCTCGTCGTCGGCATCGCGGGCGACCTGTCGCTGGGCCACGCGGGCTTTATGAGCGTCGGCGCCTACACGGGCATCGTCACCGCGGTCGCCCTCGAGAGCGCCGTTCCCTCCGATCCGGTGCGTCTGATCATCAGCATCGTGGTCGGCGCCATCGCTGCTGCTATCCTGGGCTTCTTGATTGGTATCCCGGTCCTGCGCCTGAGCGGCGACTATCTGGCTATCGTGACCCTGGCTTTTGGCGAGATCATCAAAGAGATCGTCACTTGCCTTATCGTGGGTGTCGACTCGCGCGGCCTGCACGTGATCTTTAACATCACGGGCAACTCTACGATCGACGACCTGCACCTGCTCGAGGACGGCACCGCCATCATCAAGGGAGCCCAGGGCGCCTCGGGCGTGTCGACGTACTCGACCTTCCTCGCCGGTGCCATCCTGGTCATGGTCGCACTCGTGATCGTGCTCAACCTGGTTCGCAGCCGTACCGGCCGTGCCATTATGGCCGTGCGCGATAACAAGATTGCAGCCGAGTCCGTAGGCATCTCCGTCACCGAGTACCGCATGATCGCCTTCGTGGTTTCCGCTGCCCTCGCCGGTGCTGCCGGAGCCCTCTTCGGCGGTAACTTCTCGCAGCTCTCCGCCACCAAGTTCGACTTCAACACGTCCATTCTCATCCTGGTGTTCGTGGTCCTGGGCGGTCTGGGCAATATGCGCGGCTCCGTCATCGCGGCGGCGTTGCTCACGGTGCTTCCCGAGCTGCTCCGTCAGTTCTCGGACTACCGCATGCTCATCTACGCCATCGTGTTGATCCTGGTCATGATCTTTACCAACAACCCGCAGCTCAAGGCGTTCTTCGGTCGCGTCAAGGACCGCTTTGCTTCCAAGAAGGAGGTGGCAGCCGATGCCCAGTAAATTTGAGTTCAAGAAGGGCAAGATGGTCCCCTATCCTTCTGGCGCCATCGTTCCCGACCGCGACCTGGGCGAGCGCCCTGCACTCGAGTGCATCCACCTGGGCATTGAGTTCGGTGGCCTTAAGGCAGTCGACGACTTTAGCCTGACTATCGGCAAGACCGAGATCGCCGGTCTGATCGGTCCCAACGGCGCCGGTAAGACCACGGTCTTCAACCTGCTCACCAAGGTGTACCAGCCCACGCACGGCACCATCCTGCTCGACGGCGAGGACACCTCGGGCAAGTCGGTCTACCAGGTCAACCGCATGGGTATTGCCCGTACCTTCCAGAACATTCGCCTGTTCAACACCATGACGGTGGAGGACAACGTCAAGGTCGGTCTGCACAACCAGGAGCGCTATTCCGGTTTTGAGGGCGTGCTGCGCCTGCCGACGTATTGGAAGCACGAGAAGGCTGCTCACGAGCGCGCCATGGAGCTGCTGTCCATCTTTGATATGGAGCATCTGGCAAACGAGCAGGCTGGCTCGCTGCCTTACGGCGCCCAGCGTCGTCTGGAGATCGTCCGCGCGCTTGCCACCAACCCCAAACTGCTGCTGCTCGACGAGCCTGCCGCCGGCATGAACCCGTCCGAGACCGCGGAACTCATGGAGAACATCGTTAAGATTCGCGACACCTTCGGCATTGCCATCATGCTTATCGAGCACGACATGTCGCTCGTTATGAACATCTGCGAGGGCATTTGCGTGCTCAACTTTGGTAAGGTCATCGCCAAGGGCACGGCCGAGGAAATCCAGAACAACGACGCTGTTATCGAGGCGTATCTGGGCAAGCAGGATAAGGGGGAGAACTAAATGGCAGAGCCGATGCTTTCCGTCTACAACATCAACGTCTGGTACGGCGCCATCCACGCCATCAAGGACATCTCCTTTAACGTCAACGAGGGCGAGATCGTGGCTCTGATCGGTGCGAACGGTGCCGGTAAGTCCACGACGCTCAAGACCGTCTCGGGCCTGCTGCGTTCCAAGACCGGCTCCATCAAGTTTATGGGCGAGGACATTACCCATACGCCTGCCGACAAGCTGGTGGGCAAGGGCTTGGCTCAGGTCCCTGAGGGCCGTCGCGCCTTTTTGCAGATGACGGTCGAGGAGAACCTGGAGATGGGCGCCTATACACAGCCCAAGTCCACGGTGGCCCCGGGCCTTGAGCGCGTCTACGAGCAGTTCCCACGCCTGAAGGAACGCCGTCGCCAGGTCGCCGGCACCCTTTCGGGCGGCGAGCAGCAGATGCTCGTTATGGGCCGCGC
>CAJLUE010000098.1 GCA_905209765.1 uncultured Collinsella sp. | reverse complement strand
CGCATCAACCCCACCGGCAAAAAGCGCCTGCAGCAGGCCCTGCGCGACGGCGACCTGGACTACGTCGTGAGTCAGGGCATCAGCCAGCAGGAGCAGGGCGCCGACATCCTGGACGTCAACGTGGGCCTGCCCGAGATCGACGAGGTCAAGGTCATCCAGCAAGCGACCGAGCAGCTCCAAGGCTCCACGCTGTTGCCGCTGCAGATCGACTCCACCGACCCCGCCGCCGTCGAGGCCGCCGTACGTCGTTACGCCGGCAAGCCCATCATCAACTCGGTCAATGGCAAACAGCAGATCATGGACGAGATTTTCCCGCTGGTCGCCCACTACGGCACCAACGTCGTCGGCCTCACGCTCGACGAAGGCGGCATCCCGGATACCGCCGAGGCACGTTATGCCATCGCCGAGCGCATCGTGGCCGAGGCTGCCCGTTACGGCATCGGCCCAGACCGCATCCTCATCGACTGCCTGGTCATGACCGCCTCGACCAACCAGCGCCAGGCTGAGCAGATCCTGCGCGCCATGTCTATGTGCAAGGAGCGCCTGGGCGTCAAGTGCGCACTCGGCGTATCGAACATCAGCTTTGGCCTGCCCGCACGGCCGCTGCTGGGCTCGGTCTTTTTGGCCGCCGCCTTTGGTGCAGGTCTGGACGCCCCCATCATGAACCCGGGTTCTAAGCGCTTTATGGACACCGTCTACAGCTATCGCGTGCTGAGCGTTGAGGACGAGGGCTCAACTGGATACATCGAACGCTACGCCGGCTGGACCGACCCGTATAAGATCGCCGCGAACCCGGCGGCCGCTCAGTCGGCATCGAGCGATGCCGCGCCCGCCGCAAGCACCACCGCAAGCGCCGATGACGACCCCATCCGCCACATGGTCGTCTCGGGCCGCAAGGGCGAGATCGCGGCCGAGACCGAACGCCTGCTGGCCGACCACGACGCCATGGACCTCATCAACAACCACTTTATCCCCGCCCTCGATGAGGTCGGAGTCCTCTTTGACCAGGGCAAGTTCTTCTTGCCGCAGCTCATGGCCTCGGCCGAAGCCGCGCGCGTGGGCTTCGACACCATCAAGCGCCTGATGCCCGCCGGCGAGATTGCCGACAAGGGTAAGATCTGCGTGGCCACCGTTAAAGGTGACATCCACGATATCGGTAAGAACATCGTTAAGATGCTGCTCGATAACTACGGCTATACCGTCTTTGATCTGGGTCGCGACGTCGATCCGCAGGAGGTGCTCAAGACCGTACAGGAGCGCGACATTAAGCTCGTCGGCCTTTCGGCGCTTATGACCACCACCGTCGTCGCCATGGAGGAGACCATCAAGCTGCTTCATGCCGAGGTGCCGGGCGTCAAGATCATCGTAGGCGGCGCCGTACTCACCCCCGAATACGCCAAGCAGATCGGCGCGGACTACTACGCCAAGGACGCCGCCGAGAGCGCACGCATCGCCGAAGAGGTCTTTGGGCAGTAACACAACGGAAACAACCGAGCACCAAAACGTGCCGCACGCGCCACTTGGCACGTGCGGCACGTTAGAATAGATAAGACTATGCTCGTTTTGGCAGATAGGAGCGCAAGGATGGCGATCACGCCCGCAGAAATCGCGGAAACCCGCGGCATGGTTGAGGAGCAGAACCTCGACATCAGGACCATCACCATGGGTGTTTCGCTCATGGGTTGCGGTGACGAGAACCTCGACCGCATGTGCACGAAGATCTACGACCACGTGACGCACACGGCTGAGCACCTGGTCGAAACCGCCGAGAACCTCGAGCGCGAGTACGGTATCCCCATCGTCAACAAGCGCGTTTCCGTCACCCCGGTGGCGCAGATCGCCGCGTGCTGCAAGGATGAGGACCTCACCCCCATCGCGCATGCCCTCGACCGCGCGGCCGAGACGCTCGGCATCGATTACCTGGGCGGCTTCTCCGCACTCGTCCAGAAGGGCATCGGCGACGCCGACCGCCGCGTCATCCAGTCCATCCCCCAGGCGCTCGCCACCACCAGCCGCGTCTGCTCCAGCGTCAACGTCGCCAGTCTGCGTGCCGGCATCAACATGGACGCCGTACTCATGGCTGCGCAGACCATCATCGACGCCGCTAAGCTCACGGCCGACCAGGACTCCGTCGGCGCTTCCAAGTTTGTCTGCTTTGCCAATATGGTCGAGGACTCCCCGTTTATGGCGGGCGCCGTCCACGGCGGTGGCGAGGCCGACGCCGTCATCAACGTAGGCGTCTCGGGCCCCGGCGTTATGGCCGCGGCCCTGGAGACGCTGCCCGATTCTGCATCGATGATGGAAGTCGCCGAAAAGATTAAGCAGACCGCCTTTAAGATCACCCGCGCCGGCGAGCTCATGAGCCGCGAGGCCGCCCATCGCCTGGGTGTCGAGAAGGGCATTGTCGACCTGTCGCTGGCTCCCACGCCTGCCATCGGCGACTCCGTTGCCCGCATCCTCGAGATCGTCGGTGTTGGTACCTGCGGTGGCCCGGGCACGACCTGCGCGCTCGCCATGCTCAACGATGCCGTCAAGAAGGGCGGCGTCATGGCCAGCTCCAGCGTGGGCGGCCTCTCGGGCGCTTTTATCCCCGTGTCCGAGGATGCCGGCATGATCGCCGCCGTCGAGGCCGGCGCGCTTTCGCTCGAGAAGCTCGAGGCCATGACCTGCGTGTGCTCCGTCGGCCTGGACATGATCGCCATCCCCGGCGACACCCCGGTCGAGACCATCACCGGCATCATCGCCGACGAGATGGCTATCGGCGTCATCAACAACAAGACCACGGCCGTCCGCGTGATTCCCGCCATCGGCAAGGGCGTGGGCGACTGCGTCGAGTACGGCGGCCTGTTCGGCCGTGCGCCCATCATGCCGGTGAACCCCAACGCCGGCACCGTGCTTGCCCACCGTGGCGGACGCTTCCCGGCGCCGCTGAACTCGCTCAAGAACTAGCTGAGGGGGACTGGCGAGGAGCCCCGGGGAGGGCAAATATATAAGGTCGCCTGCTCGGACAGTCCTGACTCGCACGGAGAGCACATTAAGTGCTCTCCGGCTCGTGCGGAACTCGCGATCGACCTTATATATTTGCCCTCCCCGGGGCTCCCGCACAACGGGACCTCAGTTGAGTTCTATCCCGGTTGCAGTTGCTTCGCTCCTGCACTACATGGTCGATACGGCGGTTTGGCGTTGGAACGGTTCTTTCTGATATATGCTGGTTGCGGCTCTTCTTTTGGGAGGAGTCGCTTTTTTGTTGCTAGGAGGTTGGCCCGTGGTTGATGGGGATGCTCGCTCTGAGCTTCTTTCTGCTGATTGGAATGGCGAATGGATGCGCTTGCAAGCTGGTCGGCGGCGGGCTGATGATTCTTTTGAGTGGGATAAAAGGGCTCGGCATTTTCGGCCGCTTGAGACTGCTCCGTATGCCCGGGACTTTATGAAGCTGTTGGCGTTAAAGCCTGGTGAATCCGTGCTGGATATGGGGTGTGGGGCTGGGTCGATTGCTATTCCGCTTGCTCAGGCTGGGCATTCCGTGATTGCTGCCGACTTCTCCCCTGCTATGTTGGGCACGCTTGATGCTGGCATTGAGTACTATGGGCTCGAGGATTGCATTACACCGCTTGAGCTTGCTTGGGATAATGACTGGGATTTGGTTGGGCCGGTCGCGAAAGCGGTAGATGTCGCCTTTGCCAGTCGCTCTGTCACCACGACCAACCTAAAAGGCGCGCTTGCCAAGCTTGACCGTACGGCTCGTCGGCGTTGTGCTGTCACGATGGTCGCCAACTCCAGTCCGCGCTATGACCTGCACCTGATGAACGCCATCGGTGCCTCGGTTACCTGCAGTAATGGCTTTGTGTATGCCTTTAATATCCTCATTCAGATGGGTGCCCTGCCGCAGGTTACGTACTTTGAATCGCCTCGTCGCGATACCTTCGATAGCCTTGAGGCGGGCGTGACGGACTTCTCCCGTATGCTCGAACATGGCAACGAGGATAAAATCGACCGTCTGTGCGACTACATCGCCCAGCACATGATCGAGAATCCCCATGCCGGCGAGCCAGGGTCCAAGGGCGTGCCGCAGGGGCGCTATATGCTCGACCATATCCGTAAGGTCCGCTGGGCCTTTATTGCCTGGGAGCCGGTCTCTTCGGGCCGTCCATAGACCGCTTTCGGCCGCCGTACACGTCCGCCTGTAACCCGCGCCGTTCTCCCACTCGGCATCCGCATTCTTTTTGAACTGGGCAAACACGCCCCACACCGCGCCGTTCCTGCGCTATCGTGGGACAGCTCACGTAGATTAAGGCCCCATCGCGGGGCGCCCCATAACATAGAAAGCGAGAACCCATGGCACTGACAGGAGCCCAGGTCAAGCAGCTTCGCAGCATGGCCCATCACCTCAACCCCGCCATCATCATCGGCAAGTCCGACATCAACGAGGGCACCGTCGAGCAGACGGTCGCCTACCTGGAGAAGCACGAGCTCGTTAAGTGCTCCGTACTCGATGGTTCCAGCCTTTCCGCCCGCGAGGCCGCCGAAGAGCTCGCCGACCGCTGCCATGCCGAGGTCGTCCAGGTTATCGGCCGCAAGTTCTCGCTGTATCGCGAGTCCTCGCGCAAGGACATCGAGAAGATTAAGCTCGTCTAAGAGCCAACGATCCGACGAGCCAACATACATCAAGCTTGCGAGCGTCCGAGCAATTCGGACGCTCATTTTTTATCGCTCGACGAGCACGCGGTTAAGCCTGCCCTCCACCAAGCGCTCGTACAGACGCCGCGTCTCGGGCTCGGGCACGCCATTGACCTGCTCCCTCAG
>CAJLUE010000097.1 GCA_905209765.1 uncultured Collinsella sp. | reverse complement strand
TACGTGCTGCGCCACACCGCCTCGGGCACTCGCCTGCTGTACCTGGCGTGCGACGACGAAAACAAGGCCTTTGCCATTGGCTTTAAGACGCCGCCGGCCGATTCCACCGGCGTGTTCCATATTCTTGAGCACTCGGTACTGTGTGGGTCGGCTAAGTTCCCCGTCAAGGAGCCGTTTGTCGACCTGATCAAGAGCTCCATGCAGACGTTCCTCAACGCCATGACCTACCCCGACAAGACCATCTACCCCGTTGCCACCACCAACGAGCAGGATCTGTACAACCTGATGGACGTGTACCTGGACGCGGTGTTCAACCCGGCCATCTACACCAAGCCCACCATTTTTGAGCAGGAGGGCTGGCACTACGAGCTGGACCTGCCGGAGGGCGCCGAGAGCGAGGGCGACGGCAGCGCCGCTAGCCTGCGCGAGGGCACGCTGCGCTATAACGGCGTAGTGTTCAACGAGATGAAGGGCGCGTTGTCCGACCCCATGAGCGTGCTGGACGATGCCGTCAACGCCGCGCTCTATCCCGACACCGCCTATGCGCACGAGAGCGGCGGCGACCCGCGCGCGATTCCCGCGCTCACCTACGAGCAGTTCCTGGACACGCACGCGCGCCACCACAATCCTTCCAACTCCTACATCACGCTCTACGGCGACCTGGACGTGGACCGCGCGCTGGCCTTTTTGGACGAGCGCTATCTGTCGCAGCCGAGCGCTGCGAGCCGCCGCATGGACGCTGCCGTTGCCGCCGGCGAGGACCCGTCCACGCTGGCGCCCAATCCGCTGGGCGTGCAGGCACCCGTGACCTGCGAGTATAAGCGCGTCGAGATGGCCACCACGCCCGAGAACGCCCTGGTGGGCCTGGGCCTTGTGCTGGGCAGCGCGCTCGACCGTAAGCGCACGATCGCGGCGGATATCCTGTTCGAGGCGCTGCTGGGCTCCAACGAGGCACCGGTTAAGAAGGCCATTCTGGCCGCCGGCCTGGGCGGCAACGTGGTGAGCTACACCGCGGCCGAGAGCCTGCAGCCCTACGAGCTCATCATGCTGCAAAATGCGCAGCCCGGCGTTGCGCGCGAGCTGCGCCGCGTGTTCCAGGACGCCTGCCGCGACCTGTGTGAGCACGGCGTTCCGCGCGAGCGCCTGGAGGCCATCATCAGCAGCAACGAGTACGACCTGCGCCAGCGCGACTATGGCATCGCCGACGGCGTGGCCATTGCGTGCGACGCGCTGAGCACGTGGCTCTACGATGACGACGCCGCAACGCTGGCGCTCAAGTACGGCCCGGTATACGAGGAGCTTCGCGGCGAGCTGGACGGCAGCTACTTTGAGGACCTGCTGCGCGAGCTGGTGCTGGAAAACGACCACATGGCGCTAGTCGAGCTGGTTCCGGTGGACGCCGCCGAGGGCGCAGAGGGTGCCGAGGCCGCCGAGCTGGCAGCCAAGCGCGATGCCATGACCGATGCCGAGCTGGCGGACGTGGTCGAGCGCACGGCCGTGCTGCGTGCCGCGCAGGAGGCGGAGGACACGCCCGAGGCCAAGGCCACGCTACCGCGTCTGCGTGTATCCGACATTGGCGCGGCGCGCCCCGAGCCGCCGCTCGTTGTGGATACGACCGCGCCCATCCCCTGCCTGCGTCACGGCATCTCCACCAACCGCCTGGCCTACGCCATGCAATACTTCGACCTGAGCTGCGTCGCATTTGAGGACCTGCCTTACGTGACGCTGCTCTGCCGCCTGCTCAAGCAGCTGCCCACGCGCGAGCATTCGGCCGAGGAACTCGACAACCTGCTCGCCGGCAAGCTGGGCTTTTTGAGCTTTACGACCGAGGTCATGACGCAGCCCGACGTGGACGGCGTGCGCCCCTACCTGCTGGTGAGCGCCGGCGCCCTGTCCGAAAAGATCGACGCGCTGGCGAGCCTGCCGCGCGAGGTGTGGTCGAGCACGCTGTTGCTCGATGCCGACGCCGACCGCGTGCGCGACGTGCTCACGCAGATTCGCATTGGGCTTGAGCAGGGCTTTATCAACAACGGACACTTGGCGGCGCTCGGTCGCGCGATGAGCTACAGCTCGCCTTCGGCCGTGGTGCGCGAGCAGCTTTCGGGCGTGGACTTCTACCTGTTCCTGCGCGATCTGCTCGAGCACTTTGACGAGCGACTGGACGACCTGCGCGCCAAGCTTGCCGCGCTGGCAGACCGCATCTTTGTGGCCGATGGCTGCATGGCGAGCTTTACCGGCAGCGATGAGGACTTTGACGCGTACTGGGATGCCGCGGGCGACCTGGGGCTTGGCGCGGGCGACGGCGCCGATGCCGGCCGCAACGCGCTCGTGGTGCCGGAGCCGCGCGACCGTCACGAGGCTTTCGTCATCCCCAGCGACATCTGCTTTGCGGCGCGCGCGTGCGATCCGCGCCGTCTGGGCATTGACGTGACGGGCGCCTGGGCGGTTGCCGCCAACGCGCTCTCCTACGACTACCTGTGGAACGAGATCCGCGTGAAGGGCGGTGCGTACGGCTGCGGATTCCGCGCGGCCGGCGAGCGTCAGGCGGCGTTCTACACCTACCGCGACCCGGCAATCGACCCCTCGATTGAGCGCGTGGAACGCGCGGGCGCATGGCTCGGCAGCTTTGAGCCCGACGAGGCCGCCTTCGAGGGCTTTATCGTGAGCTGCGTGAGCGGCATGGACGCGCCGGTGAAGCCGTACGCGCTCACCAAGCGCCGCAACACGACCTACCTGGCCGGGCTCGATCCACACGCACGCGAGGAACGTCGCGCCCAGATGCTCGCGGCCACACCCGGTGAGCTTCGCTCATTCGGCGCCGATGTGACGCGCATCGCGGCCGTCTCGCCCACCTGCGTCTTTGGCGGCCGAGACGTCATCGCCAAGAGCAACGCCGGCTTTAACGTCGTCGACCTGCTGGCCTAACGCACCGCAAGCAAAAACCACCACAAAGGTGCCTGTCCCCTTTGTGGTGGTTTTCGGGCGAGCTGCTACTTGATGAACGGGTTCAGCCTGCCCGCCAGCGGATCGAGCTTGTACATGGTTGCAAAGCACTCACGACCATAATCGGAGTCATTGCTCCAGCTACCCTGGTCGACGTCGTACTCTGCATCCAGACGAATCCACTCCTCCGGCTTATTCTTCTCGTGCTTGCTGCAGAAGTAGCGCTGGTACTCGACCTCGTGCTCAAACTCAAACTCGGCATCCGAACCGCGGCCGGCATACTCGTCGACCGACGTCAGGTTGCCGTGCTCGTCGTAATAGAACTCCGCATAGCCGCCGCGCTCGGAATCGATCCTGTCGAGCTTTCCGTCGCTGTACGAATAATCCACGGCGGCATACGAGTTCAGCGAGCCGTAATCGTTGCCGTGCGAGTCATATGCCACAGGCGAGATACGCGATATGTTGCCGTCCTTGTCATACTCGTAGCCCGCGGTGATCGTCCACCTGGTGCCCACCGTGTCGCCCTGGCAGTCCAGCGTAAAGGACGTCACGCGATCCTTGTCGTATCCGTACGAATACACGACCGTCCGAGGATTGGCCGGGCTGGTATCGGTGTTGGTCACCATGTTGCCGTCCTGATAAATATACGTGCTCGCGCTCTCGCCGTAACCCGCATGGGTTGTCTTGTTGATCAGGTTTCCGTCCGCGTCGTAGGTAAACGTCGTGGTGCTCGACGAATCGCTCATGTCGGCATCGCAGTCGATGCGCGTGACGTTACCGTCGGCGTCGTACGTAAACGTGTTGACGTTCACGTAACCGCCCGCCAGATCTTCCTCAATCTCCGAGATACGATGCGTCTCGTCATGTTCAACGCTGTAGCTTACGCCGCCACCTTGCTTGACGGCAGACGTGAAGCCCGTGACGTAGCCGTTTTCATCGCGCTCGATCTCGTAGATATCGCCGTACTGGTCCGACTTATCGGTACCCTCGTAGGACACTGGCAGCCACAGCTCGTCGAGCTGCGTGTCCTTAATGCCGCTAACCTTCGTATCCTGCGGCAGTGCCAACGTGGCGAGCTTCTTTTTGCCCGAAAGATCGACACTTTTGAGCTCCCCGGCATTTGAAAGGTCGAGCTTCTCGATGTTGTCGCAGCCGTCCAGGTTAACGACGGTGACGTTGCTCGCCGAGTTAAGCTCGACGGTCTTAAGGTCGCCGCAGCCCGAAAGGTCCAGGTTGACGAGTTTGTCCCCGCCATATTCCACACTGGTAACGTTGGGGAACACCTTGCCCAGGCCCTGCGTTGACGTGATGCCGTCCAGCTCGACCGACGTCACCGCCTTGGCCTCGTCGCGTGAGATGCGGCCGTCGCCGTTAGTGTCGTACTTGGTCGAGACAAGCGCACGCATGCCGCTGTCCGGGAAGGTTTTCTCGTCGATTGGGGTGGTCGCGACCTGGGTGAAATAGAACAGCGCGCCACCGCCGATGCCCGCCGCCACGACAAGTGCCGCGGCGAGAGCGATGAGGGGCTTCTTGGAACGCTTTCGCCGTACGGGCTGCTGCACGGGCACGTATTGCTGAGGAGCGGGCGCGGCAGGCTGGGGTTGCTGCGCGGCCGCGACCTGGTCGGGTGCTACGGGCGCACCGCAGACGGGGCAAAAGAGGGCGTCGTCGACAAGCGGCGTGCCACACGAGCGACAAAACATGGCGGGCTCCTTTCGGTTCATTCCTTCCACCATGAAGGTAAACCCAAAAATGCAGCCCTTGTTGCGCAACATTCAGCCCAAACCACCGCAAAGGGGCGCAGCTCACAGGTGCCTTTGTGTTGGTTTGAACACTTGTTCTATGGTTGATTTTCAATCTCAACGCAACAGCCTGAACGGACCCCGCGTTTCCGCAG
>CAJLUE010000096.1 GCA_905209765.1 uncultured Collinsella sp. | reverse complement strand
GTTTGTCGCGAGTTCCGCACGCAAAGAAGGCCACTTAATGTGGCCTTCGTCTTGCGCAGGACTGTCCGAGCAGCAAACCTAACCCATCTCGCCCACTCGGCGGGCACCCTCCAAAGTTTTTCAAAAAAGTTGTTGACGCGCGCGTAACGACTCGTCTAATATATCCCTTGCGCGATGGACCTGTAGCTCAGTTGGTTAGAGCGTCCGGCTGATAACCGGGAGGTCACAAGTTCGAATCTTGTCAGGTCCACCACTTTCTTTCGCAATAAACACCCCAGCGAGAGCCGAGTCGCCGCTGGGGTGTTTATTACTTTCTCCGTGGGGGTTTAGCTCAGCTGGGAGAGCGCGGGCTTTGCAAGCCTGAGGTCAGGGGTTCGATCCCCCTAACCTCCACCATGATGGACCTGTAGCTCAGTTGGTTAGAGCGTCCGGCTGATAACCGGGAGGTCACAAGTTCGAATCTTGTCAGGTCCACCATCAAAACGTTAAGAGCCCTGGGGCATTGCCTCGGGGCTTTTTTCTTATCCAACTAAAAGTAGTCAAAATAGCCCCGTCCCAAATTAACTACTTTGATTTTGTGTGCTGGGCGAAAGATTGGGTAGTATAGCTATTCAATGCGGCGACCCTGCCGTGTGTTAACCGCTACGTACCGGAGGTGTTCCATGGTTCGTGTCGACATAGAGACCATCGTCATGGCCGCCGGTCCCGTGCCATCGCTTATCGTGCTTCGTGAGCGCTGCAGCAAGTCGGATTCGACGGCACCCCTGCGTTCGCTTTCCATTCAGACCGGCTCGTTTGAGGCCGCGGCCATTAGCCGTGGCATCGATAGCGGTCGCGCCGAGCGCCCGATAACGCATGACCTGCTGCTTGACACTGTCGATGCCCTGGGCGCCAAGCTCGAGCGCATCGAGATCGTTCGTGCCGAACCGCCGGTGTTCTATGCGACGGTTGTCGTGTTGGCCGATGGCAGCGAGCATAGAATCGATGCACGTCCGAGCGACGCCATCGCCCTTGCCGTACGCAGTAATGCCCCCATGTTCGTTGAAGACGACATCATGAATCGCCTGGGTACCGTCTCACCGCACGCCGAGGAAGTCGACGACGAGCAGGAGTTCGAGAAGTTCGACGAGTTCGTCCATACGCTCTCCCCCGATGATTTCTAAATGTCTGGCACGCGAGCGGAGAGGTTGCTGATGGGTACCCGCGTATCGGCTGAAGCGGCCGCCATCGCGCGTGAAGCCCAGATGCGCTCGGAGGCATCCGAGGCGGCTCGCATCGCCTATGTGACGCAGGCCCGCACGCTTCGCGAGCGCCGCGGCTCCTATATCAAGATGGTTATCATCTCCGCCCTTGTCGCGGTAATCTGTTCTCGTCTTCGTGGTACAGTTGGTGCGCTTGGGTTTTCGATTTCAACAGGCTTGGTAATCTGGGGTGTGGTCGATGCGGTAATGCTGGCCAACCAGATCAAGGTACTCGACAAGCGCGCGATGGATATGGTGCGCGCCCGCGACGCTGCCGCCAAGATCGCTGCCGAGGCACAAGAACTGTAACGACGCCGGATTCGATGGGAAGGTCTAGAGATGGCACAGGATATGCAGGACGCCGGTAACGTCTCCGCCGAGCTCGACGCCATGGTGTGTGACCTGATTGGCGCGTTCTTGGACGACCTTGCCGCCGGCGAGAATCCGGGCGTAGTCGTGGCGATCGAGGACGCTGCTTCCAACCGGTATCTGGCTGCGCTCGACGAGGATGGCGAGGAGGCGTGCCTCGAGGCCGCCACCAACTTTATCTCCGAGCACAAGATGGGCCTTAAGGACGAGGGCCTGGGCCGTATCGCCCGCTATGCCATCGGCTACACCGGCTGTGTCGAGATTGACGGTGGCTATCACGACGCTCTGCTCGTGAGCTTCTTTGAGACGACGCTCGAGAGCGGCTTTTCGGCATATGTGCTGTATGAGGGCATGGGCGCCGGCGATGGTTTTATGTGGAGCGACCCTGAACCTGCAGGTGAGGAAACCCCTCTCATCTAAAATCGCTAAAATAAACGAGTTTTCGGTAAAAGGCTCAATATTCCCGCTGAGCGTTGTATCGCTGGGCGGGCCGCATACGCGTGCCGTTTGTATATGGATAGAAGATAGGGGAACTACATGCGCGTAGACAATCTGAGGAACATCGCCATCATCGCCCACGTCGACCATGGCAAGACGACGATGGTCGATAAGCTCCTGCGTGCCACGGACGCCTTCCGTGCCAACCAGCAGGTCGAGGACCGCGTCCTGGACTCTAACGACCAGGAGCGCGAGCGCGGCATCACGATTCTCGCCAAGAACATCTCTATCGAGTACAAGGACGTCAAGATCAACGTCATCGACACCCCGGGCCACGCCGACTTTGGCGGCGAGGTCGAGCGCGTGCTGCGTATGGCCGACGGCGCCCTGCTGCTGGTCGATGCCTTTGAGGGCCCCATGCCCCAGACCCGCTTCGTGCTGCGTCACGCTATCGACACCGGCCTCAAGATCATGATCGTCATCAACAAGATCGATCGTCCGGGCGCCAACCCCGAGAAGGCCTACAACGACTGCCTGGACCTTATGGCCGACCTGGGCGCCACCGACGACCAGCTTGAGTTCGCCATGGAGCACGTGGTCTACGCCAGCGCCATGAACGGCTTTGCCCGCCTTGACCCCAACGACGGCAACATGGACATGTATCCGCTGCTCGATATGATCATCGACGACATGCCCGCGCCCGAGGTTGACGAAAACGCCCCGCTGGCCATGCAGTGCGTGACCATCGACCACTCCAACTTCGTTGGCCGCATCGGTATCGGTCGTGTGTACTCCGGCACCATTCACCAGGGCGATCAGATCCTGGTTGTGAAGAACGACGGCTCCAGCGCCACCGCTACCGTCAAGCAGCTCTTTACCTTCGACTACCTGGGCCGCACCGAGTGCCAGGAAGTCGGCGCCGGCGATATCGCCGCTGTCGTGGGCATTGACCGCACCGATATCGGCGATGTCTACACCGACCCCGAGAACCCCGTTGAGCTCGAGCCCATTGAGATCGACCCGCCGACCCTGTCCATCGTCTTTGAGGCTTCGACCTCTCCGCTCGTCGGTCGCGATGGCGACATCGTGGGCGCCCGTCAGCTCAAGGAGCGCCTGTTCAACGAGGCCGAGAACAACGTGACCATGAAGATCGAGGAGCTCGAGGACAAGAGCGGCGTCGAGGTCTCTGGCCGCGGCATTCTGCACCTGTCCGTCCTGATGGAGTCCATGCGCCGCGAGGGCTTTGAGTTCCAGGTCGGTCGTCCTCGCGTTCTGTTTAAGAAGGACGAGAACGGTAACAAGCTGGAGCCTGTCGAGCAGGCCGTTGTTGAGTGTCCGGACGAGTACTCGGGCAAGGTCGTCGAGGTCTTCGGTACTTCCGGTGGCATCATGACGAGCATGGATACCTCGGGCATCGTGACGCACCTTGAGTTTAAGATCCCGACCCGAGGCATCATGGGTCTTAAGAACCGCATTATGAACGTCACTCACGGCGAGGGCGTGTTCTACCACACCTTCCTGGAGTATGGTCCTTACGCCGGCGAGATCGGTAACCGCCAGAACGGCGCCATGATTTCCATGACCACCGAGAAGGCCGTTGCCTACGCTCTGGGTACGCTGCAGGAGCGCGGCCAGCTGTTTGTTGAGCCAGGCACCGAGTGCTACGAGGGCATGATCGTGGGCGAGCGCAGCAAGGCCGGCGACATGGTCGTCAACATCGCCCGTACCAAGAACCTGGGCAACCAGCGTTCCTCGACCTCCGATATCTCCGTCCAGCTGGTACCGCCCCGCACCTTCTCGCTGGAGGAGGCGCTGGAGTACATCGCCGATGACGAGCTGGTCGAGATCACTCCCAAGAACATCCGCCTGCGCAAGCGTCTGCTCAACGCCACCGACCGCAAGAAGGCTGCCGTCCGCGCCGGCCAGGTCAACAAATAAGCGTTGGGGCTTATAACCGCCAATAAAATAGGGCGTCGACCGCAATGGTCGGCGCCCTTTTTGGTGCAATGGGGTCAGGTTGCTTTGCACCACCACAAAGGTGCCTGGCCCTTTTGTGGTGGTTAGCGGCTAGGCGGAGGGAAGGCCCGGGGTGTTGGCGGCCTGCTGCGGCTTGAAGTGGGCGTTGCGCCAGATGATCTGGATAACGTAGCCGAGCATAAAGACAAAGGCCACGCCGCTGATGAAGCCGCCGATGAGGGGAAGTCCTGTGAGGGCGCCTGCGGCCACACCGCCGACGGCTGCCATGGCGTAGCGGTTCTGGTTATGTCCGACCATGCGAGCGGTCGCGCAGCCCGCAAAAGCGGTGGAGACCAGCGCGACGCCGATCACGGCGCACATGAGGGCTCCAGCAAGCGACAGGCCGGCAATCGAGATAATCAGCAACAATACGGCAGGGACAATGGCTACCGTACCCAGAAGACCGCTCACCCACAGGGGCGTGGGGCGCTGGCGGAGCATGCCGGCGGCACTGGCGGTCGCACGCGGAAAGACGAGCTCGAGCAACAAGGCGATAAAGCAGGTCGAGAGTGCCGCGGCCACGATGCCGCCGATGACATCGTTAAGGGTGGAAGTATCTTCGTTCTCGGTGCGGTCGATCTTGAGCGCGCCGACCTCGGCTCCTGCGGCGCGCTCGGGGTCCTCGGAGACATGCGCGTTCACGGTGCCGGTAATGCGGGCATTCTTGCCCAAGACGAGCTTATCGGCCCAAACCTCGACATCGCCGTCGACGGTGCCGTCGATGGTTACCGTACTGCCCGCGAGTGCTGCCGACTTGGCGGAGCCGCGCAGGGCAACTGTCTCGCCCATCGCGTAAAAACAGTTGGCGGTGCTACCGGTGTTGAGCACGACATGCTGACCGGCTACCGTCACGCTGCCATCGATTGCGGTTTTGGAGATATCGATGGTGCGCGCCGCCAGGCGAACGGCTCCGCCTACGGTGCAGTCGCGAATCGACAAGCTCTCGCCTGCCGCGATAATATCGCGGCCGATGGAGGCGTCGTCTAGGTTAAGGCCTTGGCCGGCCCAGTACAGGTCGCCCTCGACGCCAGACGGATCGACGTCATTGTCGGTCGCAAGTACGTTTCCTGCGGTGTCCGTGCCGGCGAACGACGCCGTGGGAAG
>CAJLUE010000095.1 GCA_905209765.1 uncultured Collinsella sp. | reverse complement strand
CTTGATGCGGAGCCGGGCCTTAGTCGCTAGAACGGCGGAACCAACTACTCGACCGTGACGCTTTTCGCCAGGTTTCGGGGTTGGTCGACGTCGCAGCCGCGCAGGATGGCGACCTCGCGGGCGAGCAGCTGCAGCGGGACGCTCGCCGTGATGGGGCTGAACACGTCGCGGACTGCTGGCACGCGGATAATGCAGTCGGCGATCTTGTTGATCTCCTCGTCGCCCTCGGTGGCAACGACGATGACCTTGGCGCCGCGCGCCTTGCACTCCATGAGGTTCGACACGGTCTTGTCGTAGGTGGCACTCTTGGTGGCCACGGCGATGACAGGGAAGCCCGGGTCGATCAGCGCGATGGGGCCGTGCTTCATCTCACCGGCGGCGTAGGCCTCGGCGTGCAGGTAGCTGACCTCTTTGAGCTTGAGCGCGCCCTCGTAGGAAATAGCGGCACCCATGCCACGGCCCACGAACAGCGCCGACTGCGCGTCCTTGCACAGCAGGGCGGCCTCATGCACGGCCTCGGTTTGGGTATCCAAAATCCACTGGATCTGCTCGGCCGTATCGGAAAGCTCGCGGAACAGCATGCGCGCCTGCTTGGTGGTCAAGCGGTACTTGACCTGCGCCAGCAGCAGAGCCAAAAGCGTAAGGCTCACGACCTGGCCGATGAAGCTCTTGGTCGAGGCGACCGCGATCTCCTTGTTGGCCTTGGTGTAGATGACGCCGTCGCTCTCACGCGCCACGGGGCTGCCCACCACGTTGGTGATGCCGAAGACCTTGGCACCCTTGATGCGCGCATCGCGAATGGCGGCAAGGGTATCGGCCGTCTCGCCCGACTGGGACACGGCAACGACAAGCGTCGTCGGCGTAATGATGGGGTTGCGATAACGGAACTCGCTGGCCGCCTCCACCTCGGTGGGGATGCGAGCCCAGCCCTCAATGAGATTCTTGGCAATGAGGCCAGCGTGATAGCTGGTGCCGCAAGCGATCACGTAGACGCGGTCGATGTCGTTGAGCTCCTCGAGCGAAAGGCCCAGCTCGTCGATGTCGAGCTCGCCGGCCGGCGTCATGCGGCCCACCAGCGTGTCGCGCACGACGCGCGGCTGCTCGTGGATCTCCTTGAGCATAAAGTCGGGATAACCGCCCTTTTCTGCCATGTCCAGGTCCCAGTCGATGTGGGTGACCTTGGGCTCGATAACGTTGCCGGCCTCGTCGGTGTACTCGACGCCTGCGGGCGTAAGCTTGGCAAACTGACCGTCCTCGAGCACCACGACATCGCGGGTGGCGTCGATGAGCGCGATGACGTCGGAGGCGACATAGGCGCCGGTCTCGCCCGCGCCGACCACGATCGGGGAATCCTTGCGGGCCACGGCGATCACGCCGGGCTCGTCAGCGCACACGACGGCCAGACCATAGGCACCGACCACGTGGGCGCAAGCCTCGCGCACGGAGGCCATCAGGTCGTGCGTCTCGGCATAAGCCTCTTCGATCAGATGCGCGAAGACCTCGGTATCGGTCTCGCTCTTAAAGTGGTGGCCGCGGCCCTCCAGCTCTTCGCGCAGCTCGGCGAAGTTCTCGATGATGCCGTTGTGGACGATGGCGATACGACCGTCGCAGCTGGTGTGGGGGTGAGCGTTAACGACGGAGGGCTTGCCGTGGGTGGCCCAACGGGTGTGGCCGATACCGCAGGTAGCGTCGCTGTCGATGTTGGAAAGCTCGCTCTCCAAGCCCGCGACCTTGCCCACGCGGCGGATGACGTCGAGGTGCGCCGCGGCGCCCTCGCCCACCTCGAGCGCGACGCCCGAGGAGTCATAGCCGCGATACTCCATACGCTTGAGGCCTGTGACCAGGATGTTCTTTGCAATATCAGAGCCGGTATAGCCGACAATTCCGCACATAGGATAAATCCCTTCGTCCGCTTGACTGCAAAACGTCCACGCACAGGGGGCGCTGAGACGCATAACGTTCGAGTATTGTACTCACGCAAACGCAAGCTGATATACCAGAAGTGGTATCTCAACTTGAATACCACTCGATACACACACCCCACCCCGAAGGGGGCAGGCACCTTCGTGGTGGTTTGGTCTGACAGCATCGTTTGCCCAGATAAAACCTGCCAAAATAAACCTGTCCCTAATAGGCGGGTTTTGACACCTCAGGGGCGGGCGATGCTACAATCTGGCTTGTACTTGAAACGCATCAAAGGGGCCGCTATGGCAAAGGTAAAAATCAGCGACGTCGCGCGCGAGGCCGGAGTTTCGCTGGGCACGGTTTCCAACGCGCTCAACCACCCCGAAAAGCTGCGCCCCGAAACCCTCAAGCTCATCAACGAGACCATCAATCGCCTTGGCTACCTGCCCAACCAAAGCGCTCGTCAGCTCGCGGGCGGCGCCACCAAGTCCTTTGGCCTGGTGCTCCCCCGTCTCGATCACGGCTTTTCGCTCCAAATCGCCAGCGGCGCCCACAACGAGGCCCGCAAGCACGGCTACGACCTGCTCATCGCCAACGCCGATAACGACGATATTCTCGAGGACCATTACCTGCGCTACTTTATGGGCACCCAGATGTCCGGCGTCATGGTTCAGCCCATGGCATCCCCCGACTGGCACCCCGCCATGGCCAAGATGCCCGTGCCGATCGTCCACCTGGACATCCATTGCTCCGAGCCCGGCTACTACGTAGCGGCCGACAACGAGGCACAGGGCCGCATCATTGCCGAACTCGCCATCGCCCGCGGTGCACGCCATATCACCGTTGTGGGTAGAGCAGCATTTATGCAACTCACCCTGCGCGTCCTTGGCATTCATAAAGCGCTCGCTCTACACCCCGATATCAAGATCGAAGTCATCGACGCCGGCGAATGGAATACCGCCGCCGACGGCTACGGCATCGGCGCCCAAATCGCCGCGCGCCCCGCGGATGAACGCCCCGATTTTGTCGTCGGCCTGACCGACGTGCTGGCCTCGGGCGTCGTTTCGGCACTGGTCGACAAGGGCATCTCCGTCCCCGGGCAAGTACGCGTAGCAGGTTGCGATGGCAACCCGCTCGCTTGGAGCGGATCGGTCCCGCTCACTACGGTAGCGCCCCCGGGCTATGAGATTGGCCGCAAGGGCGTTCAATTGCTCATGGAGCAAATTGAGAACAAGGCCCCGGCAAAGACCAAGCACGTCCACATCGGCTCTGCAGCGCGCACCGTCACCGCGGTCACGGCCATCGAGGACATCAACCGCCAAGAACTCGTGCGGCCGTTCCTGCTGGAACGCGCCAGCACCCAGGCAAGCAGCCAGACCGACGCCACGGCCATCAACCTCGGTGCGTATCTATAGCACGCCCGCAAGTATGCTAAGTCACCACTCAAGCAAAAGGGGCCCGACCATTGCCGGACCCCTTTTGCTTGAGCGCAAACGTGGGCAATTGCTCGTTTCAACACCGCAATTGTCTAGCGCACGGCCTTGACCGCCGCCGCCAGGTCGAACAACGTATCGAGCACGGCCTCGCAGCCATCCACCACGTCTTGCGGCAGCGGCACGATATCGGGAACGGCAAAGACATGGCAGCCGGCCGTAATGCCCGAGACGCAGCCGTTGCGCGAATCCTCGACCACGGCACATTCCTCGGGGGCAAAACCCGCGCGCTCGCAGGCAAGCAGATACATCTCGGGATCGGGCTTGCCGTGCACAACGTCCTCGCCGCAGGTCACGGTCTCAAACTTGTCAAAGAGACCGAATGCTTTAAGGTTGCGCTCGGCCGTAACATGGCGCGATGACGTTGCAAGGCCTACGTGATAGCCCGCAGCCAACAGCTCGTCTATGCACTCGGCAGCGCCGGCCTTAAGCTCCAGATCGGTCTTGACCATCTCGTCGCGAATCTCCTTGTGGCGGACATAGATCGCCTCGGCGGTCTCGTGGCTGCCGTAATGCTTATCGAGGATGTTCATGACATCGGGTAGCGTGCGACCGATAAACTGATGGATCAGCGCATCATCAATCGCGAGCCCCAGCTCAGCGGCGCCTGCCTTCCAGGCCCTAATCCCCAAACGCTCGGTATCGACCAGCGTTCCATCCATGTCAAAAATAACAGCCTTGATCATATCGGTCCCCCATCGACTCTCGCTGTCGCGTTGCTGCAACTCTACCGCATTTGGCAACTTGTATATAACGTATATACCATATTGCGCTTTCGTTACACAGATAGAAGTCTTATGGCAAGTAACGCATTAGGATTATAGTTTTCGATCGAGTACTCAACGATAAGGAACGTTTCATGATTTTAGACACCACGGCACCCGCAGAGGAGCTTCAAGACAAGCTATCGGCGCTCGAGCAGCTGCTTTTGGCATACGGGCGCGTGGCTATCGGGTTTTCCGGCGGCGTTGACAGCAGCTTTTTGGCCGCCGTATGCGCCCGCGTCATACCTACCAATACTCTTCTCGTCCATCTCACCACGCCGCTCATCGGCACGCCCGAGCAGGCTTCGTTTGAGCAGTCCGTTGATGGGCAGGCCAATGAGGGGCCGCATTTTAAGCTCCCCGTGCTCAATCTTTCGGTCGATCAGCTGCAGCTCCCCCAAGTAGCCTGCAACGATGCCAATCGCTGCTACCACTGCAAGCACGCTGGCTTTACCGCCATCGTCAACCACGCCAAGTCGCTCGGCTTTCCCATCGTCATCGATGGCAGCAATGCAAGTGATCGCGGCGACTACCGCCCTGGCATGCGCGCGGCAAAAGAGCTCGGCGTACGCTCCCCTCTCATGGAGGTCGGCTTTACCAAGGACGAAGAGCGCGAGCTGCTGCGCGCATGGGGCTATCCCGTTTGGAACCTGCCGGCGGGAGCATGTCTTGCCACGCGCGTTCCCACGGGCGAGGAGCTTACGCGCGAGAAGGTCGATTTAATCCGCGCCTGCGAGGATTACCTGCACGATCTTGATCTGGCACAGGTACGCGCGCGCTTGATCGGCGGCTGCATGCATATCGAGGCCGCACCCGCAGATGTTGCCAAGATTGCCGCCCTCGGCGGTGCCGCCATCGACGACAAGGGCAAGACCCCGCTGCCCGCCGTTATCGAGTCCGCGCTGCGCGAGCTGGGCTGCGACCATATCTCCCCCGAGGTCACCCCCTACATTCACGGTGCCATGAATCTTTAGGCTACGCCGTTTTACAAACGGCGTAACTGCTCGGCGCTGCGCAGGCCCCGGGCACGGCAATCTGACGTTCAACTTCACGGGCGCGACCAAAAGGTCAGCGCCCGCTTGTTTCACGTCACCTTACCGCACCCGGAGCC
>CAJLUE010000094.1 GCA_905209765.1 uncultured Collinsella sp. | reverse complement strand
CGCCCCGCGCGTGAGCGCCGCCGCCCTGCGGGGCCCGGCGTCGGCCACCGACCAGGCCCCGCCGAGGGATGCCATGAGCCTCAGCTGGGGACCGTCGGACAGGTCGACCAGTGCCTCGAAGGCGGGGCACGATTCCAGCAGGATGCTGCGCAGCCGGTTCTTGCTCCTGGTGTTCTCGCAGGTCAGGAAGTTTCTCTGGGCGGCCAGCGCCCTCGCCGCCGCGACCGTCGGGCCCGGATCCCCGACCGGCAGGAGCGCGTCGGGGATGCCCAGCGCCGTCTTCGCGATGACCATCGCGTCCCGCTCGTCGGTCTTGGCGTCGCCGGCGAAGAGCCTGGCGGCCCCGTGCGCCGCGAGTCCCGGCAGGTACGCCGCCGACATCCCGGCCGCCCTGGCGCGGGCGAGCGCGAGGGCGCCTATGTTGCGCGACTGGTCGACGACCACGAGCGCGTCGGGGAAGCGGCCGAACAGCGAGTCCAGGTCGTCCTCCCTGTTCGCGACGGGGGCGCTCAACAGCACCTCGCCATCTCGAGTCGCGACGCATGCCCAGTGGGACGATTTCCCGACATCGAGCCCGATGACGGCTTCCGGCATTCTAATTGGTGCCACGGTGGTATCCTCCAATCGGTAGGCCGATCGGAACCCCTCCCCGCGACACCCACATTACCTGGCCGTGGCGCTTGCGCCCGGCAGTTTCCTATCAGTCGTCCGGAGCGGCGAGCGCCCCCGGTGGCAACACCCCCCGGCCCTCTACGGGGCAGGGGCAGACGGCCATCCGGAGGCGCCCGATCGGCGGCCCCTCGGGGCTTGCCCGTATCGTAGGCAATGCGCCGAATGCTCGCCATCGAAATTTATCGATGGCCTATTTCAGACTGTAATGGGCGGGCCTGACCGCTGTGAATTTCGCGTGCTCATCCTCATGGCCTCCTGACCAAGGCGCCCGGCGAGTATGTGCTCGCCGGACGCCTTGCCGTCTGCGGATTTTGGGACATGCGGCCCGCTTTTTCGACCCATCTGTCGGTACACTAAAGGCACTATGGGTACCCGCGAGCGACATATCGGCCACGCGGCCGCCCGGACCGCGCCGGTTGCGGATCCCAGGGGCGGCAGGCTGTTCGCCATGCCGCGATTCCTGGTTGGTATAACGCACCGTGCATATCGCCACCGCGTCTTTGCTATCGCCGGTGTCACCACCGCGCTGTTCCTTATACTTTTGGCAGTCTTGCCGGCGTTGTTCGCCTCCGATTCCAAGCTTTCCAATGCCGTGCCCGCCTATAGCGAGGTGTCCGAAGAGGTCGTGGATGCGCTCGTCCACTCGAGCTCTCTCCCGTTGCTTGTCGCCGCAATTATATTTTCGATCTGGGGCGTATCGGTCTATCTGCGCTGTTTGGACTATGTGTTGCGCCGCCGCCTTGTTGCCATCGCCACCATCTGCGCCCTGTGGATGATCGAAGTCATTCTCAAGTACAAGTCGTTCACGCCGTTCTATGCCACTGTGCTGTGGTACCTGTACTACGTGCCCATGACGCTCATTCCGCTGCTCTACCAGTTGTGTGGTCTGCGCCTTGCGGGCCTGGAGCAACACCGCCTGGGTCGCCGCTACTGCGCTGCGCTGTGGATTGTGGCCATCCTGCTTATCGGATTTGTGCTCACCAACGATTTTCACCAGCAGGTCTTCCGCTTTGACCGTACAAGCGACACCTGGAGCAACGATTACACGTACGGCTGGGGTTATTTCGCCGTCCTCGTGTGGACGGCCTTTGACTTCGTGGCCTTTTTTATCCTGGTTGGTCGGTCCTCGTCCTTTCGCATCCAGCGTTTCTCGGGCACGGCGGCGCTCGTACTGCTGGGTGGCGCATTCTTTGCCATCTCGTATGCGTTGCGTGTGCCCTGGGCGTGGAGGCTCAACTTTTCGCTCGTCTATTGCATCCTGTGCGTGGTGGCGATGGAAATCTGTCTCGATTGCGGTGTCATTCCGTCGTATCACGACATCGCCGGCATCTTCGACACCTTGCCGCTTGGCCTCAAAGTTCTAACGCGCGACCTGCAGGAAGTCTATGCCACGCCAGTTTCAAAGCCAATGCCGGTAGGCGTGCGCGAGGAGTTGCGGACCCAGGAGCACGGCCGCGCCCATGCCTTTGCCGTGGCGTCCGATCCCGATGTGATGTACCGTGCCTTTCCACTGCTGGGCGGATCGGCGCTGCTTGCCCAAGACGTGTCGGAGCTCAACGAGCTTAACCGTGAACTGGCGCATCGTCGCATGGAGCTGCAGCCTCAAAACGAGCTACTCGCCGCCGACTACGACCTTAAGACGCACCTGGCAGATCAAGAGGCCGAGACCTTGCTGGTCCAAGATGTGGACCAAGCGCTTGCCCGCGCGCTCGAAGGGATGTACGACCTGCTGAGCTCGCTGCCGCCGTTGACCGACGAAGCGTCTTCGCACGAGCGCTACCGCATGCTGCAGCGCGCCAAGATGCTCGTCGCCTATTGCAAGCGCAAGGGGTCGCTCACGTTGGCACAGCACGGGGAGAGCGGTTTTGATCGCGACCGCATTCAGCTCATTGCCAACGAGCTCGCAAGCGACCTGCGCACCATCGATATCGATTGCGCCTCGATTATCGCCATACGGCGCCCGTTGCACGCCAGTACGGTAAGCGCCCTGTACGACTGCGTGTATGACTTTGCGTTTTTTGCCTACACCACCGACCATCCGGCGCTTATGTATCACTTGGGCGACCATGACCGATGCAGTGTCGAGCTGCGCGCCACGCTTTTTTCCAACGATGATGAAGATCTTTCGCAGACGCCCGCTGCGCAAGAGCTCGAAAGCGCTCTGCAAGGGCGCAACGTGGCATACCGCCTTGAGGGCAAGCCCGGCCAGCTGCGCATGATCGTCTTGATGCCAAGGGCGGGTGAGTGACGATGCAGATCCCGCTCATCCTTCCCCAAATCGTTGCGCTCGATGTTGTCTTTGCCCTGGCTGCGTGTCTGCAGACGATCCACGTCCCGCTCATCGCATCGCGCCGCTCGTCC
Organism: uncultured Collinsella sp.; assembly: GCA_905209765.1. GTDB lineage: Bacteria > Actinomycetota > Coriobacteriia > Coriobacteriales > Coriobacteriaceae > Collinsella. The sequence continues at coordinate 2,300 of CAJLUE010000094.1, read as the reverse complement.
TATAACCGTAAGGTGATTTGCGCCTACGAGGCGAGCCTTGTACTTCACCTGATGATTTCGGCGCTCATCTTATTCGCGTCGTCTGGCTCGTATCTGGTGGCGCCGCTTGACGTTTGTGCCAGGGCAATGGGCGGAGCGTTGTGGCTCAATGCCGCGATCTTTGTCTATGGCGTGGTACTTATGGTGCACTATCGTCGCCCTGTCATGCTGGTCGAGCTGCTGCTTGTTGTTGCCGTTACACCGCCGGTGGTTTTTGCCATGGGCTCGGCGTGGACCGTTGTCCTTATCGCAGAGGGAGCGTTCTTCCTGTTCCGTTCCATCGCGGCGCTCTTGATGGACGTCCGTAACCGCCAGGAGGATATCACCGCGTTCTCGACGATCGAGACCATCAACGTGATTCCCGTGGGCATCCTGTATCTGGACCCGAGGGGCCGTCCGCTGCTCATGAATCGCTGCATGCGCAAAAACCTGGTGGAACTTCATATGCCCACCGATCTAGGTGACATGAGCAGCACATGGAACGACCTGCGCAAACTTAGCATGCAAATGCCCGAAAGCAGCGCTAATCGCGCCCATATCGACCTTGATCGCTTTGGTAGGGATCGCGCTGTGGTCGAGATCTCTCCTTCCGAGATTCGCCTATTTGTGCGCGACTTCGTTACGGTCTCGGGCCGTCCGTTCGAGCGCGTCGTCGGCCTGGACGTGACGGAGTACGCACATGCTCATGACCGCCTGGCGCATGCCAACCGACTGCTCGAGCTTGCGGGCCAAGAACTTCATGCACAGATCGAAGAGGTCAAAAAGGTCGCCGACAATGCTGCCTACCTGCGCATGCGCGCCCGCGTGCACGATGTGATCGGGCAGCGCCTGTCCATTCTTCATCGCTATTTGGAGGAGGGACGTCTGGACGATGAGTCGCTCGAGCAAATTGACCCGTTGCTGCGCTCAATCGCCGCCGATTTGCGCAGTGGCGGCGCCAGCGAGCCTGCAGAGCAGCTGGGCGATATCGTCCATGCTTTTGGCCTGGTGAGTGTGCAGATCGATGTCGAGGGTGCGCTGCCTAAGGACGCGCGTGTCGCCGCCGCATTTTTGCAGATTATCCGCGAGGCCTCGACCAATGCCACCAAGCATGCGCAGGCGCATCGGGTCCATGTGCGCCTGTGGCAGGAGGGGGCGGATGCTGGAGCCGTCGCGCGCATGACGATTTCTAACGACGGGTCCCCGGCCCCCGTATCGTATCGCGAGGGAACGGGTATCCCAGGTATGAGGCATGTCGCGCAAAATCTGGGTGGCAGTCTAGAGGTCCACGCCGCCCCGCCCTTTACGCTTACGGTATCCATTCCGCTTAACGCCAACGACACGTCCCAAAGGAGAAGCTCATGATCCGCGTGTTAATCGTCGAAGACCAGGCCATCCTGCGCGAAAGCCTGGCGCGCTCCGTTGGCGACCAGCCCGATATGACCGTCGTCTCCGCGATCGCCGATGCCTCCGAGGCCTTGGGTGTCGCGCTCAGGGAGCGCCCTGACATGATACTGATGGACGTGTGCACCGAACACGATTCAAACGGCATCGTGGCGGCGGCGCGCATCAAGGAGCGGCTGCCCGAGTGTCGCATCATTATCATGACCGGCATGCCCGAGATCACCTTTGTCGATCAGGCCCGCGAGGCGGGCGTCGACAGCTTTGTGTACAAGAACGTCGGTATCGACGAGCTGTTCGCCGTGATGCGCTCCACGCTGGCGGGCTATTGCACGTTTCCCAAGCCGCCCGAGAGCATTTTTTCGGGTACGGCGGCACTCGACGATGTCGAGCTGTCGATTTTGCGCCTTGCCTGCGAGGGCAAGAGCCGTCGCGAGATTGCAGCCGAGCTGTTTATGAGTGAGGGCACCATCAAGCGCCGCATTTCGGAGATCCTGAGTAAGACTGGCTACGACAACATCATGCGTCTTGCCGTGCATGCGGTGACCGAGGGCAGCATCGTCCCCAATATGGAGCGCCCGTAGTCGGTGCGCCGCCCGTGTTCCAACGCCAAAGATAGGCCGCCCGCTGTTTTGCATCTAAAAACGGCGGGCGGCCTGCTTGTATGGGCAGTGCTGTCGGCATAAAGCGGCGGGGCCGCAGGATTATCTCCTGCGGCCCCGCTTGACATGTGCGCGGATGTGTCCGCCAATCCGCGGCTGATGTTACGTGCCGTTACGCGATGGTTGCGGTGTAAGAGGCGACGTCCTCGTAGGAATCGGTCAGATAGGCGTCGATGCCGATGGTCGTGTTGACCAGGTCGTCAAGGCTGTCAAGCTCGC
>CAJLUE010000093.1 GCA_905209765.1 uncultured Collinsella sp. | reverse complement strand
CGGTCGTCACGTTGTCGGCCAGGTCGTGCACGTGCAGCACGTTGCCGCAGGCAAATATGCCCGGCACGCCCGTTTGCAGGCTCTGGTCCACCACGGCGCCGCGCGTACGTGGGTCCAGCTCCACGCCCGCGCCGACCGAAAGCTCGTTCTCGGGAATCAGACCCACCGAAAGCAACAGTGTGTCGCACGGAACAATGCGTTCGGTCCCCGGTATGGGCGCCAGGTGCTCATCGACTCGACTCACCTCGACGGCCTCCACGCGGTCATGCCCGATCACACGCGTGACGGTTGTGGACAGGTGCAGCGGAATGCCAAAGTCGTTAAGGCAGTTCTTAACGTTGCGGAGCAGGCCGTTGGCGTACGGCATGAGTTCGTACACGCCCTCGACCGAAATCCCCTCGAGCGTGCAGCGGCGCGCCATGATTAGCCCGATGTCGCCCGAGCCCAAAATGACGGCGCGTGAGCCGGGTTTTAGGTTCTCGATATTGATGTATCGCTGCGCCAGGCCGGCCGTAAACACGCCGGCGGGTCGGCTGCCGGGGATCTTGATCTCGCTACGTGTGCGCTCACGGCAGCCCATGGCAAGGACGACCGCCCGTCCGGTGAGCTGCAACATGCCGGTGGGGCTCATGAGCGTGACGGTGTGGACCGCGGCGTCTTCCGTGGACTCGCCGGAATCAATTCTAAGCACCATGCTGTCCAAGAACAGCGCAATGTCGGTTGCGCGAACCTGGTCGATAAAGCGCTGCGCATACTCGGGGCCGGTGAGCTCCTGCTTAAAGTGCGATAGTCCAAAGCCGGGGTGAATGCACTGGCGGAGTATTCCGCCCAAGTGCTGTTCGCGCTCCACAATGGCCACGCGCGCGTCGGCCTTATGCGCGGCAAGCGCGGCCGCCATGCCAGCGGGTCCGCCGCCGATAACGACTACGTCGAACGTCTGCGTAGGTACTGCCTCAACGGCATCGCTATCAATTGCGCTCGATTTGAATTCCGCCATCCTAGCGCACCCCCTTCAAAGGTCCCTCAACGAGCCACGAGCCAGTGTCCTCCAGCAGCACCTCGCTGGGGTCGCAGCCCAGCTCGCGCGCCAGGGTCGCCACCACGCGGCTCTGACAAAAGCCGCTCTGACAGCGACCCATGCCCGCGCGGCAGCGGCGTTTGACGCCCTCGACCGAAACCGCACCCGGGCAGCGCCGAATCGCGGCCACGATCTCAGCCTCGGGCACCGTCTCGCAGCGGCAGACGATCTGCCCCCATGCAGGGTCTGACTCAATGAGCTCCTCCTTGCGCGCAAGCGGCGCTCGGTCGAAGTCGTCCGGAGTGCGGCGAATCGGATTCCAATCGGCCCGCTCGTGCAGAGCAACACCGGCATCGCGCAAGATCTGCTCCATGCGCTCGGCAATGGCCGGCGCGCTCGCCACGCCCGGCGATTGAATGCCCGCCGCCTGGAACAGCCCTGGCACCACGGCCGACCGCCCAATAAAGAAGTCGTTGGTCCCCTGAATGATCGGACGTCCACCGGCAAACGCGCGCACCACGCGGCGCGTGTCCAGATCGGGAACCAGCTTGCGCGCGCCGGTCAGCAGCGCGTTCACATCGCTTGCATAGGTCCGCGTGTCGCCCGGCTCGCGCACGGCAGCGGTCGCGGTGATCACGGTGTTGCCGTGGACCGTGCCCGTGACGATAACGCCCTTGGACACTGGCGTCGGAACGGGGTATAGCGGCATGAGCGTGCGCGGCTCCTTGTCCAGTACCACTATGTTGCCTTGGCGCCAGACCATCTGGAACTCCTCGGCGCCTGCCATATGCGAGATGTCCGCGGCACCGTTGCCCGCGGCGTTGATTAGATAGCGGCAGCGCACATCGCCGGTAGGCGTCACTAGCGTAAAGCGTGCAGCCCCGTCGGTAGCCTCGCCGCCAGCAACCTCAATCGCCTCTACCGGCTCGGACCGCATAAACGTCACGCCGTTGGCAACTGCGTTCTCCAGCGCGGCGATGGCGACCTCAAAGGGATCGACAAAGCCAGTCGAGGGGCACCACAGCGCACACGTCGCCTTGGCACTCGCGCGCGGCTCCAGCTCGTGGATGCGCTCGGGACTAATGATCGTCAGCTCGGGCACGCCGTTGGCGTGGCCATTGCTGCGCAGCTTCTCTAACTGCGCATGGTCCTCGTCGCTAAATCCCAGCACCATCGAACCGGTTCGGCAAAACAAAAAGCCCAGCTCCTGGGCCCAGGTGCCATACAACTCGCAGCCGCGGGCGTTGACCTGCGCCTTTACGGTGCCCGGTGCCGGATCGTAGCCGGCGTGCACCAGGCCGCCGTTGGCCTTCGAGGCGCCCAGGGCGATGTCGTTGGCCGCCTCGACCACGCAAATGGACAGGTCATAGCGCGCGAGCTGCCGCGCGATGGCGCACCCGGTGATGCCCGCGCCTACAATTGCGATATCAAACGTTTCCGTCACAGTGCCTCCCAGACAAGTTGACAGGCTGTCAATAGGACTATCCTACGGTCTGCGCGCCCCCAGTGCGGCAGCAATGCGGCGAACAGCCCCGCAACACCCGCCAACGGCAGGCGAGGGGAGACTCGGCAACGTCGACAACCTCGTCTGCCACCTTTGGTGTCCGAGATTTGTCTCGTTCTGTAACATCTGGGACTGTATTTTCCGAGTAACTGTTACAGATTGAGACATTCGGTTTGGACGGTTTTCATTGTCTCGATCTGTAACAGTAAGAGAGGAAAATCGGTCCCATGTGTTACAGATTGAGATTTAAAGTCGGGGAGGGACCCCTGCGTCTCGATTTGTAGCATCTAGACCCGGATTCCGCCTCCACCTGTTACAGATTGAGATGTTTGTGTCCGCGCCAGCCCCGTACCCAGCCGTGGTCCCATATAAACAAACCCCGTGGTAAACTTGACCGAACTGTAAATATTCCGAAAGGTACACCTCAATGTCCAAGTACATCTCTGAGCTCATGTCGCCGCAGCTTATGGGCGTCATCTATGCCTTTGTTGGCTTTATCATCGCCCTGTACGTGCTGTCGGTCGTCTATGTGTTCATTGACGCTCGCCGCCGCGGCGCCAGCGCCTACGTGGCATGGGGCATCATCGCCCTCATCCCGTTTGTGGGCCTCATCGCCTACCTGGTCCTGCGCCCGCACTCCTACGCGGCCGACCGCGAGGAGCAGGAGCTGGACATGGCCCTTCGCGAGCGTCAGCTTGCCCAGTACGGCACCTGCCCGCAGTGCGGCGCCCCCATCGAGAAGGACTTTGTCGTCTGCCCCGTTTGCGACACCCAGGTTCGCAACGTGTGCCCCAGCTGCCATCGCCCGCTCGACGCGCACTGGAAGGTCTGCCCCTACTGCCGAACTCGCATTCAGTAACGCATCCATCGCCGGGCCGGCCGTAAGCCACGGGCGCCGCACGCGCCACAAGCCGCACGCACCCCGCCCCACACGATGAAGCATGCGTAGAAAATCGCCCGCCGTGCCATTAAGGTGCGGCGGGCGCTTGTATACCAAGGCAACCTGCCTATAATGATGCAAGTCAAAAACGCCGAGCGCATCGCACGCACTTGCATCAGGCATCCGAGAGGAGAAAACATACCCATGAAGGCACTCTACAATGACGGTTCGGTGGCCGAGCTCCCGCAGGACGAGGTAACGCACGTCATCCGCCACTCCGCCGCGCACATCATGGCGCAGGCCATCAAGCGTCTCTATCCCGAGGCCGACTTTGCCTATGGCCCCGCGACCGACAACGGTTTTTACTACGACGTCGACCTGCCCGAGGGCGTCAAGATCAGCGAGGACGACTTCCCCGCGATCGAGGCCGAGATGAAGAAGATTGTCAAGGAGAACCTCAAGTTCTCCGTGTACGAGAAGCCCCGCGCCGAGGCCATCGCCCTTATGGAGGAGCGCGGCGAGAAGTACAAGGTCGAGCACATCGGCGACCTGGACGACGACGCCCGCATCACCTTCTACCAGCAGGGTGACTACATCGACATGTGCGTCGGCCCCCACATCTGCTACACCAAGGCGCTCAAGGCCTTTAAGCTCACCGGCGTCTCGGGCGCCTACTGGAAGGGCGACAAGGACAACAAGATGCTCACCCGCATCAACGGCGTCGCCTTTGCCACCAAGGAAGAGCTCGACGAGCACATGCACATGCTGGAGGAGGCCAAGAAGCGCGACCACCGCAAGATCGGCCGCGAGATGGACCTCTTTATGATGCGCGACGAGGCCCCCGGCTTCCCGTTCTTCCTGCCTAACGGCATGATCCTTAAGAACACGCTGCTGGACTACTGGCGCGAGATCCACCACAAGGCCGGCTACGTGGAGATCTCCACGCCGCTCATCATGAACAAGCAGCTGTGGAAGACCTCGGGCCACTGGGACCACTACAAGGACAACATGTACTCCACCGTCATCGACGACGAAGAGTACTGCATTAAGCCCATGAACTGCCCGGGCGGCGTGCTGGTGTACGCCTCCAAGCCGCACTCTTACCGCGAGCTGCCCATTCGCGCCGGCGAGATTGGCCTGGTGCACCGTCACGAGCTGCGCGGCGCCCTGCACGGCCTGTTCCGCGTGCGCTGCTTTAACCAGGACGACGCCCACCTGTTTGTGCGTCCCGATCAGCTGACCGACGAGATCGTGGGCGTGGTCAACCTCATTGACTCCGTGTACCAGAAGTTTGGCTTTAAGTACCACGTTGAGCTTTCCACCCGCCCCGAGGACTCCATGGGTTCGGACGAGGACTGGGCTCGCGCCGAGGAGGGTCTGCGCACCGCTCTGGAGCAGCTGCACATGGACTACGAGGTCAACGAGGGCGACGGCGCCTTCTACGGCCCCAAGATCGACTTCCACCTGGAGGACTCGCTCGGCCGTACCTGGCAGTGCGGTACCGTCCAGCTCGATTTCCAGATGCCGCTCAACTTTGACCTGGAGTACGTGGACGCCGACGGCACCAAGAAGCGCCCCATCATGCTGCATCGCGTGTGCTTTGGCTCCATCGAGCGCTTCATCGGTATTCTGATCGAGCATTTTGCGGGCAAGTTCCCCACCTGGCTGGCTCCCGTGCAGGTCAAGGCACTTCCGGTTTCCGAGAAGAGCCGCGACTACGCTCACGAGGTGTGCGCCAAGCTGGAGGAGGCCGGCATTCGCGTGGTCTGTGACGACCGCGACGAGAAGATCGGCTACAAGATCCGCGAGGCCCGCAGCATCGACCGCGTGCCCTATATGCTCATCCTGGGCGAGAAGGAGGTCGAGGCCGGCAACATCTCCGTCCGCGATCGCTCCAACGAGACCGTTCAGATGAGCGTTGACGAGTTTGTTGCCAAGGTGACCGAGGAAATCAAGACTCGCGCTTAGCACAAGCAACACAAGAATTAACAAAGGCGATCGTCCTATTGGGCGGTCGCCTTTTTTGTTGTCTATAGAAGAAAAGCCGCTGGTTAGAGCGGCTTTTTTGTTGTGCAAAAATGTACAG
>CAJLUE010000092.1 GCA_905209765.1 uncultured Collinsella sp. | reverse complement strand
GACAACTCCATCGACGTCCTCTACGTCGCCAACGGCGGCACGTTCTTCGACGGCAACGAGACGCTCCAGGGCGTGACCGACGGCGACGGCGTCGCCCGCCAGCCCCTGGCCCCGACCCGCGAGGGCTACACCTTCGCCGGCTGGACCTACGACCGCGACGGTAACGACCCGGTCGACTTCAGCAAGCCCGTCCAGGGCGGCGGCGACCACGTGACTTTCTACGCCCAGTGGACCAAGGATAAGGGTGCTGACGAGAACGTCAAGGACGTCCTCTACTTCGCCAACGGCGGCACGTTCTTCGACGGCAACGAGACGCTCCAGGGCGTGACCGACGGCGACGGCGTCGCCCGCCAGCCCCTGGCCCCGACCCGCGAGGGCTACACCTTCGCCGGCTGGACCTACGACTCCGAGGGCACCGACCCGGTCGACTTCAGCAAACCGCTGGTTGGTGGCGGCGACCATGCTACCCTGTTCGCTCAGTGGACCGAGGACAAGGGGGCTGACGTTGATGAGAACAAGAACGTCAAGGATGTCCTCTACTTCGCCAACGGCGGCACGTTCTTCGACGGCAACGAGACGCTCCAGGGCGTGACCGACGGCGACGGCGTCGCCCGCCAGCCCCTGGCCCCGACCCGCGAGGGCTACACCTTCGCCGGCTGGACCTACGACTCCGAGGGCACCGACCCGGTCGACTTCAGCAAGCCCGTCCAGGGCGGCGGCGACCACGTGACGTTCTACGCCCAGTGGACCAAGAACGAGACGCCTGCTGTCCAGACCCACAAGGTCAATTTCTATGTTGATGGTTCCACCACCACTGTTGAGGTCGAGGACGGCAAGACTGTTGCTCAGCCCAGCGATCCTTCCGTTGATGGCTTCAACTTTGTCGGCTGGTCTTCTTCCAAGGAGTCCTTCAAGAAGTTTGACTTCTCTACTCCTATCACCGAGGACACCACTGTCTACGCCTTCTTCACCGCTAAGACCCCCAAGTCCGAGATTTTGAAGAAGGATGATGAGGGCAAGAAGCAGGTTGCTGCTGACAAGAAGGACGAGGCTAAGGCCAAGAAGAAGGACGCCGCTGCCCTTCCTACCACTGGCGACCCGACCTTTGTTGTGACCTCCGCTGCTGCCCTTACCGGCGCCGTGGCTGTCGCTGTGGGCATGTACATGACCAAGCGTCGCGAGCACTAATCACTTCTAGTGTTTACCTCCGGGCTTAATTAGCCCAAACCTGATAGCCGCGTGGGGACCCGACCCCCACGCGGCTTTTATGTTTTAGTTATCTTGCGTGAGTTTTGTCGGCTCCTGCATCCGTGTTTAGATGTCCGCGGCAAATAAAAGAGCGCCGCTGCGATGTGTGCAGCGGCGCTCTTTTGCGTTGATTCTTATTGGGCGAGCTCGGCCCTAGGCCAGCGCACGTACGTTTGAGGAGATCTTCAGCACCAAAAACTCGGTCGAGGAGCCCAGCTTGAGCAGGTCGCCGTCGTGGATAGGAATCTGCTTGTCCTCGTCATCGGCGGTGCGCAGCGAGCGTGGCTTTTCGATAACGGTGGTCGCGCCACTGCGTGTCACCAAAACCGTTCCATTGGTGGAGTGAAGGCCGCTTGCGAGCCATGTACCGTTAGAAAACGCCACGCGCAGGTGCCGGTGGGATACATCGGGACCAACGTTGGTGATGCTGTTTCGGTCGTGTGCGAACGAGCCTAAAACCGTGCCCTCGGGATCGAGGCTCAAGGGATAGATTGGCGGCAAGGCCGAGCCGTCTTTCGCAAGCCTGAGCAGCCCCAGTTTTGCAGGAGGCTCGTTGACCTTGCGGTTGGCTTCCTGCGCCTGGACCGCCTCGGCGGTCTCGAGTGTGCCAAAGGTCTGGGCTAGGTGCGTTATGGCAAAGTCTTTGACCTCGGAAGCGGCGGCATTGGGATCGGCCAGGCATCCACAGACCGTTAGCGCAAGGAGCTCCAAAAGGCGCCGGTCACTTTGCTTGAGGCCCGGCATGACGGCGATGCGGTCAAAGATATTGCGCAGGATGGAACCATCGAGCTCCCAGTGTTCGAGCGACGCTGCCATGCGCTCGAGGGCATGCGCCGTAATGGCTTGCTGGCGAGCGTTGGCGGCCGCTGGACTGCTGCCGCTGTCGATTTTTACGGCGGCAGCCAAGTTCTGGACGCTCTGCGAAAAATCGGTAAACATCTCAGGGTCAATCTTGTCGGTACCCGGAACGACGTGCACCACGCGTCGCGACAGAAACGTCTTTTCGGTAATGCGAAACCTTGGAGCCGGTTTGGAGCCCATAGGCTTGTCCGAAATCAAGATGCGCGCCGCTTCTCGATTATTGATCTGCAAGTCGCACTTAAGGAAATCAAAGAGCACCTCGGAAGGTGTTTCCGCACGCATGATGCAAGGCTCCTTTCTGGTGTCCGGGGAAGGTGTTAGATGCAAAAGCCGGGCAGGACATAGGTCATTTGGTCCGGATCGTTTCCAGGCGTTGCCCAGCTAAACACGTCGCCGTCTTTTCCAACGCGGTTAAAGTACGTCGAGTTGGCGCCCTCGCTGCAGTCGGCGCTGGGGGTGCGCTCCCAGTAGCAGATCTTTTTGCCGGCGACGGTGCGGATCATGGCATCGTTGGTGGTCAGGCTGCTCACACTCTGCTCGCGATAGAGCTGGTACTGTTCGCCTTCTCCGCTGTAGAGGGCAGAAAGGTACTCGCAGCCTTCTGCGAACGTTTCGGGCGCCTGGTAGCCGCACAACTCGCTCATGGACGGTAGCCACAGCTTGTCATCGGTGGCGGTGATGCTGGAGGCGTCTTTGGTGCCGCCGGTGTTGTTGGTAAGCTTTCGCACCGAGCGGATCTGATTACGGAGATCGTCGGGCAGCGTAGCCATGCCCTCGCCCGCCAGCCATTTGCGAAGAGACGATTGCTCCCAGCCACCCGTCGCAGCGCTGTCATTTACGGCGCGCATGGCGATGGGGGTACGGAACATAAAGGTGATGCCAGCGGGGAGGCCGTCATCGGTGAACGTGTCTGCCTTAAAGCCCACGATCTGGACTTGTGCCTTGGTCCCATCGGAAAGCCTGACGGTCTTAGTGTTCTCGTTTTCGAGCGACTGCTTGCTGTTTACCAGGTGGTAGGTTTCGGCAATCGCGAGCGCCTTTTTGCTGGAAGATGTCTCTTGGATTTTGCGGGAGATCAGGGCGAGTTCTTCCCAGGTGTAATCGTCGAGTGACGGCTTGATGCCGTGCACAAGGTCGATAAGCCCCCAGCACCCCGTGGCAAGGGCGGAAGCTGCGATGCCGGCAACGCAGACGCCGCCGAGCGCGAGCGCAGTGCGACGCGAGATGACCGGGTGGTGCGTCTGAGCCTTGTTGGGGCCGGAAGCCTTTGGTTGCTGGCTAAAGTCGACAGGTCCGGGCAGCGGCGTGCGCGGCTCAAAATCGATGTCTTTAATCCAGGCATCGAGCTTGCCGACAATCGTAGACAGCGGCGCGCGCTGGGACTGCTCGTTATGGATGCCACTCATGATGACATCGACAAGCTTTTGGTCACCGGGTAGGCGCGCCTTGAGCAGCTCGGGCTCGTGCTCGATCTTGTACAGGTAGGGCGACTGGTCCATATGCTCGTTTAGGCGATATGGCGTGTGGCCGGCATAGAGCGTGTAGAGCACGCTGCAGAGCTCGTATGTATCGATGCTGGGCGACGTGCGCAGCGGCGCCAGCTCGGGGATGTCGTTGGAGAGCATCTCAGGCGGGGCGAACTCGGGGGTGCCGTTGCGCCAGATGCCGGTGGACATGGTAAACGAGGGGTCTGAGCGCTTGATGCTCGAGCTGCCCAGATCGACCAGGCAAAGGTCAAAACTGCAGTGTGCAATCTGCTGGGCAAGGGGTCGGCGCGTCGTTCGAATAATGATGTTGCGCAAGGAGATATCACGGTGCACAAAAGGTGCATCGAGCTTTTGGGTACTCAGGAGGATCTCTCCCAGGCGTTTTCCGATTGCGGCGACGGTGTTTGCGGGAATGCGGCCGCCCTCGGCGGGGTCGGTTAGCTCTGCCGCGGCATCGCGAAGGGGCAGGCCTTCAATCCATTCCATAAGGATGACCGGTGTGTTGCCGGCATAACCGTAGCCATAGGTTTTGGGAAAGCCGCCCAACAGTGAGACGACTGCAAGATTGCGATACTCTTCGGTGAGCGTCTTGATGCCCGAGGGGCTGACAGCGGAGCCGTTTTCATCACAGCCGCTGAGGGGCCACAGCGTCTTGAGCGCAAAGGTCTCGCCCTCGGTGTTGGCGACCTTGCGAAGATGGTGGGAGCCGCCGCCGACTGCCCCGCAATCCAACAGGGTGGTAAAGCGGCGAATGGTATCGGAGTCTTCGGTGGTCGCAAACATGGCGTTTGGTTCAAAGGGGGACAACGCAATGATATCCATGTCCGTGTCGTACGTCACGGGACGATCCTTTCGAGAAAAATGCATAGCAATAATGTTAGTGAAAAGGTAGCGCAACCGTTGCCTTAATTGAAAAGGTGCCGTTATTTGCAGAGGTTAATGCAAATAACGGCACCTTATGTGTCGAAGATGTGTGGGCAGGCTAGTCTGTGATGCGAATGACCAAAAAACGCGTCGTGGCGCCCAGGCAAAGCGTGTCTCCGTTGTGAATCTCGACGGGGGTGTTGGCGAAGTTGGCGGGGCGGTCGCGTCGAGGCAGCTCGATAGGCTGCCGGCAGCGGTTGACGCCCGAGATCAAAAACGATCCGTTGGTGGAGTCGAGGCCCTGCGCAAGCCAGCGTCCGTCTTGGAGCCAAATACGCAGGTGCTGGCGCGAGACGTCGGAATCGACGTCGGTGATGGCGTTCTCGTCTCCCGTCAGCGACCCGATAATGCTGCCCACCGGGTCCGTGGTAAGGGGACGCAGCGGCGGTCGTGCCGAGTTGCCCACGACGCGCAGCAGCCCCAGGCGAATGTCTCCCGTGGGGCGCGCGGTTGTCGAGAAAAACGAGGTGACAGTCGTCTCGACCGTGCCGAGTGTCGAGAGCATCTGGTCGGACACAAAGGACTCGGTGTATTCGATGGCGCGGGCGGGGTCGCCAAGGCAGCCAGTAACGATAAAAAAGACCAGATGGATGTAGAGGCGATCTTTGATGTCGCTATCGTCAGCGGTCTCGATGCGCTCGACGCCGTTTCTAAAGAGCATGCCGTCGACGCCGCAATTGGTAAGGGCATCCTGCATGTCTGGGACGCACGACTCCATATAGCGTTTAGCGACCTTGCTCAGCGATTGGGGGTCGGAGCCTCGGTTTTGCATGATGAGGTTGAGTATCTGGCGCGCACTTTGTTCAAAGGGCGCAAACAGCGGCTCGGGAAGGTCACCGGGTTTGGCGTGAACGATTTCGCGTGAGATAAACGACGGGACCGTCAAGCGTTCGGAGATGAGGCGTCCACCGTAACGGGCGTTGCCGGCCATGAGAATTTGCGCGGCGCTACCGTTGTTGATGCGACCGAGTGACTTAAGCCCGGCGTACAGTGCACAAGATGGAGTGTCGGCCATTTGTTTTACCCCCCCCCCTCCTCAAAAAGTGACATTGAATACGTAAGCATGGTCAATTATAGGCGCTTTGCAGCTCGAAATGCTCGCCAGGGGGCGCGGACGGTGTAAATCGCTGCCGGAAGACAGCAAATTAAAAAGCGGAGAGCGGATTAATAAGCTGGGAAAACGCGTTAGCAAGACCGTTGTGGGCAACATTTGGCATGATGCCGCTTTGGCTTTTGGTCACGGGGCCGTGCGGTACCATAAACGTCAATGAACTTTGACGTACGACCCGCCGAGCTTGCCTCGGCGGGCTTTTGGCGTTGCAATGCCGGAGGAACAGCATGCTCATTCACCGTATA
>CAJLUE010000091.1 GCA_905209765.1 uncultured Collinsella sp. | reverse complement strand
CCCAGACCAAGAACTGCAGCCGCGGAACCAGCAAAGCCCAGGAACTGCCTTCTGCTCATTTCGTTCTTCATTACAATCCACCCTTTCACACCGTGGCGGCACCCTTTGCCGCCGCCTTCGGAGATTGGCTCGGGGACTTTGCCCCTTTTGCTGATTTGAACGATACGCTATTTGGCTAGTTGTTTGAACAAGTATTACTAGAGCGGTAGAAAAACTTCGGTGAACGGTAATTTCAACTTGATACTTGACAAGTTTTGTATAAACAATTATTTGTTATCGAATGCAGAGAAAACGCCCGGTCAAACCGATGCATCGTCGGTTTGACCGGGCGTTTTCGCTTTGAGGACATGAGTCTCGTCAGGCTGCGAGCTGGCCGGCTATCGCTTGGAGTTGACGCGGTAGTGGAAGATCTCGGGGTGTGTGCGAGTGTGCGTCACCTCAAACAAGATGCCATCCGAGGTGTACGACTGGCTCTCCATGACGGCAACGCAGTTGTATTTGCCGAGGTCAAGATAGCTGCAGTCCTCATCGTTGGCGAGCTCGACACTCACCGTACGACGGCTCGCCATCACTTTGACACCGCGCTTGTGCTCCAGATAGCCGTAAATAGAATCTGCCGCGATCTCGGGGGTCAGGCCCTTGGCGATCGACGCCAAAAAATAGCCATGGTCCACTTGGCGCGCGTTGCCGTTGAGGCTTCGGACACGCACTACGCGAATCAGCTCCTCGCCCACCTTAAAGCCCAGGCGACGAGAGAGTTGCTCAGTGCAAATCAAATGTTCAAAAGACTTGACCTCGGTCGATGCGACGGCATTGTTGCGTTTTGCGAACTCGCCAAACGACTCAACCTCTTCGAGTGCGCCCAACATGTCGGTTTCGCCCTTAAGCCAAATAACGCGCACGCCCTTGCCGTGTATGGGCTGCACAAACATCCCGTCGGCCAGCATGCTCAAAGCGCGGCGGACAGTATTGCGCGTGCAGCCAAATTCCGCGGTCAGCTCGGCTTCAGTTGGCAGCATCTCCTGAAACGCATAGGTCCCATTAATGATGCGCGAGCGTATTTCTCGGTAGATTCCTTCGTATATCGCTTTTGGCATGACTTCACCTCTAATGAATATGTATGGCTAGGCACGATAGCATTTCTTGGGGTTGTTTAAACCGTCTATCGGCAAAGCACGGATTATTTACCGTCGACGGTTCCCCCGACACCCAAATCGGACCGAATCAAAACCGTTAATGCGGCAAGCAGCCAGTCCTCTACAATGAGTTCATTGTTTAAACGTTCTTGCTTGCACAGCATGTTGCATCCGGAAGGCATATTATGCTGCAAAAAATCCAACGCTTTGGCGGGGCAATGTTCGCGCCCGCCATGCTTTTTTCTATATCAGGCCTTATGGTCGGCATCTCCGCCCTCGCAACGTCTGCGGATATCGTCGGCGATCTCGCCGTATACGGAACCCCTTGGTACGTTTTCTGGGCTATCATCCAGCGTGGCTCGTGGACGGTCTTTAAGCGCCTTCCGCTCCTTTTTGCCGTAGCGCTGCCCATCGGCCTTGCCCAAAAGCAGCCGGCACGTTGCTGCCTCGAGGCACTCGTGGCCTATTTTGCCTATTGCTTCTTTTTGAGCGAGATCATCAAGCTGAGCGGAGACAACCTTGGACTTAAGTACCCGTCGTCTTTGACCTCCGCTAGTGGCATCACCATCATCGACGGCATTAAGACGCTCGACACCGGCATTATCGGCCCGCTAGCGGTATCGGCAACCGTCGTCGCCATCCATGACCGCTTCTACGATGCCAAGGTTCCCGATTGGCTCGGCACCTTCTCGGGCTCATCGCTGGTCTACCTCATCAGCTTTTTTGCCGTGTTTGCCCTTGCCGCTATCTCGGCCGCCATCGTGCCCTCCGTATACGCAATGACCGAAACGCTGCGCCATGCACTTACGAGCGTCGGCCCCTTTGGCGTGGGCATCTTTGTGTTTTTGGAGCGAGCGCTCGAGCCCATGGGGCTGCACCACCTGCTCTACATGCCGATCTACTACGACAACCTGGTCATTAACGACGGCATCTACGCCACGTGGAGCAGCTTGCTCCCTATCCTCTCCCATAGCACGCGCCCCCTTAATGAACTTGCGCCGTGGGCCGGTTTTACCGCCACCGGCTGGGTCAAGCTCTTTGGCCTTCCTGCCATCGCGGCTGCGTTCTACTCCACCGCAAAACCAGAACGCCGCGCCGGCCTCAGGGTCATCCTTGTTCCCGCCATCATCGCCTCGGTGGTTTGCGGCGTTACCGAGCCACTCGAGTTTCTCTTTATGTTCACCCACCCCGGGCTCTTTTTTCTCTACGCCGTCTTATCGTCTTGCCTTGCCACAACCATGAATCTCTTTGGCATCGTCGGCATCTTCTCGGGCGGCCTCATGGAGATGGCAGCCTTCAACTTTATTCCGCTCATGCGCACGCATGCCGGCGCCTATCTTTTGGCGCTCGGTATCGGCCTTGCCTTTAGCCTCATCTTTTTTGTTAGTTTTCGAGCACTCATCTTGATCTATGACCTTAAGACGCCGGGCCGCGAGGATCATGTCGCCAATCGCGCGGCAATCGATCGTTTAACGGAAAGCGGCTTTGCCAAAGAGCAATCTCCCAATGACGAGGTCAACAGTCGATCCGATCAAGATCACATCCTCGCTGAGCGGGTAATTCAGCTTTTAGGTGGTGTTGGCAATATTGTGGGCGCAACCAACTGTGCCACGCGCCTGCGCGTCGAGGTCGCAGACCCTTCCATCGTTGCAGATAACGCGTCGTTTGTCGCGGTGGGCGCCAAGGGCCTCATCATTACGGGCAAGACCGCCCAGGTGATCATCGGCATCTCCGTTCCCCGCGTTAAAGAGCATTTTGACCAGATCATGGGCCTCGAGCCGGGATTTGTGCCCACCGCCTCGGCCTCCCCTGTCGCCAGCCCAACCCACAAGCACGGCGATATCTGCTTCTTCGACATTGACGGCACGCTCGCGTGGCAAGACCCTCGAGTGGCACAAGAGCTTCCCGAGAGCGAGCGAGACCTCTCCCCCTATCCCAATGAAGCGGTCTCGCAAGCCATCCGTGATTTTGTTGCCAAGGGCAATATGGCGTTTATCTGCACAGGGCGCACCTTCAGCTGCATCCACCCCAAACTTCTTGAGCTGCCCTGGACCGGCATCGTCTGTCTTGCGGGCGGTTACGCCGAGATCAACGGACACGCAATTCGCGATCTGTCGATGACGCCCGGCATGCTGCAGCGCCTTGCCCCCTATCTTGAGCAGTCGGGCGAGGTCATCCGCTTTGAGGGCCTCAACGGCGTCGTGCGCATGAGTGCCGATGCCCCCGATGCCCCCGGATACGCGCGCACCCTGGGCGACGCAGTCACGCAGCTGCAACATTACAGTGCCTACAAGATCTTGATGTCTACATCGCTCGCCAACCACATCGCTCAAGATAAGGCACTTGAGCCGCTGCTGTGCTTTAACGAGCTCGAACTCGAGGTAACCGAAATCTCGCCCCGCGAATGCACGAAGCGCGGGGGCATCCAGTCTGTACTCGACGCCCTCGATCCCCACCACGGAACCGTATACGGCATCGGCGACGCCAGCAATGACGTCTCGCTGATGAACGCCGTCGATGTCGGTATCGCCATGGGCAATGCGCCGGACTATCTTAAAAAGCGCGCCGACTACATCACCGACTCGGTCGACAAAGATGGCGTCGTCAAGGCGCTCGAGCACTTTAGGCTTATATAAGCAGCCGGCACGCGCACGCGTCCCGTTTCCCCAAATCGCCAAAACAGACGCGCCGGCAACTCCAATGTGGCAATATGGTATCTGCACACCGCAACGATGCAACCTAAGAAAGAATGCGAGAACCCGTGTCCAGTCCGTTTACCAGCTTTTTAGCCCAGCACTTTGGCCAGATCAACGACTATCTGGCCACGTTCTTTGACGGACAGGCGACCTCTGCCGATATCGAGCGCTACCTGTATACCCCGCTCTCGACATTTACGGCCAATGCCGGCAAGCGCCACCGCCCGCTCATCTGCATGCTCGCCGCCACCGCGGTAGGTGGCAGCTTTGAGAGCGCCCGCAGCGCGGCGGCAGCTATCGAGCACTTTCAGTCGGGAGCGCTTATCCATGACGACATAGCCGACAACGGCCAGCTGCGTCGCGGCAAGCCTTGCATGCACCTTACCGAGGGCACGGGCCTTGCCATCAACTGCGGCGATCTGGCGCTCACCATGGTCACCAAGACGGTTCTCGACGACCCCACACTCGAGGCAGACGTGAAACTCCGTGTACTCCACGAGCTCACCGAGATGATCGTTCGCACCATCGAGGGCCAGGCGCTCGACTTGGGCTGGGTCCGCGATGGACGCTTTGACATCTCGGTCGACGATTATCTGGACATGGCAACACACAAGACGGCGTACTACAGCGGAGCCACGCCACTTGCCGCCGGAGCCATTATCGGCGGCGGCAGTGATGGGCAAATCGAAGCGCTGCGCGCCTTTGGTCTACACACGGGCCTTGCCTTTCAGATTCAGGACGATCTGCTCAACTTGATCGGCACCAAAGAGGCCGCCAACAAGGACTTCCGCACCGATATCACCGAGGGCAAGCGCACCCTCGTCGCCGTGCACGCCCTGTCAGACGAGCGTTATCACGACGAGGTCGAGGCAATCCTTTCCTCGGGCACCGAGGACCCCGCGCAACTTGCACGCGCCGTGGAGATCTTCCAGGAGACCGGCTCCATCGATTACGCCCACACTTACGCGCTCGACCTGACCGCCAAGGCCAAAGCGGCCATCGAGAACGTTGAGCTTGATCAGCACGCACGCGAGTTGTTCCTCTCCATGGCAGATTTCTTTGTGGAGCGACTCAACTAGCGGGGGTTATAAAACCTGTCAGCAGCGTATTTGGGTACAACTTGCTACACTGTTGAGTGCATGTTTATGCATCCCTTTGCGTTGTCTATCCGACACACGCTCAAATAGTACGAATGGTACGCCGAAAGGGGTTCGTTCATGGAACCTATTACAACGGGCATGCAGGGAGCAGCCGTCGAGGACGTCCAGTCCCGCCTTCTGCAGCTCGGCTATACAATCGATGACACCGAGGTCTCCGACAAGCGCTTTGGCACCACCACCGAGCAGGCTGTTGGCACCTTTAGGCTCGACAGTGGCCTTCCCGCTGGCTGCGCCGTCGATATCCCCTGTTGGAGCGCCCTGGTAGACGCCTCGTATAAACTGGGCGACCGCACGCTCTATCTGCGCATGCCCAATTTCCATGGCGCCGACGTTCAGGCCCTGCAGCGCGCGCTCAACGTTTTGGGTTTTGCCTGCGGTGAGGACGACGGCTATTTTGGCCCGCACACCGAGGCCGCTCTGCAGCAGTTCCAAGAAAATGTCGGCCTGTTTGCCGATGGCATGGCGTTCCAGGATACCTACGCCTATATCAACCGCCTGCATCACGTGTGGGAGGGCAAGCCCTCGGTTACCGAGGCCGAGTCGCGCATCGGTTTTGCCCGCGCCGCCAACGTGCTCGAGCGCTTCCAGATTGCCGTCATCGGTGAGGACCCCATCGCACGCAGCGTTGCATCGCGCATGTGGAACATCGCCACGGCGACGACCGACAGCAGCGGCATGATGCTTTGCGATTCCGAGGTTCCGACCGACGTGGATCTGGTGCTCGAGATTGCAAGCGATGAGCTGCCCGCAGATGCTGCGCCGCGCGCCACGATCGCCCTTGCCGAGTGTCACAACCTTGCACAGCGCATCCGCACCGCCAATGTCGCCGCGCAGCAAAAGCCCGCGCGCATCCGCATTGAGCTCACGGGCATGACGCGCTACAACGGAACCTTCACCGCAAGTGATGCGCAGACACTCGCCGTACGCCTGCTCGATGGCGTTTGCGATGCCCTCGCAGATTAGGTAAACTAAACGGGTTGCTTTTGGGCAACACCACACATTGGGACGTAGTTCAACGGTAGAACTCCGGTTTTTGGTGCCGGCTGTTGGGGGTTCGAATCCCTCCGTCCCAGCCCC
>CAJLUE010000090.1 GCA_905209765.1 uncultured Collinsella sp. | reverse complement strand
GAAAGCGGATAGCTGTCCAGGTCGACGTCGGCAAACAGCACGGCATCGTAGCCGCCAGGACGCAAAACCGACGCATCGGCAAGCGACACGAAGCGCACTTGTGCCCGTGGCGTGCGATCGACCTCGTAGGTCGCGTAATCGTAAGCGGTACTGCGCTTGTCCACCTTGGTTCGAACGCCGTCGAGAACCGGCACGGTCGCGGCCTGCGACACGTCGAGCGCGCGAGCATCATTCATAAGGATGTCGATGGCATGGCGCAGCAAAGCCGTCTCCGCCTGGCGACGGGCCTGGCCGTCAAGACCGCCTAGAGCGCGATCGGGCAGCGCCTCTGCAACGGCGAGCATGGCCTTGAGCGCCGTCACGGGTTTGTCGCGCCACAGCGCCTGAAACACGTCCGAGACCACGCATGGCACGTTCTTAAACCAGTTTTCTTCGCTGGCGGCCTTGCGGGCGCCCCTCACCTGGCCCTGCACGCTCTGCAGCAGGCTCTTGACGCCCGCAGTGGTCTTGCTGCGCGACAGGCGCATGTTCTTGTCGAAGCCGCGGGCGCTCGCGGCGTCAGTACCCGAAAGCGGGCTATAAATCCAGTCGGTAAGCTCTGGAGCGGGCCACCACTCGGTCTTGGAAGCGGTGCCCTCGTCGGCGGCTTTCATACGCTCGATCAGGTTGGCGAGCGCCGTAAACTGCCTGCCCGCGATGGACTGGGAAAACGCCGTGAACTCGGTCGTCTCGGACGCAATGTGACGCGCCGCCAGACGAGAGGCGAGCTCACCGAACAGCTGGGATGCCCGGGCAGAAACAACGAGCACGCGCACAGGGTCGGCGGGCGTTGCAGTAGCTTTATCGGCCTTGGACTCCTTGTGCGCTTTCACCAACTTATCGATGGCGTCCGCATAGACATGAGCACGGGCATGGGGGCCGGCGACCTCAATAAAGGCAGGCTGAGCGGCGGCCCCGCAAGCGACATCAGACGCGACGGCGTCCTCCCCCAGCGGCGCAATCTCAAACAGCACACCGCGGGCATCAAATGCCGTGGCAAGCTCCTCGCGCATCGCCGCCTGCTCGCGGTCAAGTAGCACGACGACCTCTCCCCCATTGTTCGCCACGGCAGACAGCAGCTCGAGCAGACCGTGCGTAAACGACGTGATACCGCGCACGCATACGGCGCGGGCGCACGCCGGCAGGCTATCGGCCAGGGCACCGGCCATAATGTCGGCTGCCTCGCAGGGCTCGACCATATCTCGACGGTCCAAACCGCCCGCGTAGGCACGCAAAAGCTCGAATACGCGAGCCTCGGCGTCGCTCTTGGGATCGGGACGGCAAACGTCGCCGCAGCAGCGCTCGGCACCCGTCCCCGCTACGCCCGGCAGCACATCGCGGGCCATGCGCGCGAGCATGCGCACCGTGCCCTGGCTGCGCGAAAGCGGCTGCAGGTCGGCATCATCGAGGCGCGTGACCATGTCCGAAAACAGCATCTGGCGCTGCAGGTTGTCGACGAAACCGCGCCCGTCGCCCAAAAGCTCCCAAAGCGAGCGAAGCCACGATGTGGGCGTCTTGTAGTCGATACCCAGCGAAACGCCGGCTTCCGCCGCATCATGACGGCACAGGTCGAGCTCGGCAAACGTTGGTGCCAGCAACACGGCACGCCCGTGACGGGCAATAAGGTCGGCAAGCAGCGCCGACTCGGCATCGCTCAAATCCGTGCCGGCATTGGTGGTATAGATTCGAACAGGCATGGTCCTCCGCTCAAACTGTTCGCAATAATCAATGCATCCATCCTACCCGCCCACGCGGACAGATTTGCCCCACGCCAACAGATTTGATCCCTTGGGGACGGAGGAAAATGGATCACAGTGGGGGTCAGTCTAACCCGGTGATCCGTTTTCCTCCGTCCCCAAGGGATCAAAAAACCGCCCCCGTAGGGACGGTTCTTCGTAATTCAATGTTGTCGCCGGCCTACTCGCCATCCTCCAACTTAATGAGGATCTTGCGGTAGCCACCGTACTCGCAGTTCAGCGCCTTTGAAACGCGGCTCACCGTGGTGGATGAAGCGCCGGTACGGGCCTGAACCTCAACATAAGGCTCGCCCTCGTCCAAATAGCGCGCAACCTGCAAACGCTGAGAAAGGTCGCAAATCTCGCGCGGCGTGCAGATATCGGTCAAAAACGCTTGGATATCCTTCTCGTCGTCCAAAAGGCTAAATGCGTGGACCAGCTGCTTGACATCAGGCTTGTCAAACATGTTCTCGATATTCATCGATCACCGCCAAACCCGCCAAAAGGCATCGAAGTTGATACTGACATCGGGCATCGTTCGCCCGTAAATATGCAATAAAACTATGCATGGGCCATTTGCCCGTAGCAGTGTAGCACACCACCAAACTAAAGTGACAAGACTCTCTGTCAGCGGCACGGGTTTCAGGACGAACGCCGTTTAGAAACCGAATGCGCACGTAAGCTCCACGAATATTTGAGACAATGGGCGCCCAAACACCGCGGCGCGCCCGCGCAACCATCCAGTCGCCGCCGCAAGCCGCTTCACGCGACGCCAGCATCCCCGGCGCAAGAAAGGATTCACGCCATGCGCTTTATGCTTAACTGGCTCTTCACCTCGATCGCCATCGCGATCGCCACGTTCCTCGTCCCCGGTATCCAACCTTTCGGCTTTGCCGAGGCCTGGGTCTGCTTTGCCTTTGTGGGACTGTTCCTCAACATCGTCGATTCGTTCGTCAAACCGTTCCTCACGGTCATCTCGCTGCCGCTCACGATCATCACGCTCGGCATTTTCCAGCTCGTGCTCAACAGCTTTATGCTGGAGCTCGCCAGCTACCTGTCGGTCAACCTGTTGGGCGTCGGCATCTCCATCGCCGGCTTTGGCTCAGCCTTTATGGGCAGCATCCTAGTGTCCATCATGCGCAGCATCCTCGATAGTCTTGCCGAGGACTAAAACGGCCATTCCGACCGTGTCCGTCTCAACAGCCCAAAACGAAGGCCGCCCATCGCAAAAATGGGCGGCCTTCTTATTTGTCAAGTCTCAGAGGGCAAGAAAATCTACCATTTCCACCCCGTCCCCAAATGGCAGGTGGGCTAGATGACGTAGTCGTAGCCTTCGCTGGGGGCGACGAGCTGGTCGAGCGTCACGCCGTCGAGGTAGTCGTTGATGAGCTTGTCCAGGTTCTTCCACACGTCGAGCGTGGGGCACTCATCCGAGCGCGAGCAGCCCTTGCAGTCGCCATCCAGGCAGGCGACCGGCGCCAGACTGCCCTCGGTCAGGCGCAAGATCTCGCCCACCGTGTACTGCTCGGGCGGACGCGTGAGCACATAGCCGCCGCCCTTGCCACGCATGCCCGAAAGCATGTTGGCGCGCACGAGCGTAGCCAAGATGTTCTCGAGATATTTCTCGGAAATCCCCTGTCGCGCCGCGATCTCTTTGAGCGGGATGCGACCGGCCGCCTGGTGCTCGGCCAGATCGACCATAACGCGCAGGGCGTACCTGCCCTTAGTAGAAACCAACATATATAGTGCTGCCTTTCGGTCTTTTAGTCCGTTGAAATTCTAGCCGAAAAAATGGGTTTGAAAATACCCGTTCCGGTCAAGATGGTTAATCGACTCGTAATAATCTTCTATTTCCTATTGCATTACTAGGCTTTAGTGTCTACTATGCTTGCCAACAGCTAAACGAACAACCTATAAGGTTTATGGGTTTAGCTGCTACACGCACCGTGAAACCACACGGCAACCAGCAACTTGAACACTTTGGAGGTTCACCATGAGCAAGGTTTACACGTCCATCGATCAGCTTATCGGCCACACCCCGCTTCTGGAGCTCACCCACTTTGAGGCCGACGAGGACCTCAAGGCTCGTGTGCTCGTCAAACTGGAATACTTCAACCCCGCTGGGTCCGTTAAAGACCGCGTCGCCAAGAACATGATTGACGAGGCCGAGAAGGCAGGCAAGCTCGTGCGCGGCGGCGACTATACCATCATCGAGCCCACGAGCGGCAACACCGGCGTCGGCATCGCCTCGGTGGCGGCCGCCCGCGGCTACAAGGTGATCATCACCATGCCCGAAACCATGTCCGTCGAGCGCCGCAAGCTGATGCAGGCATACGGTGCGCAGCTCGTGCTCACCGACGGCTCCAAGGGCATGAAGGGCGCTATCGCCAAGGCCGAGGAGCTGCAGAAGGAGACTCCCAACAGCATCATCGCCGGCCAGTTTGTGAACCCCGCCAACCCCGCCATTCACAAGGCCACGACCGGCCCCGAGATCTGGGACGACACCGACGGCAAGGTCGACATCTTCGTCGCCGGCGTTGGCACCGGTGGTACCGTGACCGGCGTGGGCGAGTTCCTCAAGGAGCAGAACCCCGAGATTAAGGTCGTCGCCGTCGAGCCCGCCACCTCCCCGGTGCTCTCCAAGGGCCAGGCCGGCCCGCACAAGATCCAGGGCATCGGTGCCGGCTTTGTGCCCGACGTCCTCGACACCCAGGTCTACGACGAGATCATCCCCGTCGAGAACGACGACGCCTTTGCCACCGGCCGTGCCGTGGGCCACAAGGAGGGCGTGCTCGTGGGCATTTCGTCCGGTGCCGCCGTGTGGGCCGCGCTGCAGCTGGCCAAGCGCCCCGAAAACGAGGGCAAGACCATCGTGGCCCTGCTTGCCGACACCGGCGAGCGCTACCTGTCCACGGCGCTCTTCCAGGACTAAGGGCCCGTCACTTGTCGATAGGCCCAAGGCACGCCGGTCTACCCTCTCTTCTGGCTGCCTGAGCCCATCTCGTTAGGGTGCCCCACGAGACGTCCGAACTTGCTACAATATCTGCGGCGCGGAACCAGCCTCCCGCGCCGCTTTTCTTTTTTGGCCACATGCCACCAAGGAGAACCTCCCCATGCACAACAAGCGCGTGCTCGTCGCCATGAGCGGCGGCGTCGATTCCAGCGTGACCGCGTACCTGCTCAAAAGCCAGGGCTACGAATGCGTCGGTGCCACCATGCGCCTCACCTGCCCCGCACCCGACCCCGCCACGGGCATGAGTAAGGTCGACCGCGACATCGCCGACGCGAAGGCGGTCGCCGAGCGCATAGGCATTCCGCACCATGTGCTCGACTTGCAGCAAACCTTCGACCGCAACGTGATCGAGCGCTTTGTGAACGCCTACCAGGAGGGACTGACGCCCAACCCGTGCATTATCTGCAACCGCCACATTAAGTTTGGCGCGCTGCTCGATGCGGCGCTCGATATGGGCTGCGACTACATCGCCACGGGCCACTATGCCAAAACAAGCCAGGCGGCAGACGGCACCTGGCAGCTACATCGCGGCGAAGATCCCAAAAAGGACCAAAGCTACTTTTTGTATTCGCTTACGCAGGAGCGCCTGGCACACACGATCTTTCCGCTGGCAGGCCTAGACAAAGAGCGCGACGTGCGCCGCATAGCCGCCGAGCAGGGCTTTACCAACGCCAAGAAGGCCGAAAGCGAGGATATCTGCTTTATTCCAGACGGTGACTACGCGGGCTATATCGAGCGCCGCTGCGGACATCCCGCTGCACCGGGCGACATTGTGTGGCGCGACGGCAGCGTGGTCGGGCGCCACAACGGTGCGCTGCGCTACACCATCGGTCAGCGCAAGGGCCTGGGCGTCGCGATGGCGCATCCCGTGTACGTAACGGGCGTCGACGCCGACAGCAGCACCGTGCATCTGGGCGAGGCCGAGGACCTGACCGCCGCGGCGCTCACGGCCAATGACTGGATCTGGAGCGCCCCTGCCGATCGCATGGAGGCAGAGCTCGATGACGGCGGCATTCGCGTGGGCGCCAAGTACCGCTACCGTCAAAAGGACCAGGCAGCGACCCTTACACGTGGCGCCGACGGACAAATGCTGCTGACTTTTGACGAGCCGCAGCGAGCCATCGCCCCCGGCCAAGCCGTTGTAGTCTACCGCGGCGACATCGTCCTCGGCGGCGGCACGGTGACCGGCGCACTTAAGTAGCCCCATCCCCTTCATAAATTGCGGTGAAATAGGGACTGTTTAAGCGTTTAAAACCGCCAAACAGTCCCTATTTCACCGCAACTTAGAGAGGACGGCCTCGGTCGGTACTGCCGTATCAGCCGAGGCCGCTGCATCGCTAGCGTTGTACGTAGGCGCGGACCAGCTCGTAGGTATTGCGCA